>JARLFX010000072.1 GCA_031296355.1 Acidobacteriaceae bacterium
GCAGCCCGCTTCCGCAGGCTCGCCAGAGATTACGAACGCCTCTCCGAGACTCTCGCCGGCTACCACTACTTCGCCTTCGCTTGGCTCATGCTTGCCAACTTGGCCCGCTTACTCTGTCCAAGTTCATAACAGCCTCTAGTGGTGCAGACTGTGTGCTTCTGGTCCAACCGCCGAACAGGGCGAGGCTGGTGAGGGGACCGAGTGCGGAACCGAGAGTCACAAATGCCTGGACGAGCAGGAGACGCGCCGTTGCACTGTGCTCCGGGCCGAGTAATCCGATACACGGGTTTGACGTGGTCTGCAGTACGGCAATACCTAGTGCAACGATAAAAACTCCAATCAGACACAGCTGAAAAGAATTTGTCCACAGCGCAGGAGCGCAGATTGCGGAGCCGAGCGCCATGAGCATCACTGAGCAGACGAGCAGCCTGCGGTAGCCGTTGCGACGCAACAGATACCCTGCGGGTATGCTTGCAACAAGATAGGCAGAAAAGAAGCTCGCGTGAATTTGCATGGCCGTCGCATAGCGCAGCGTGCCCGCAGCCTGAAAGAGTGCTACGAGCAGGTCATCTAAAGACCGCAGAATCCCCCATAGAAAAAATGAGGCGGCGATCAAGATCAGGGAAAGACGGACTTCATACAGTCGTCGCAAAAGGAATCACCCGGAGTAGCGAATTGTACTTCAGCCGCAGAAAGGATCAGCCATTAATCGATACCTAAGGCAGGCCGCCTATGACTCACTCTTGACAAGCTCAGCGAGCCGAAGGTCTCTTTGAGGTGATATTAATTGTGAGACAAGAGAATAGCCCCGTGCGTTCTCAGATCGATAAGCTACTACACCGCCCAGGGAGATCATTATGATGCTTTCGCCGCGTTTTTTTCTCTGCACGGTTGCACTCTTGCAGTGCGCGTTCTCGCCAGCGCTTCATGCGCAGCAATCTACCAACACTGCACTCGGTAATACCGCACGGATCAACTACCTGCTAGGGCAGATGACAATCGAGGAAAAGGCCGGTCAACTCACACTGGAGAGCGGCAAGCAACGCACCGGCCCCGAGGGGAACGACATTGAGGGGCAGGAATCGCGAATTGCGGCTGGGCAAATTGGGTCACTACTCAATACGTTTGATGTGGACAGGATGAACAAGCTCCAGCACGTTGCGGTCGAGCAATCACGTCTGCACATTCCGCTGCTCTCCAGTTACGACGTCATCCATGGATATCGCACCACGTTTCCCATTCCTCTGGCGCTGTCTGCCACTTGGGATACTACGCTGATTGAAGCGACGGCTCGAGTCGCAGCGATCGAGTCTTCGCGAAACGGCATTCGCTGGGTCTTCTCGCCGATGGTAGACATCGCACGCGACGCTCGATGGGGCCGCATCATTGAGGGCGCAGGCGAGGATCCGTATCTTGGCTCAGCAATCGCCGCCGCCTATGTCCGTGGCTACCAGGGCAAGAGTCTGAGCGATCCTGACTCTGTTGCCGCCTGCGTGAAGCACTTCGCGGCCTACGGGGCTGTCAGCGCAGGCCGCGAGTATAACGATGTCGATATGTCAAACCTCACCCTACGGCAGTTCTACCTGCCGCCTTACCGAGCTGCCGTAGATGCTGGAGCCGCTACCGTGATGACGGCGTTCAACGCCTTGAATGGTGTGCCCGCCACGGCGAGCATGTTTCTTCTTCGGGATACGCTGCGCCGAGACTGGATTTTTCAAGGCGTGACGGTTAGCGATTGGGGGGCTATTACCCAGTTACAGGCGCACGGTATCTCAACTGACGTGAACGACGCAGCGCGGAAGGCGATGCTCGCAGGTGTGGACGTAGACATGGTGGACGGCGTCTACAGCAAAACAATTCCTCAACTGGTGCGCAGCCACCAGATCCCTCAGTCGGTAGTGGACGAGGCGGTCCGCCGCGTTCTACAGCTGAAGGCCGATCTCGGGCTCTTTGACCATCCCTACGCCAATCCCGCACAGGCAAATCAGCCGCCCTCGGCACAATTTATCGCTCTCGCACAGCACTCGGCAGAGGAATCCTTCGTCCTGCTAAAGAATGCAACGGGTACTGACCAATCGCCCCCCCTTCCCATGAAGGCCACTGCGCATGTTGCACTGATCGGGCCATTAGCCGACTCCCGGATTGATATGCTCGGCGCGTGGGCCTCACAAGGGAAGCTGGAAGATGTTGTGACCTTGAGGCAAGCTCTCGCCGCGCGTTTGCAAGCCGCCGGCGGCACCCTTACCTACGAGCAGGGTACCGATATCGCAGGCGCGTCCGATGCCGGTTTTGCTACAGCGCTCTCGGTTGCAAAGCAGGCTGACGTCGTCATCCTTGCATTGGGGGAGTCAGGTCCGCAGATGTCGGGCGAGATGGGTTCCCGCACTCGTCTTGATCTGCCCGGCAAGCAGCAGCAGCTCCTCGAAGCCGTCGTCGCCACCGGCAAACCTGTTGTGCTGGTGCTCTTCAACGGACATCCCCTTGCGTTGCCCTGGGCCGCCGAGCATGTTCCCACCATCCTCGAAGCCTGGTTTCCCGGCATTGCTGCCGGCCCCGCGCTGGCCAATGTGATCCTGGGTGATGTGAATCCGAGCGGACACTTGACGGTTACCATGCCTCGCAGCGTCGGGCAGGAGCCGCTCTTTTACAATCACAGGAATACAGGCCGCCCTGTGAAACCGTATGCCTCTGCTGTGCCGCCTGACAATCGCAAGGCAGGCTTCTCGCGATATGTGGATGAACTCAACGATCCCCTATTTCCGTTCGGTTACGGCCAGTCCTACACCACATTTCGCATTAGCAATCTCAAGCTCAGCGCGGCGGTGATCCCTGTTTCTGAAATAAGGCATGGCACAACCGCTGTGATAGCCGAGGTGGATTTGCAGAATTCAGGAAAACGGGATGGGGCCGACATCATCCAGCTATATATCCGGCGGACAGGCACGTCGCTCGCCGAACCAGTTCTGGAGTTGAGGGGATTCAAACGCGTCACGTTGAAGCCTGGCGAGAGCGTTCATCTCAGCTTTCCGCTCGGCTATGACGATCTGGCCGTTTTGCATGCCGACGGCACCAGCGGCGCGGAGCCAATGCAGCTCGAAGTCTATGCTGGCGATAGTTCTCTGGCTGCCGAGCATGCTGAGGCATCCATTCGCTAGCGTCTCCCCTGTTCGGAATTCAAAAGTAGGAGGCCGTCCTGGTGTGCGAACGGTCTCCTATAGGGGAAAGTTTTGAAGCTGGACTCAGACGTATAGTTCTGATACAAGAAAAACTTATTGGAAGTGACGCTAACACTCTCCCATCGGTTTCGACAAGCAGATTGCTTGTCATCTTTCAAGCCAGCGAGCCGCCATCTCTTCGCGTTGCTCCAAATGCGTCGCTGCGGCTCAGCGGCAATCTTACAGCATATGATCAGAATGCCCCTGTACCTTGACGATAGAGTGCACTCACCGCTTCAGTAAACAGTCCTTCATCCGAAGCTCTATTGCCCCGTTCGCCCACTCAAGTTTAGGTTGACAGTCATAAACCGTTTAGCGTAAATGTGTAGTGCTCTTATTTATAGTTGCAAAGCGCAATCTAATCCGTTCTCAGGTCGGACCCTATGTTGTTTTCCTTCCGCATGTGCTTTCGGCGTACGCGATCACTCCTGCTCTTGTTCGCTGCATTTTCCCTTACGCAGACCTTGTGCGCACAGTCGTCTGTCATCTACTCGGCTGCCATTTCGACGATCGCCGGCACCGGCACTGCTGGCAGTGGTGGCAATGGCGGTTTGGCGACCGCTGCGCAACTGAGCGCTGTCTCATATGTGGTGTATGACGCCTTCGGCAACCTCTACATCGTCGACACGGGGAATAACGCGATTCGCAAAGTAAGTGGCGGCGTGATCACCACTGTCGCGGGGACGCTGGGCACCGCAGGCTTCTCTGGGGACACAGGTCTCGCCACAGCAGCCACCTTGAGCGCTCCCAACGGCATCGCGTTCGATTCCGCGGGAAACATGTATATCGCAGACAGCACAAACAATCGCATTCGCGAAGTCACGATTGCAGATGGTCACATCAATACCGTGGCGGGCAGCGGTGTGAAGGCGAGCTATACCGCAGACGGCCCAGCGCTCAGTTCACCCCTGACCGGGCCAAACGCCGTGATTATCGATGCCTACGGAAATCTTTATATTGCAGACTCCGCCTCTAACCGCGTCCTGGAAGTCACTGGCGGGCAGATGATACTGTATGCTGGCTCGACCAATAGCGGCGGTATCGGTGGTGACGGCGCAGCCGCGAAGCTCGCCAAGTTTGCCGGCCCCCGTAGCTTGTGTATCGATGCTGCAAATAACGTCTACCTGGTGGACAAGAGCCATAGCAACATCCGCAAAGTCAGCGCGGCAACAGGGAATATCGTGACGGTCGCTGGCTCCGCCACAGGTACGGCAGGCAGCACTGGTGACAACGGATTGGCTACGTCTGCTCTCCTAAGTGGACCCACAGGATGCTTTGTCGATACCGCTGGCGATCTCTACATAGCAGATGCCGGAAACCAGAAGATCAGGATGGTAAATGCCACCACCGGCATCATCACCACCATCGCCGGCACGGGAACCCCCGGCTACACGGGCGATGGTGGAGCCCCAACGCTCGCGACGCTGAGTGGCCCGGCCAGCGTTGCAGTCTCGTCACTCAGCGGACAGACCGCAATCGCCGACCTCGGCAACAACGTCGTGCGCGCGTTCTCTTCAACTGGTGGAGGATTCTCTCCCACTAGCGTCGGTACCACCTCTTCCTCCATGGCGGTCAACGCAAGCGTGGTTACTGCGGACACGCTACAGCGTTATGGTTTGGCTACTGCGGCGCCGGTTGACTTCACCTTCGGCACGATCACCGGATGCACTGTGCCCGGGGCACAGACTGCGGGAACGACTTGCGCTGCACCGGTTGCTTTCAAGCCGAGTGCGCCAGGCCTGCGAATCAATCAGGTCATCGCACTCGACAGCAGCAACGTGCGATACGGGTATCCCATCTTCGGAGTCGGCAATGCACCTGCCGCTGGCCTCGCTCCCGGAACCATCAATTCCTATGCCGGAACAGGCGTCGCGGGTTCTACGGGTGACGGGGGCTCTGCAACCTCTGCAACTTTGAATACGCCATCGAGTGTTGTGCGCGATCCAGCAGGAAATCTCTACATCACTGTGACTGCGAGTAATAAAGTGCGTTTGGTTAATGTCACCACCGGCAACATCGCGACGGTCGCCGGCACCGGTACAGCCGGAGACACCGGAGACGGCGCGGCAGCAAGCGTTGCCACACTTAACGGGCCAACTGGCCTCGCGATGGATGCCACCGGAAACGCCTACATCGCAGATACGGGTAACAACGTCATTCGCAAGATCAGCGCGCAGACCGGTTTCATCTCCACGGTTGCGGGTACTGGCGGTTCAGCTGGCTACACGGGAGACGGTGCGGCTGCGACGAGCGCGACACTTGCTGCGCCCAAGAGCGTCTCTACCGACATAGCCGGAGATATCTTTATTGCAGATACGGGTAACAACGTCATTCGTGAAGTAAACACCGCAGGTACGATTTTCACGCTGAGCGCAGCATCTGTAGGCCTCTCTGCTCCTGCTGGCATCACCGTTGATCCCACCGGCAATCTCTACATCGCCGATACGGGCAACAACGTGATTCGGAAGTGGAATGGCTTCGCGCTCACCATAGTTGCCGGCATAGCCGGATCGGCGGGTTCAAATGGTGATGGAGGCGCAGCGACCTCAGCCAAACTGAATGCTCCAACACGCGTTGCACTAGACGCAGCTGGCGATCTCTATATCGCTGACTCCGGGAATAATAAGATCCGCTTTATCTCTGCGGCAACCGGTGTTATTACCACAATCACCGGCACGGGTACTGCGGGTTCTTCTGGCAATGCAGGCAATGCGACCGCCGCTGAACTCAGTGCACCCAGCGGCCTCGCCGTAGACCAGTTCGGAAGTCTCTATATTGCAGACACTGGTAATAACCGCGTGGAGAAAGTCGACGCGACCTCGGCTGCGCTGGCGTTTGGAGCGGTGAATACGAATACGACCACCGCTGCGCAGACCGTTACCCTCACCAACATCGGCAACCAGCCACTTACACTCAGCAATATCTCCATCAGCAGCGGTTTTGCCCAGACCTTTGCTGGCAGCGACTGTACAACTACCACCACACTGGCTGCAGGTGGGCAATGTGTCATCAGCGTGACTTTCACGCCTACCAGCGCCACCGTCTATTCGGGCTCCATCGTCGTCACAGACAACGCGCTGAACAACGCAGCATCCACACAAACCGTTGCGCTGAGTGGTACCGGAACCAACCCCGGCGTGCCCACCACCCTCGTCATCACGGCAGGCAACGCACAGACCGTGACGCCGCTTTCTCCCTTCACCACAAATCTGCAGGTCCAGGTGAAGGATCAATTCTCCAATCCTTCTGCCGGGGTTAGTGTCATATTCACAGCTCCTTTGACCGGGGCGAGTGGCACGTTTGCCAATAGCACCAATACCGTGACAGTCCAGACCGACGCAACAGGTACAGCTACAGCAACTTTGTTGACTGCAAGTGCAACGCGCGGCAGTTTTACCATCAGTGGACTAGCGGCAGGAATTGCCACTCCAGCAAGCTTCTCTGAGACCATCGCCGGCAATCCATCGCCGCAGTTGCAGGTTTCATACACTCCAGCCACAAATCCTCAGATCTACGGTCAGACCATCCAGTTGACCGCAAAGCTGGTTCCATCGTCACTCAACGGCACCAATGCCACAGGAACGGTCACGTTTTACGACAAAGGCAACAGCATTGGGACGGCTACGGTGATCAGCGGTAGCGCAACCCTGAGCTACCTGCCTCTTGTCGGATCCAACCAGATCTTTACTGCCAGCTATGGTGGAGACACTAACTTCTCCGCATCGACGAACTCAACTTCGGCGGCACTGACAGTTAACGCCCTAGCGATCACCGTTGCCGTTCCATCTATTACCGTTCCTTATAACCCAGCGTTTGGTGCCAGCATTCCCACCTCGGCTGCGGCCCTCGCGATGTCTGCCACACTGACAGGTGTGATCGCAGTAGATACTGCAAACGTATCGTCCAACGCGACCAGCACGGGATTCGCATATAACTCATCTTCTGGAGCGTTGATCGGCACCACGAATGTAGGGGTCTATCCGGTTGTGACTACACTATCAGGAAGTGCAGCGCCAAACTACACGGTCTCTTCTACTTCAGGTACGGTCACAATTACGCAAGCGGGCAGCAGTACCGCTCTTACCTCCACAAGTTACTTCCCGCCGAGCGGTGGCTCGGTCACGCTCACGGCGTCGGTGAGTCCCGGTACCAGCGGTACTCCGACGGGGAGCGTGAGCTTCTTCGATGGTAGTGTTTTGCTGGGAACCTCGACACTAATAGCAGGCAAGGCAACCCTGGCGACTACCGCACTGTCTCTTGGCGTCAACACCATCACTGCTCAGTACTCCGGAAGCACCAACTATTCCGCTTCTACCTCTGCCGCCATCACCGTCACGTCTGCCGTTGCGGATTTCGCATTCACTCTCAGTCCCAGCTCGGTCACGCTCGCGCAGGGTGACAGCGCAGCCATTGCAATCACCACAATCACATCAGGAAGTTTCGCACTGCCGATCTCGTTTACTTGTACCGGATTGCCGGTGAGTGCTTCGTGTACCTTCGTCCCCAATACAGTAACTCCGGCGGTCAGTACCACAACCGTTCCTCCGTCAACGACGAGCCTTCTGCAACTCGCTGCCGCCGGGCCGGGTACGATCATCGGTAGCGTGAGATTACTTAATCTGCCAACTCCCTCCCTTTCTCTGTTGCTCTTTGGCCTGCCGGCAATTCTATTTGCTGGACTCCTCGGATTCGGCAAGCACGTCCGCAAGCTTCGTCTCGTCAGTGCACTCTTTCTGGGAGCGTTGCTCTGTATAGGGATTGGAATGGCTGGATGCGGTTCCGGTACGGCTCCTGCTGCCAATGCCATTCTGACACCGACAGGGACGAGCACCGTCACCGTGACCGCGACTGCGGGCGCTACAACGCACACTGCGACGATCACATTTGCCGTTGTGCCAGTTCGCTAACGTCGTTAGAGCAGTCGATGGTTGGATAGCCGGGATTGACAGGGAGAGCCACAGTTGAAGATTCGAAGGTTGCCCCATAAATGGAAGTCCACTGCTGCCGGGCTTGTCGCTGGTTGTGTCGTCGCTCTTTGCAGCTGCGGTGGAGTCTCTACTGTGGCGACGTCGAGCACCCCCACGCAACCTGCCGCCTGCACGGTGCCAACCGCTGCTAATGTTCCCGTCCCGTCGGGCTGCGTCTACTTTGGAGCATGGGCCAATCCAGCGGCAGGCGCTGCGGATCCGGCGAGTGTGAATGGCTACACCACCACGCTGGAATCCCAGATAGGCCAGAAGCTTCGCGTCCACATGCACTACTACGGCTGGGGAACAGAAGGAAATACGGTTGCGAACTCCACCCCAAGTTTCCCCGACCAGGCGGAAATTGATGATGAGAACGCAGGCCGCATTCCACTGATTACCTGGGGCTGTTCTGACGACGACGGTGTTATTGCTGCGGCAAGTCCCACGGTCAATGTCTCTGCCTACAACCTGATCGTCGCCACTGCACGGGCCGTGAAGACCTTCAATAAACCAATTTTTATTCGCTGGTTCTGGGAGATGAACCTCACCAACAAGCCAGCCTGTAGCGGCAACGGAACGATGGCAACGCAATATGCCAACTTTATCGGCGCCTGGCAGAACATCTACAACATCTTCAAATCCCAGGGAGCGACCAATGTCTCATGGGTATGGAATCCTGCTGGGCCGGTAGTCAATCCTGATGCCGCGCCCTACTACCCCGGCAATGCCTATGTAGACTGGATCGGGTGGGACGGATACGACAAAGTGAATGCACATGATTTTGGCACTGTATTCAATCCCTTCTATCAGGAATTTGAGAATGCAACCTACGGCAACAAGCCGATCATGATTGCGGAGACGGGTGAGTGTCCTACCTATCAGGCGGCCTACCTCGCCACGGCTACCACCGAGATCGCCAGCCGCGCGAACAGTGGTGGCTACGCCTTTCCGATGGTCCGCGCATTTCTCTACTTTGATTCGCCGGGGCAGTACACCCCCTGCACATGGAATTTTGACACCGAGGGAATCGCCGGCTTCGAGGCCATGGGCAACGATACGTACTTCGCGGCCCCGTAAACAGGCGATTCCCTCAAGCCAAAGTGGGTGCCGGTTATTAGGGCTTCACGCCCCAGGTGTTGTACTTCGTGTTGAACGCGATGGGCGTCACCGCAGGCGCAGCCGCGCCCACAATCTCCGTCACATAAGCCGTGTTCGAGCTGGTCACCCACACATTGCCGGAGGCATCCACCGCGATATCAAACGGTGAATTCATCGTATGTACAAATCCTGTCGTTGCCGGCGAGATAGCCGCGCCCGCGTTGCTGAACTCAGAGACCGAATAGGTAGTCGGCGAGCTGCCATTACCGCCCGAGTTAGCAATCCATAGATTGCTGTTGCCATCGATCGCGATGTACTTTGCGATGTTCAGCCCGCCGCCCGTGTACGTATTCACCGTTGTTCCCGGAACGTCTACAGTCGGATAGGTGTTATAGGTGATTGGTGCCTTCGTAATAAAGCTGGCCGTCGGAGACGTTCCGTAGGTTGTGCTGCTGGCATTGTTATAGGCAGGATTTGAAATCCACATATTGCCGCTCGCATCAAATACCGCACCCGTCGGGAACCAGACCTTCGTCGGTGCGGTCGCATAATAGTTGTTGCTGCCGGCTCCCGTATTGTCGTTCCAGTTGCGTATGTTCCCGGAGGAGGTTGTCGTAAGTGCCTGGAACTGATTGAGTGTGTATATTGTGCTGTTCTTGTCGAGCACGAGGCCGAACGGGCCGGCAGATCCAGTAGCGTTGATGGTCGTTGCGGTGCAGAAACTGCTTGTTCCTGTCGTCCAGAGACATTTCCCGAGTTGCATGGTCTGTGTTGCGGTCACGGTCGGAGTGGTGGTTTCTGTAATCCAGGCGTTATTGTTCTTGTCGATCGCAATCGCGTACGGCTCTTCGCTCGCTGTTACCGAGCCAGCAATCGAAGCCACGTAACCGGATGCATTAAACTGAAGAATCTGATTGATTCCAGCGTCTGACACCAGCACGTTTCCATTCAAGTCCACGGCAACGCCCCAGGGTGAAGTGACTGTGGACGTGCCCTGCGTGCCGGTATATGTCGTAATAACAGTTCCGTTCGGAGAGAGTTCCGTAACCCGGCCGCTGCTCGCAACCCACACATTGCCAGTAGCGTCGATGGCCAGCCGTTGCGCTGCACTCATTCCGCTCACTGCATAATTCACCCCTACGGTCCAATCACCTGGTTGAGTGCTCAATCCTCCAGCGTAAGGTGGAGTCGGCGACGCGGTGCCGTACACTGTTGCCATGTTAGAGGTTGCTCCCGCCATGCTCGTCGGATTTGTGGCCAGATAGAACGCTGCTTCAAAGGTATTTGTCGCCGTTGGAGTCGCAGTCGAATTGGTCGGTGAGGCCGCGGTAAACATCGAAGAGCAAACAGTATCGCCATTGGTAGGGTCGCTATTTACGCACGCTGCCAGAATGTTTGCCATGGTGATGAGTTTCGCTGAATCCACGGTTGCGTTGGCGGCAAGACCGGGCGTAGCCCCCTGTGTTGGATCGACCAAATTGAAGATGGTATTGAACGCATTTACCATCCCCGTGACGTTATTATTGTTCCCCGCAAACGTAGGAGTTGCGGCATATGTGGTGCCGATTCCATCCGCTGATGCCGTTCCAAAATTGGCGGAATTGACGAATCCAGAAAGAGCAAATGCAGTTGCGACCGTCGTGAGTTCGTTGACGACCGTGAAGCTGGAAAGGCTACCGCAGATGCCGAGCGGTGCGACCAGAAGAGAGGCAGGGTTTGAGTGCCCGGTGCTGTTTCCCGGATTTCCGCCCTGCACGGTGATGTACACCGGCATGTTGGCAGTACATGCTGTGGTGTAGTCTCCGGCCGCAAATGAGAAGTACCCTGAGGCATCTGCAGTCTTCGTGGCAAGCTGCGTGGGCGCACTACCGTACCCGGCCACGCCGGGTGACCAGATAGTCACAGTGGATCCGGCAATTGGCTGTCGGCCACCGTGGGCGACGCCGCTGATCGCTTCGTTGAAGGGTGCTGCAACAAACGGAGTTCCGGCTCCGCATCCTGTCAGCAGCATTGCAGTAGAGGTGCTGAGCAAAGAGAGCAATGTGCCAGTGCGGAGAATGGATGATTCACAGGGTTTGAACATGATGTGCCTCGTAAGGGAAATCCGTCGAACGGGAGATGCAGTCTGCCGTTCCAAAGCAGGCTAAAGCATGGCCCGAAAACTTTATTGGTAGACTTCGCGAAAGCCTAAATAGGTTTTATGTTGTTTGTCAAGAATAAATACGAATCCCATGAAAATATGCCATATGCATATTTTCCCTCAAGTGCGATGCTGGTTCTTGTCGACTCGCAACATGACGGCTGCCGATCCGCCTAGTTAGGGCATTAATGAAAAATAGCTATCGTTCGCCATATTGATATAAGAGGTGATACCGGTTCCGGTAAGAACATAGCCAGGCGATGATTGACCCGGAGCGTCGAAATAGCAAAAGGCCTTGACCAGGGGATATTGCGTCTTTAAAAGGCTCTCCGCCTGCTGGAGATAAACCCCCTGGGTAGCTGCATAAGCTCCAGTTTCTGCGATGATGATGGGCTTGTTATGTACATTATTTATGGCATAGGGCCCTGACCATACAGCATTGAAACTAGGGTTGTTTGCTGTTTTGTCATAGTGATCAATGCCTATCCAATCCACATATCTATCACCGGGATAGAACGGTGTCGGATCAATACCATCCGTGCCGCTTGGATTCCAGACGAAGATGACGTTTGTAGCCCCTTCCTGCTGGAATACGGCCCAGATGTGACGCCAGGCAGCGATAAAGTCAGTTGCCTGCACGGAGACGGGGTCGCTGGTCTTGTTTGGATCGAGCAGACAGGAGGTGTGGCCGCTGATGAGGTTAAACTCCCACATCCAACGAAACATGACAGGCGAGCCGTAGGACTTTAATCCGTCAGCGACTGCGCGGATACTGGCGTCTTCATTGCCTGCGGTCACATTGACGTCTGCCATATTGCAGTGCATTGAAATCAGTGGAACGCGGTTATGACCGCCGGTCAGATCATCGGTTACTTCGGAGTTGGGGAAGCTGTCCGTCCAGCTGAAGTAATGAAGATGGATGGCAAACTGGCGGCCTATTTGTGTCTCAAGTGCGGCTATTTCAGTGGCGACGGAACCGCTACCAGGTGGATTCGCCCAGGCGCCGAAGTAGGCTCCGGTTGTTGGAATCAACAGTCCTCCCGGCGAATTGCCGCCGCCGCCTGTTGAGCCACCACTGCCGCCGTTACCTGGTACGGACCCGACTGTGCCATTCGCAGTAGCGACCGACACAGGGGTTACAACAGGTGTAGCGGCGCCGATGAGTTCCGAGACAAAGTTGGAGGTTGTGGAGTTGTTGGCCACCCACACGTTGCCTGACCCATCGACGGCAACCGCGATGGGGGAGGCGAAGCCATGCGCAAACCCTGTCGTATTCGGAGAGAGCGCCGAACCGGTATTACTGAACTCCGAGATAGAGTAGGTTCCAGCAGTGCTGAGGGCGTTGTTCGCGACCCAGACATTGCCTGCGCCATCAATTGAGAGGAATCGCGCCCCATTGAGTCCTCCACCTGTGTAGATGCCAATAGGGCTGGCTGAAGGCGGATTGCTGGTCACGCCTAGGAAACTCGCAGCGGCAGTCGCGCCTTCGTTTGAGTACCAGATGTTGTTTGAAGCATCAAATGCAATGCCGATCGGGAGATCAGCATTACTGGTTTGACTGGTGTAATATGTTGCGACTTGAGTGCCATCCGATACCTGATACTGGGCGAGATTGCCGAAAGTGCTGGAGTGGAGATTTGTAATCCACACGTTGCCTGCAGTCGGGTCAATCGCCATGCCAAGAGTCTGCGTTCCTATGCCGCTATAGACGGTGAGGCTGGTGCAAAAAACCAGATTGACCGGATCATACGGACATTCTGTAAGCACTTTGGAACTGGCGTTGATCTCAGACAGCCATATATTGTTAGACCCATCAATCGCCATGGCAGAGGGAGTGGCTCCCGTTGGAATGACGGCGGCGACAGTGCTCCCGGTAATCTCAAATAATGTATTTGCGCCGCTATTGGTTACCCAGACGTTGCCCAGCAGATCGACCGCGATCTGACGTGGAGCGTTGACTGCGTTGGAGCCGCCGTCGCTGGTAATCGTTGTTGCAAGCGATCCGGTGGGAGTAAGTTCTACAATACTTGCAGAAATTGTGCTGCCATCTCCATCCCCGTCAATCCACACGTTGCCGGATGCATCGACTGCCAGATTCTCAGCGCTTGCAAGCGTCGGTATCTGGTAGTTCACGGCGATTGTCCAGTCTGCGGGCACGGTAGAGAGTGTTGGCTGGAATGGCGGTGTGCCGGTAACTAGTCCATAGAGCGTTGCTATATGGCTACCTGCGCTGTTCGTGCTGATCGGGTTTGAGGCAAGATAAAAGGCTGCTTCAAACGTATTAGAAGCCACAGTAGCGCCGGCTGGCGTTACGTCAGTGAATAGCGTCGAGCATGTCGTGCTGCTGGTTGGATCGGTGTTGACACAGGAAGACAGCAAGTTCGCGAGCATATTGAGCTTAGAGCTTTCGACCGAAGCGTTGGAACTGGTTCCCGGAGTCTGGCCTGTAGTTGGGTTGACAAGTATGTTTGCTGTGGCAAAAGCATTGGTTAGGCCGGTACTGTTCTCTAAATTCACTCCAATTGCATCCGCAATCCCCAAGTTGCTCGATGTACCAAAGTCTGCTGAATTCATGAAGCCGTTCAGAGCATATGCCGCCGCGATCGTTGACGCCTCATCCACATTGAAGAATGAATTTTCTTCAACGGAGCCACAGGTTCCGATGAGGGAGACCAGTACCGCAGCGGAGTTGACGCCAGTCGGATTCTGGGTCGTGGTGGTATTTCCGGGGTTGCCTCCAGACGAGACTATATACAGCGGAGCACCCGACGCGGGGCAGGCATAGGTTCCGGGAGCAATCTTGAATCCGCCGCTAGCCGAAGTTGAGGTGGTCGCCAGCGCAGTCGCCTGACTGCCATAGCCGCTCATACCCGCGGCGTAGATTGTAATGGTTGCGTTCGCGATAGGTTGACGACCGCCATACGCAGTGCCTGATATTCCATGGATGTTAGGTGTGGGCAGTATAGAAGGGGTTGATGTGTTGAACGTATTGGCACATCCGGCGAATATGGAGCTGAACGCGAGGGGGAGAAGGAGATGTAGGAGCGCTCCCGACTTGGATCTGATTATCCGGGAGCATTTCATGCTGAACTCCATGACCTTCTTCTTTATTTAGTGAACTACAACAAATGTAGGCAGGAGGGCAGGAGTGTCAATATCTGTCTTAGCTGCCAGCTGCTAGTTGGTTGTAGCAGAAAGTCCCGTCGCGGCAGGATGGTGGCGGCTGTATTCGTCCTGCAGAGCCTTGTTATATTTGGCGCGCTGGATGTCATCGAGGATGGCGCGCATCTTTGATTGCGCCTCGGCGTTGATTTCCACCAGCCGTTTCTGCCGTGCTTCCGGTGGGTTGCTGAGATTCGCAAGCTCCTCGGCGAGACGGTTATCGAGAACGGCTTTCACCTTCGGCTGCTGTTCGGCTGTCAGAGCGTAAGCCTTGATGAAATCCTGATACTTCTGGTGCTCATGCGCGGTTATTCCCTCTGGGGTGGTGAGGTCCACCTTTGGGCGGGCCTGATGAGCCACCTCGCCCGGCGCTACAGGAGCAGGCTGCTGAGAGATTGCGGATAAAGACGAGACGGCAAATATGATTCCAACTGCCAGTGCGTATCGCTTGTGGTTCTTCACGGAGTACCTCGAGGGAAAAGCGGTCTAATGTTTCGAATTAGAAGATGTATTTCGCACCGACCTGCATTGTGCGGGCATCGCGGGCAGCTGTAGCCTGACCCGCGCTCAGGTTATTAAGCTGCATCTGGATCGTCGTCCAGTTCGTGTGGTTGAAGACGTTGGCCGCCTCCACCCGGAACTGTAGATGTGTACCCGATGTCAGCGCCAGGTTTTTGAAGAAATCAATATTCCAGACCTGATAACCCGGCCCGCGTACCGCGCCACTGCGCTCGTTGCCCGGTAACGAAGCAGAGGGTGCAAGGGTGAAATGCTGGGTGATATTGAACCAGGTCAGTATTGGTGACAGATGGTCCGGAGCATGCGGTGCATCCGAATTCGGATCCCCGATCTGGTTGGGCCGTACTGCCTCAATGGCCCCGCCTGCCAGCACGCCCTGTCCAGCGGGGTCGACGGGGGTATTGCTCAGCGTCGTCAGAGGCTTGCCAGCCGCCATGGTCACGATGCCGGAAAACTCGTACCCGCCCAGCAGGTGCCCCTTCCAGCCCTTCTGACTCGCATAGAAGGGAAGGTGATAGACAAAGTGGCCGGTGAAAACATGCCGGCGATCTATCGCTGCAAGACCATACTCCGCCTTCGGATCGTAGCTGTTCTGTGGCGCTGCGCCGGAATCAGCCAGGCTGTCGGTCAGTGACCGCGACCAGGTGTAATTCACGCTGATGCGCGACTGTGTTCCGAGCTTACGATTAGCCTCGACCTGCAGACCGTTGTAGTTGCTGGTAAATTCCGGCACCTCGCTCAGGATGGGGCCATAGCCCTTGTAGGGCCGGATCTGGTTCAGATAAACCGTGTTAGCAGTGGTGACGCTGTTGCCCGGAATAATGCCAGCAGTCACGTACTCCAGCGGGTGAGGTTGATTGATATCTACCTGCCCAACCAGATGGCGAGAATTATTTCCAACGTAGCGAATATCCAGTAGAAATCCATGCTGCATCTGTTGCTGGATGCCGAGCGAGTAGGCCATCGAATAGGGGGTCTTCCAGTTGCTGGAAATGCCAAAAGCATTGGGCGGGATGAGCGCGGAGTTCGTGCCTGCCCCCGGATTGGTAAATGTCCCGCCTGTGAACGTCAGGTTCGAGGAGTAGAACGGATTATTATTCACCGCGGTCTGCACCACGCTCAGTGGAACCTGATTGTAGAAAATGCCGAAGCCGCCCCGCAGCGAAGTCTTGCCGCCACCAAATACATCAAATGCAAATCCTGCGCGTGGCGCAAAGTCGAGCTTGGGTTGATTACTGACTGCGTTGCCATACGGCGAATTCACCCCACCGCGGATCACGCCGTCATAACTTCCGGCCACATAGGCCGGGTTGGGAACTACGTTGGTGCAGGGCAGGGCTGCGCAGATGTTGCCGGTTGTCGATCCCGCACCGCCTTGGATAGTCGGTGCGAGTGATGGATCGTAAAACTTCGGATCAAACGCGCCAAGGTGCCCACCCGCATCCGTCGGCATCTGAGAAAAAGAGTAGCGCACGCCGAGATTGAGCGTCAGCCGCGGCAGTATCTTCCAGTCATCCTGTATGTAGGCTTCGTAGAGATTGGCGCGCGATTGTGCCAGAGGATCGATGGTGCTCTGGGTGAAATTGGCAACATGTCCGGTCAGGAAGTTTGCAAATGACTGGGCAAATGCGGTGCCCGAGCAACTGGGGCAATTGCCAGAGGTGAATTTGTATAATCCAGCGTTGGTATCACCCTGATTCACATTCTCATACATGTGCTCGAAGTTGATGCCGGTGCTGACCGAGTGTTGACCAAACACGTGAAAGACATTGGCAAAGGCTTGGTAGGTGCGATTTGAGTCATTGGTGGGGCCGACTGCCGCAAGCGCAGCGCCGTTATTGATGCTGATCGTGGGTATGTGTGTGAGTGTTGACGTAAAAGGCAGATTCGGCCGAATGTCTGGGGAATTCTGGCTGGCCATAAGTCCTGTCGGAATGACCTGGATGGAGAAGGGCTGAAATGAAAACGCTGCATCCAGGATCGTCGCATTTGTCAGCGCATAGGTGCCGTGCAGCATATAGCCATCACCGACCGTAGGGATATACGAATTGCTCACACCTGGGTAGCCATTGCCCTTGTTGTAGCCAAAGGGTGCGACTACATTGATCGGGTCGTGCACGTAGCGGAAGAACATTGACAAGCGCTGGTTGAAGGTGTGATCGATGCGGACCAGTTGCTGCGTCTCGTTCGTTTTACCGATCTGCGTGAGAATGAGTTCCTGCGGCAAGTTAACTGGGTCAACATTTGGCGCTGGCAGCGTGCTCAGAATGTCTTTAATATATGCGGCTGCTACAGGATCGATATTTGTGACCTGGGTACCAATGACACACGAGGGAGTGTACGCAATGCACACCGTACTGGTGCCGAAGTTACCCGCGATCTGGGCCGGCGTAGGATCGTTGAGCACGTTGTCGATCAATCCCTGTGTCGCCCGCGTCACCGCGAGTGAGTAGAAGAAGAAGGTGTTGTCGCGAAAGCGGGTAAGATGCTTTGGGATGTATATTGGTCCGCCAATGCTGATGCCTCCGACATAGCGTGAGTCCTCAGGCTTGGGCAGTGGAATCTTGGTGCGCTTGGCGAAAAAATTATAGGCGTCAAATGCTGAATTACGGACAAAAACGTACATATCGCCGTGAAACGCGCTGCCACCGGACTTGCTGATGATCTGAACCTGAGCGCTGCCACCACCGCCATACTCTGCCCCGTAGCTGTCGCGAACGACCTTCATCTCTTGGATCGAATCGATCGTCGGAAAGATGGAGACCTGGTTGTTGGAACCATGCGCCAGCATGTCTGTTCCATCAAAGAGATACGCATTTTGGGTTGCACGCTGTCCGTTGATGGAGAGATTCGCATTGTTGGATGTACCTGCAGGGCTGACCATGCCGGAGTAGGTCTGGTCGCTGTCGCCGCCGAAGCTGACGCCGGGCTGCAACTGGATCATCTGCTCGAAATTGCGCGTATTCAGCGCGAGATCTGTCATCTCCTTGCCGGAAATCACACTGCTCTGCGCAGCACTCTCCAACTGTGGTGCCAACTGCGTCTCCGACGTGACGGTTACAGTGGCATTACTGTCCCGTATGCTCAGCTTGAGATCCACCGTGAGCGAATCGCTCACATGCAGTTGGATTCCTTCTGCCTTCGACGTATTGAACCCGTCCTTGCTCCCGGTCACCGTGTAGGTGCCCACTTGCAGCAGTGGCACGGTGTACGTTCCCTTGGAGTCGGAGGTTACCGTTCGGACTGTCGCGCCCGTGTCCGAGTTAATCAGCGTCACCGTCGCGGCTGGTATCACCGCCCCTGTACTGTCAATCACCGCACCGGTAATTTCGCCCGTAATACTCTGCGCATGCAGCGTGCAGGTCATGGCTGTCGCGAGGAAGGTGAGCAGCACCCATCGGCCACAAAATCGCTCGATACGTCTCATTTGATTGGGCGTCCTGACTAAAATTGAATGACGGTCGAAGCCTACGCTGCACGATAAGAGTGTGTCAAGATTATTAAGACTCCTGCAGGCGCTAAATAGCTAAACACGCCTGAAAATCGACGCTCCTGAGTCTCCCTGAAATCCATTGACACCTAAGCGGCTGGTAAGGTAACCATGAATGCGTGCCTCATAGTTGTAAAGCACAATCTAATTCGCAATCCAGTCCGATACATCCTTCTGTTGGCCAAGAAATGTATTCGCTACACTTCGCTTACAGCGGTTCTCTGTATCCCGCTCTTTTCGGCAGACTCCCCCGTTTCGAATTTAGGTTCAGGGTCGCCTCGCGCAAGAAGAATATGAGACAAAATTCAGGAGTTTTCATCGCGACCGCCCTTCTCCTCGCAGCAGGCGCAAGTCCTATGCTGGCTCAGGTGCTTGCACACAACAGTACATCTACCACCACACCCACCTTTCATGTGGACAGTAAGTTAGTGGTCTTGGATGTGGTCGTCACCGATGCGAAGGGCAATATTGTCCCCGGTCTCAAGCGCGAAGACTTTACCGTCCTGCAAGACAACATTTCCATGCCCATTCGCACCTTTGAGAGCTGGACAGATCGCAAGCCCCTCCCCGAAGTGCCCGCGCTCGACCGCTTCAATCGTCCGGACTGGGGCGAGACTCCGCTTACTATTTTCGTGCTTGATGAGCTTAACACTCCATTTGATGAGAAGACGTATTCAGCCGTTCAACTGAAAAAATACCTCAAGGCGCAACCCGTGTTGCTGGCGGGTCCGGCCACGCTGATAGTCGTCAATGACTATGGCTATCACTCCCTGCAGGACTACACGCGAAACCGCGATCTTCTCATCGCTAGGCTTGATGCCCGCCCGCCCGCCATACCCAGTAAGCTCACCATCGGAGAGAATGATCTGCTATTGCGACAATCCTTTGCCCTGTTGAGGCAGATCGCGATTTCGTCGCAGGGCCTTCGAGAACATAAGAATCTCGTATGGATTGGCCGTGGCTTCCCATCCTTGGATCCCACGGGGTTGACTGATGCTTCGCAGGCATCTCTACAGAATGCCATTCGTAACACTGTTTCGCTACTTCAGGATGCTCGAGTGACGGTATACAAAGTTGATCCTATGGCAACCACTACCCAACTCACTACCGTTGATCAGGCTGCGACGCTGGATGTAACGGATGGTGCGATCGGCGATACAGGCGATCAGCAGGCCGCGGGAGAAGATCCTTTCGCACAGAATTTCAACTTCAACACTTTCGCAGTCGCTACTGGAGGTCATTACTTCTACGGATTGAATGATCTCAATCGATTCATTGACACCAGTGTTCAGCAGGGAACTGAGTTCTATACGCTAAGCTATAGGCCTCCCCCCGCTACGGTCGATGGAACATTCCTCAACATAAAGATTATGATGATTCCGCCCGGACTGACCGCCCAGACCCGGCAGGGCTACTACGCTTCGTTAGCCGCAAAGCCTGAACCAACTTCTGACGAACTTGGATTTGATCTTGGACAGGCTGCTGTCAGTCAAATGGAGTATGCCGGAGTTAATGCAAGTGTCTCATCCATTGAGCCGTCCAAGGTTCCTGGCCGATTACGGGTGACCTTCAAGATAGAAGATAGAACTCTCCAATGGTCGCCCGCGACGAATGGACGAGTATCAGACTTTACAACTGTACTCGTCGCCCTGGATGCCAAGCATCAAATTGTCTCGTCCAATGCCTACAAGATGCATCCGTTCATGGTCGACTCGGACTCGGCACTGTTGACTACCGGACTACTGACCGTCGCGGATGATGTTCGCATTGACCCCAAAACGCGTTTCGTGCGTGTCCTGGTGCGCGATTCAAGCGGCAGAATTGGCAGTGCAGACGTGGATGGAGTTCAACTGCAAGCCGCGATGGCAAAGATCGTGTTGCCTTCTGAGAAGAGATTCGGTCGACACTGAGGTCTACAGACCATAGTGGACGGATAAGGAAGAGGTGAACTGTGAAGCTTGGGCTTTTTACTGTCGTGTATGGAGCACTTTCTTGCAACGCAATGTTGGAGAGAGCTTCCGCGCTCGGTATTGAGCAACTGGAATTGGGGGCCGGGGGATGGCCTGGGAGCTCTCATCTCCCAGTAGATGAATTGTTGTCCAGCGCTCAAGCAGCACGGGAGTATCTGGCAAAACTATCCGATCACGGTTGCACAATCTCCGCGCTATCCTGCCATGGAAATCCTCTTCATCCAGACGCCCTTACCGCCTCTAATTACGACAAGGTATTTCGTAACGCAGTTCTGCTTGCGGAGAAATTGAATGTTCCCACAGTCGTTACCTTCTCCGGTTGTCCCGGCGATCATGGCCCTGGCAAAGTGCCGAATTGGGTCATCACGCCGTGGCCTCCTGAATTTGCCGAGTTATTGGAGTGGCAGTGGGAATCCGTCGCCATTCCGTACTGGCGCGAAGCTGCAAAGTTTGCTGAATCGCATGGAGTGCGCATTGCGCTGGAAGCCCACCCCGGCTTCCTTGTCTACAATGTCGAAACCATGCTGCGCTTGTGTGATGCGACGTCCAGTCAGATAGGAATCAACTTCGATCCAAGCCACCTCTACTGGCAGGGCATACACATCCCAAGCGCTATCGCCGCACTAGGCAAAGCGATCTTTCACGTGCACGCCAAGGATGTCGCGATGTATCGCCATAACCTGGACAGAAACGGTGTTCTCGACACGAAAGGTTATCAGCAGATTGCAGAACGTTCTTGGAACTTTCGAACCATCGGCTGCGGACATGGCGAGAAGGAATGGAAAGAGATTCTCGGCGCGCTCCGCATCGCAGGTTACGACGGTGCGATCAGCATCGAACATGAAGACCCTCTCCTGTCCATCGATGAAGGGATCACCATGGCCGTTGACCTGCTCAAGCGCATTCTCCCGCGCGCCCCCGCCCCAAAGCCCTGGTGGGTCTAGCTCAACGTGTGAGCTCCAATGGAAGTGGCGATTCATCCGCTGTGGGTTCCGCGCTCCGCTGGCGGAAGAAGAGCAGGAAAAAAAACAGCACCAGTGCAGACCCGACGGCCGGCACCATCCAGATCGAACGCCAGTTGTGTGCGCTCAAGTCGCCCCGCTGCACGCGAAAGAGATCGACCACATACCCTGAAAGATATGAGCCCACGAGCATCCCTACTCCGTACGTCACTAGAGTGATGAAACCCTGAGCTGCCGCACGCACGTTGTGCGAAACGCTCTTGTCTACGTAGATCTGTCCGCTCACAAAAAAGAAGTCGTAGCAGATCCCGTGAAGCACGATGCCTCCGAAGATCATCCACATATGACCCGTAGTGTCGCCATACGCAAATAACACATAACGAATTACCCACGCCAGCATCCCTGCCGCTAGCATGTATTTCACTCCCAGCCGACGGAAGAACCACGGAATGGTGACCATAAACACCAGTTCCGAAATCTGTCCCAGCGTCATCTTGGCCGCAGCATTCTGCACTCCGCTCTCGTTGAGATAAAGATTCGTAAAGGCGTAGTAGAACTGCAACGGAATACAGATCAGAAACGACGACGCCACGAAAACTCCGAACTCTCGCTGCTTCAGGAGACGCAAAACGCTCATCGGAACCAGCGTTGCCAAACCAAAGCTCCTCTGCTGTCCATCCGGTGGCGTCGCAGGCAGCGTTAGCGCATAACCAGCCATCACAAGCGAGCAGCCTGCTGCCAGGCGAACCGGCATCGCAGTAGCTTCGATGTTTGCATAGCTCACCACGATGCCGGCGAAGATCCAGCCCAGCGTACCCAGCACCCTGATCCCTGTAAAGCGCTCCTGAACACTCGCCACATGCCTGAAGCAAATAGCGTTCGTCAGCGCGAGTGTCGGCATATAGCAGATCGAATACGCTAAGAAAAACCAGTAAAGCACCACAAAACGGTGCTGCCGCGAACCAAGGAGGAGCAATAGCCCGCCAACCAGGTGTAGCGCGGCCAGCAGTTTTTCCGCGGAGTAGAAGCGGTCGGCCAGTGCCCCCGTAACCAGTGGCGATACGATCGCCGCCACGGCAGTCGTTCCGGCGACTAGGCCAATCCGTTCTCCATTGAAGTGCAGGCCAACTCCCAGCCATGTCCCCAACGTAACGTACCACGCTCCCCAGATGAAGTATTCGAGGAACATCATTGTGGAGAGTCGAACGCGAAGACCCATGATTTACTCCTGTCAATGTCTACTCTTGGCCAGTGTCTTGTCAAATAGTTGTGAATCGCATTAAACAGCACGTCGCCCTTCTTGACAAGCCCCCGGGAAGCCCTTAGCTCCTCGAATATTTTATTAAGTCATTTGCATGGGTTTATCATTGCCGAATGAAAAGTAAGGGCGATGAGAAGATCAGGCCGAACCGCAGGTTGGTAACCGCAAAGCCCCAAACCGTGCGTCATTTGAACCGCGCAGCCGTCCTCGGTCTCATCCGGCAATATCAGCCCTTATCTCGCGCGGATTTGGCACGCTACACAGGTATCCATCGCAGCAACATATCCATCATCGTTGAAGATCTTCAGAAACGCGGACTTCTGCGCGAAGAGCGCGCCAAGACAGGCGGCCGCGGTCGCACCCCCACCCTGATTTCACTCGAGCGCGGTTCCTTTGGCGTTCTCGGAGTCAATCTGCGCCGTCTGCGCACGACTGTTTCACTCGCGTCGCTCGATGGTCACGTCGAGAGTTCCTTTACGTTTGAAACCCCGAAGACCCCTGAAGAATTCGTCGAGACGTTGCGCGAAGCCTGCAAGACCGTGACGCAAAACTTTGACCAGCCAGCCTCTGCACGCATCGTCAGCCAGATGGTCATCAGCCTTCCCGGCATCGTCAATCGTCAGTCCGATGGAGCATCCACCATTTGGACACCCGGTCTGCCTAAGTATTCCGGGTGCGATCTCGCCACTATGATCAAGAAGGCGATTGGCATTCCATGCCTCATATCTAACAACGCTGGCCTCGCCGCCACCGCTGTGCTGCGCTCTGGAGAGAAGCAGAACGAAGATGTAAACGACTTCGTCTTGTTGGTGATCGGCGATGTTGGCGTTGGCTCAGGCGTTGTCATTCAGCATAATCTTTACTCCGGCTACGATGCGGCCTATGCCGGCGAAGTCGGTCACACTGTCATCGATCCCAAGGGCCCGCTCTGTAACTGTGGCCGGCGCGGTTGCTTGCAGTTGTATATCTGCGACAGTGCTACCTGGGCTCGTTACAACGCGCGTTTGGATTTCAGTGCAGCGAGGTTCGCGGAGTTCCTGGATGAAGTCAACGCAGGCTCCCCCAAAGCGCTTGCCGCACTTAGCCAGACTGTCGAATATCTTAGCATTGGCATTTCCAATATCGCACTCACGTTGAATCCTGAGAAGATTGTTCTCGCTGGGGCGCTTACCAGGGTTTGGCCGACCCTGGAGAAGCAGCTCAAGTCTGCGTTCGCTCTGCCCCATCAGCACACTCTTATTCAACGGGTTGACTCTCCTCTGGACACGCTCTTCCTCAAAGGCGCCATCGAGCGTGCCCTCGATGTCGTGCTTACCAGTACCAGTTCACGCGCCTCCAAGTAGGAGTCACAGTGTCCGCTCACCCTCCCCTTTGATAGTCGTGTCTCGCGTGGAATGTGATATGTTCATCCGGTCGCCTCTCCTGGCTTAAGCAAGGCCACCAACGGCGCAGCGTGAGAATGACATTTATGACCAATCCCAATCGACGGCAATTTTTACAACTTTCCACCTTCGCTGTCGCGGGCGCTGCTGCTCCTCGCCTGTGGTGTCGCACCCGGCCTACTGCCGTAGGAGTGCAACTTTATACCGTGCAGAAGGAAGTCATGACCGATTTGCCCGGCACGCTCGCTGCCATCCGGAAGATCGGCTACACCATGGTTGAGAGCTTTTCCGGCATGCATGCCCGGCCAGCCAATGAGTTGAAGGCCATGGTTCAGGATGCTGGTCTCACTCTACCCAGCGCTCATTTTTCGTACAACACCCTCGAAACCCAGGTACAGTATGCCCACGACCTGGGTGTGAGCCATATGGTCTGCGCGATGTTGCCTAAGCCGATGCAAAATCGTGAAGGATTCATGAAAGCTGCATCAGGCCTGAACAAAGCGGGAGCTTTGGCAAAGGCAGCCAATATCAGGCTGTCGTTTCACAACCATAACTTTGAATTCCAGCCACTTCCACCTGCCACTGGCGATGGCGCCCCCGGCCCACAGGATACTGGGCTCAGAATCCTGCTGGATAACACCAACCAGCAGCTCGTCAGTTGGGAAGAGGATTGCTACTGGGTCGCTCAGGGTGGGCAAGATCCGTTGACTTTGTTGAAACAACACCAGCATAGGATATCGATGCTCCACTTGAAAGACAGGCTTCCCGGAGCCACCACCACCTACACGCCCGGCAAGGCCTCGCAGTTCTTTACTGAGATTGGCACCGGCACCATCGACTGGGAGCCGATTATGAAGATTGCAGACAGCACAGGCAAATTGATATTCGTCGAGCAAGACACCACGACCATGCCCGCGCTCGATAGCCTTGCCCTTAGCTACAAAAACCTGCTGAAGTATATCGTCTGAAATTACAAAGTATTGCAATGCGCGCCTCCGCAATCCGTGCGAAGGCGCGCATTCACCTTAGTTGACGGTTACGTAGATGGGCCACGATTGCCCACCATCGTAGTTTGTGTCGCCGGAATATACCGCCACCAGCGGATGCGTTCCGACCGTACCAAACGTGACCGATGCCGAGCCCTTGCAGTAGTTGCCCACCGTGCAGGAAACCGTGACGGCTGTCGGTGTCAGATTATTGCCTCCGCTGTAGATGGATACGGTCCCCGTCGGCGCATGGGTAGAAAGTGTCGTCGAGCCGAGTTCGAAGTTGATCGTTGTCGCCACTCCGTGCGTCACACTTGTTGACGTCATCGCCACATACACATGGTCGTTGAAGTTTCCGTATGTGCTGTACGAAAGCTGCGAATTCGGATTTACAGCAGACAGGTATGGATCCGTCACCATGCTGCTGTACTCTGTTAATCCATTCGGCGATCCGCTAGTCGTAAAGTCCCAGTCGAACGTTGCGTGCGATGCAAAGTACATATAAGCCGCGTACGCCGGTGTGTACGCCTGTAAGTATGAGACGCCTTGGTCAAAGTATGAGATCTGGTGCGTCTCGCTCGTTTCGAGCGCCCCGTTTTCTCCGATGATCAGCGGCTTTCCGTGTGCAAGCTGCTCGCTGTAGCCATAACTCGCATCACCTGCCGCGCCGTTCAGAAACGTCTTTTCGAAATCGTCGTTCTGACGGTTGTACGCATCAATGCCTATCCAGTCCACAGCAGACCATCCATTCACACTGTTGGTCGACGGATAGAAATCATCCGTATATGTGCCGTTCTCCGTTCCGTCTGGAGCCTTGTCATTGCCAGCGCCGGGATTCCACAACCAGATCACATTGCTTGCATGGTTCGTCTGGAAGATGCTCTGAATCTTGTTCCACGCATTGATGAAGTCCGTATGTGCCTGATTGACCGTCGCCGTATTTGGGTTGCCGCTGCTGGGATAGCTCAGGCACTTCCATGTCTCGTCACCACTGCTCACCAGATTCATCTCCCAGAACCAGCGCAGAAGCACCGGCCCCTGATGTGCCGCCAGCGTCGTCGCCACGCCTGCAATCGTGGTATCCCAGGTCGTCGAATTCGCGATCTGGCTGATGGTTCCTGCGCCGGCTGCTGGGCACTTCCATGAAACCACCGGAATCCGATGGTTTGTAACGTCAGTCCCAATCGCAGTCTCAAATGCACTGCTGGACTGCAACTTCGAATCGGTGAACGCGAAATAGTACATGTCCAGATAGAAGGTGCGGCCAATCGCCGTCTCGAACTGGTCGATCGTCGTATAGTTCAGACCGTTCTCGGAATCGTTGGCAAACATGCCCGCTAGCATGGTGTTTTGCGGCGGTATCATGGCGGCAGTAATTCCAAGGTTCTGGTTAGCATTTGTAAGCGTTCCACTGCTCGCGATCATTGTGTACATCCCTGGCGTCGAGAGTGCGAGCCCTGAATAGTTGAAGGTCCATGTTCCGCTCGATGCGTTGTGGGTCGTCGTGTTGGTATAGCCTGCCGGCCCCGTCAGCGTCAGCGTGATAGACGCACTTGAGGTCGTCACGATTGCATTCGAGCTGTCCTCTACGTCCACCTTTACGCTGTTTAGTTGGAACCCGTTGAGATGATTGCTTGGCGGGGGAGCGTCAAACGCGAGATGGGTTGCCGTCCCGGCAAACGCCGGTAACGGGAAATTAATCAACAGCAGCACAAGTCCGGCCATAACAAAGGAGCTGAATCGAAACTCTATCTTATTGCGGGAAGTCATAAGTCCTCCGGTTTCAAGAGCAGATGAGATTGATAAAGCGTGAAAAGAGATTTTATGAAGCCGAAAACTTATACGCCCCGCATATCCCGTTGTAAAGTGCTCTATAGTAGAAATAATATGGAAAAATACAGTATTTTATACGCGAAAGGTCGCCGGAGCCTTGCCTCCGGTGTGTGAGCATTAGCAGATTCTTGATTGACAACATCCACTTGTATCTCATATAGTTCTGTTTCGCATATAGTTGTCGGTTCGACAATCTGCAAGCTGTGTCCGTGGCCGATTTCTTCACCCGGACTTGTACGGCAGGAGAGCGAATGAGTCGGTTGGCCCGGTTGGCATTGTGTTCTGTCGCCCTTTTTGCAGGCACAGCCCGCGCGCAGGATCTCCCGCTCGTCGGTCTTGGTCACGCTGGCATTCGCGTCACTGATATACCCAGCGCAGGCCACTTCTATCATGGCGTTCTCGGCTACGAGATGCCCTTCGACCTCATGATGCCAAAGGCTCCGCAGCAACTCATGCTGCAGTATTACAAGGTCAACGACACGCAGTTTCTGGAAATATATCCCGGCCTCAAGCCGGATGCTCCCTATCGCATGACCCACGTCGCCTTCATCACCAATGATCTGGAGAAGCTCCATCAGATGATGCTCGATCGAGGATTGAAGCCCGGCCCCATCAACGCAGGCCTCGATGGTAACAAGAGTTTCGGCATCCGCCCTCCCCCCGGGCAACAACTCGCATTTCTTGAGTTCACCCAGTATCTTCCTGGCTCCCTGCACAGCAACACCGATGGCAAAAATGTATCGGGCAAGCGCCTCTCTGACCATATGCAGTTTGTCGGCATCGTTGTTACGGACATGGATGCCGCTCTGCAGTTTTACAAGACGATGGGATTCACTGAGATATGGCGCGGATCTGCTGAGGGTCCCACTCCAGGTCAGCAGGTGAATATGCAGTTGCCCGGCCGGAGCAAGGATTACGTCGAACTAATCAGCAAGCCTTTGCCGATTTCGCGCGATGAAGCTGGCATGGTGCAGCACTTCGGCTTCGCTACTCCCGGCATTCTGGTAACTTACAAATCTGCGGTTGATGCTGGTGCGAAGACGACGGGACCTCCGCATATTGGCCCTGATGGCAAGATGGAATTCGGAATCCTGGACCCCGATGGCACTCTTGTTGAATTTCGCGATGGTCCGCCCGAGCAGGCGAAGTCGCAAGGCCGCGTGACCAGCAAGGTCAATGTCTACGATATGGCAACGAAGACCAGTAAGGTAATTGCTAGTCTTGAGGGCAACTATCAGGCTCCCGCCTGGTCGCCCGACGGAAAATATCTGCTGATGAATACCCCCGCCAAACTCTGGAAGATCGATGTATCAACGGGTACACCGGTCGCAATTGCAACCGGTGACGTGAAGGGAATCAATAACGATCACGGTATCTCTCACGATGGCAAGACCCTCGCAGTTTCTGCTGGCAATATCTATCTTCTCCCTGCAGAAGGCGGACAACCCCATGCCATTACCAGCAATACGCCTAGCTATTTTCATAGCTTCTCGCCAGATGGCAAGTGGATCGCCTATTGCGCACAGCGTAATAACAACTTCGATATCTATCGCATTCCCATTGCCGGTGGCCAGGAGGAGCGGCTCACCTCCAACATCGGTTACGACGACGGGTCAGAATACTCACCCGATGGCAAGTGGATCTATTTCAACTCAGATCGCAGTGGTAGCTGGGATATTTGGCGTATACCCGCCTCAGGCGGTGGTGCGAACGATGCCAAAGCCGAGCAAATTACCAATGACGCACTGGAAGACTGGTTTCCCCATTTTTCTCCAGACGGCAAATGGATGGTCTTCATCTCCTTTGAAAAGGGAGTGCCCAATCACCCTGCCAACAAGAATGTGGTCTTGCGCCTCATGCCTGCGCCGTCCTCCAAGCCAGGCGCAAAACCGGCAAACTTCCATCCGCAGGAAATCGTCAAGCTCTTTGGCGGACAGGGAACGATGAATGTTAACTCCTGGTCGCCAGACAGCAAGCGGTTTGCCTACGTCACCTACGAGATTAGCCCCGCTGGAGATGCTGCCAACTAAACCCTTGTGATTCTTAACCTCCGCTTGCTCCATGCAGCGGTTATCAGGAGTTTCCTCTGCCATGAATCGCCGAGATTTTATGAAGTCCGCGGGCACTGCCGGTATCGCTTCGGCTGTCGCCCCTGCCTCCAAGGCAACCTCCAATCCCGCCACAAAGCCGAACGTACCTGTTCTGAAGAAGTCTGCCACTTCGGAACCCCGGCAGGTGGTTGTCATTCTCGGCGAGTCTGTCCGCTACGACATGTTGAACTGTAATAAGCAGACTGGACTCAAGACGCCGAATCTCGATCGCATTGCTGCCGAAGGCATGCGCTTCGAACGAGCCTACAACTGCCAGCCTGTCTGCTCGCCCGCGCGCTCTGCCGTGTGGACGGGGACGTTTCCTCACACCAACGGGGTCTGGGGCAACAGTATGCAACTCGGTGCGGATCAGCACACCATCGGCCAGCGCCTTACAGACCAGGGCATCCACTGTGCCTTTATGGGGAAGTGGCATCTTTCCGGAAGAGATTATTTTGACAGCGGCATTGCGCCCCCAGGTTGGGATCCCGCGTACTGGTATGACATGCGCACCTTCCTGCAGGAACTGTCTCCCGAAGATCGCCTGCGCTCTCGCCAGCCCTCTACTTCTCAGGATCCGTCGTGGCCCGTCGAAAAGTGCTACGCGCACAGGGTTTCCAACCGCGCCATCGATTTCCTCGATAACAACCGGGGGAAGGATTTTCTGATGTGTGTTGCGTATGACGAGCCACACCACCCCTTCGTCAGCCCGGTTGCATACTCCGAAATGTATAAGGACTATGAGTTTCCAGGCGGCCCCGATCTCGACGATCCACTCACGGATAAGCCTTCATCGCAGCGCCTGTGGGGCGCAAGAAGCCTGAAAAATGGCTCCCATCCCGTCAAGAATCCAGACTATTTCGGTGCGCATACATTCTGCGATGCCGAGATCGGTCGCATCCTCGACAAGATCCAGCAGGTAGCTCCTAATGCGCTCGTTATCTACACTGCCGATCACGGCACCTTCCAGGGTAGCCATCATCTCGCAGATAAAGGTCCAGCGATGTATGAAGAGATTACCCACGTACCCTTCCTCGCAAAATGGCCGGGCCAGGTTCCCGCCAATACCGTTTGCTCCAATCTCGTCTCCCATGTTGATATAGCGGGCACGCTCATGGAGTTCTTCGGCTTCGAAGTGCCCAAGACGATCGAGGGCAAAAGCTTCCTTCCCATGCTCAAGAATCCGAAGCAGCCCATCCGCAGCGAAGTCTTCATTGAGTTTGGACGTTTCGAGATCGGGCTTGATGGCCTCGGTGGCTTCCAGCCCATCCGTTGCATCTGCGATGGCCGCTACAAGCTTGCTGTGAATGTCATGGTCACTGACGAGCTCTATGACCTGCAGTCCGATCCCCATGAAATGCATAACCTCATCAACTCATCTGAACACAAGGTGATTCGGGACAGTCTCCATGATCGCCTGATTGACTGGATGGCTCAGACCCGTGATCCCTTCCGCGGATACTACTGGGGTCAACGCCCTTGGCGGCCAGACTACGTCGCATCCTGGAAGGGGCAGGGCATGATGCGCAACGATGAATACGACGGTTATCTTCCCTTGGAACTGGAATACGAAACTGGACTGAATATTACGCAGGTTGTGAAAGGGAAGCCCTGACATGCGCGAGACCCGCCGGGATTTTCTCAAGAATGCATCCATCACTGCAGGTTGCATAGCCCTCCCACAACTTCATTCCGCGCACCTTATGGCAGCCGTGAATCCACCCGTCGTAGCTGGTTTTCGCTCACTCTTTGATGGCCGCTCGCTCGCCGGTTGGAAGCCTCAACCCCGCGATCTCAAGAACCCCAGCCTCGGACTATGGGCAGTACAAAACGGGATTCTGATCGGTGGACAGGCAAAGCCGAAAGTTGGCGCCTATCTCACCTCGGAAGAAACATTTTCTGACTTTGAATTGGAACTCGAATCTCACACCGATTGGCCTACTGATACCGGCGTCATGGTTCGTAGCAATGCGCAAGGCAACGTGGGCTTTCAGGTCTGCATTGACTATCGTCCACACGGAGCTCTCGTTGGTTATTACGGAAACGCGATTGGCGGCTTTCATGCCTGCGACTACTGCTTCACGGGTGAACGCGATGAGGATGGCAACCTGATAGGGCTGATCCCCGAGAAGCCGTCAGAGCCGCTCGACGCCACGCATCATGTACCGCTTGATTACGGTGTTCCTGTAGAAAATTTCTTGCGCGTGTGGAATCTCCACGGCTGGAATCATTACCGCATCCGCTGCGTGGGTGCTGTCCCGCATTTAACCACCTGGATCAATGGCATTAGGGTCGCAGAGCTTGATACGGCAAAAATGATTTGTCCCGGCTGGGATCCTGGCGCTGTCGATGGGCTCGTCGGTCGTGCCGGTCACATCGCCTTCGAAGTTCACAGCAACGGCCCCAAAGACTTCCTCGGAAATGATCGCTGGGCGCCCGGCGCGGTCTGCAGATGGCGCAATATTCGTATCAAGACGCTCTAGATATTCAGTCGACCAACGTGCAGGTTCACTCCATTCATCCATAGAAACCACAAGAGAGACTCCTCACCATGCCCGCAATCATCACTCGCCGCACACTTGGCCGTTTCTTTTACGCCATTCTTGCCATTATCATTCCGTGCATTACTGTGCATGCACAGCAGCCAGTTTCGCCTGACGTCGATGCCAGGGTCGAGGCCATGCTGTCGAAGATGACGCTGGAGCAGAAGTTGAAGCTGATGGGCGGCAACGGAATGTATACCTTTGCAGTTCCCGAGATTGGACTGCATGCAATCAAGATGTCAGATGGCCCCTCCGGCGTCAGGACCTGGGGCCCCTCCACCGCCTATCCGGTGGGCTTGGCCCTCGCCGCAACCTGGGATACTGTAATCGCCGCGCGAGAAGGCGGATCACTCGCCGAGGATGCCAAAATCCGTGGAGTTCGAGTCCTCCTCGCACCCGGCGTCAATATCTATCGCGCTCCCATGAATGGTCGTAACTTCGAATACTTTGGCGAAGATCCCTACCTCAGCTCGCGCCTCGCTGTCGGCTACATTACCGGCCTTCAGGCTCAGGGTATTGCTGGCACGGTCAAACACTTTGCCGCAAATAACTCCGAGTTTGATCGGCACAACACGAATGCCCTGATTGACGAGCGAACCTTGCACGAAATTTATTTGCCCGCCTTTGAAGCTGCGGTAAAAGAAGCTCATGTAAGCGCGGTTATGGATTCCTACAACATGCTCAACGGCCAACACCTCACGCAGAACTCCGTCCTTAATAATCAAATTCTGAAGAAAGATTGGGGTTTTGATGGTCTACTTATGTCGGATTGGAGTGCCACATACGACGGTGTAGCCGCTGCCAACGGTGGTCTGGATCTCGAGATGCCCAAGGGGAAATTTATGAGTCCCCCCACGCTTGACGCGGCCATCAAGAACGGCACCCTCGCTCTCTCCAGCGTAGATGATCATGTCCGTCGGATCTTGCGATTAGCCGTGCGCTATGGTCTCGCCGAGAAGGAAGATATCCAACCCGTGAGCGGTCCGCAAGACCGACCCGAAGCTCGCAAGGTTGCTTATGACGTAGCCGCCGAAAGCATCGTTCTGCTCAAGAATGAAAAGTCTATCCTTCCGCTTCATAGTGGAGAAATCAAGCAAATTGCCGTGATCGGGCCAAATGTAATGCCTCCATCGATTGGTGGCGGCGGCAGCAGTTATACCACTACTGTGTCCTCGACCAACCTCCGAGATGCTCTTGTCGCTGCACTCGGTAATCAGGTGATGGTCTCCTACACCCCCGGCCTGCTCACGGAAAAAGAAATCTGCGCTCAGACAGTCTTCGACAATGGCTTGGAGCAGGAATCATTCGCCAATCCCGGATTCACCGGTGACGTAAAACATTCTCACCTTACGACTCTCAATGGTTGGATCCCCTCCTTCAAAGTGGGTGGCGGTCCCGGCTCAGAACAGGATCTCCGCTGGACAGCGAAGTTCACCGCGAAAGATTCCGGCGACTATCTCATTCTTGTCACTGTTCACGGCCGCGATGCCTTCCATCTCTATGTGAATTCCAAGAATGTATTGGACCACGATTCCACCGAGGGAGCCTCCCCCAGCAGTTACTCTATGCATCTCGATGCTGGCCAGCGAATTGATCTGCGTTTGGATTACGTGAAGCATGGCAATACGCTCAGCGCCGGTCTCGGCGTGATTCTGAAAAACAAAATAATTCTTGTTGATGCAAAAGCAATGGCCGCCTCGTCAGACATCGCCATTGTCTCCATCGGCATGAACGAACATTACGAGAGTGAAGGCTTCGATCGCCCCTGGGATCTGTTGCCGGGGCAAGACGATCTCGTTCAGTCCGTCCTCGCCACCAACCCTAAGACCATCGTGGTGCTCAACGGTGGTGGTGGCTTAGATATCTCCCGCTGGGTCGATCGCGTGCCCGCACTTCTTCATGTTTGGTACGGAGGCGAAGAGGGTGGCCACGCTCTCGCAGACGTGCTCACAGGTCTCGTGAATCCCTCGGGCAAACTGCCCATCAGCCTTGAGCGGAGACTCGAAAATGACAGCACCTTCAACACCTACTACCCCAAGCCGGGGACGGTTGATGTCATCTACAGCGAAGGCATATTCGTCGGCTACCGCCACTTCGATGCCTCAACCGTAAAACCCCTGTTCCCATTTGGATTTGGCCTTTCTTACACCAGCTTCATCTTTGCCAATCTCGAGGTGAAAGACCAGGGACAGGGTACTGTTCGTGTGAGTTTTGACGTACGAAATGCAGGCAAGCAGTTCGGTGACGAAGTGGCCCAGCTTTATGTCGGCGAAGTAGCGCCGCCTTTGCCGCGGCCCGTGAAGGAGTTGAAGTCCTTTGAGCGAGTGCATCTCGCGCCGGGCCAGACCAAGCATCTGGAGATGACGTTGTCCGCACGTGCATTCAGCTATTGGGATGTTGTTACCCACGACTGGAAGCGCGATCCCGCGAAGTTCACTTTTTACGTTGGCGATTCCAGTACTGCACTTCCATTGCAGCAGACAATCTCACTTATACCGTGACATTGTCTGCTGCCCGTAATGATTCCGCCTACTTGGGATAGGTGAGCAGGATTAACTCGGCTGCGTTCCCGTCCAGCTTCATCGTCATGCCGTTGAGCGCAGATACCGCCTTCGTCCCCTCACTTTCCGGAACAAGCTGCCACGCCTTCTTGTCTGCAAAGTAGTTTGCATGGTTTCTGTCGAGCTGATATGCGGTCACCACACCTGGCTTCGTCGGCAGCTTGTCGCTGTTGAGCAGCTTCAGGGTCACCGTCTTCTGCGCGTTGCCGCCTCCGTCATAGTGGAAGATCAATATGGCCACGCCAGTCTCATCAAACGTGGCCACCGAATAAATTCCGTTGCCGTCGCTGTCTACGCTGATCGAACTCTGCGCATGGTTCTTCTTCAGCATCTGCGCCAGCTTGATCGCATTGCCCTTCGGCAGCAGCGCCGGCGTCTCTCCCTGCGGCGAAACCATCGTGTGCCGGTCTTCCTTGCGCGGGTAGACCCAGTGCATCGGTATCACGTTCTGCTCTGCAATTTGATACGTGTGCGCCAGCGCTCCGGTTGCCCAGCGCAATGCGTCTTTCGGGTCGCCGTCGTGTGCCTTGGCTCCCTTTTCCTTCCACCCAATCTCCGACATGATCATCGGAACCACCGGCAGATGATATTGGGCCAGCACCGCTTCCATGTCATGCCGGAATGAAAGCGCTGCCTTGGCATCGTCAATGTAGTAGTGCACGGAAATAAAGTCCAGATGCTTCGCCGGATCAGGATCTTTCGCATACGCCGCCAGGAAGTTCGTCATATATCCCTTCTTGTACTGCGGCCACATGCACGCTGTGCCACCAACCAGCAATGGCTTCGCATAGCGATTCTTCTTGTTCAGATCAGTGACCGCGCGCATCATCACGCGGTACCCCTTGTAGTAGGCCTCTTCCACCGTCATCCCGTGCGATAGTTCTATCCTCTTCTCGGTCAGTTCATTGAATGGCTCAATGTGGGTGACAAACGGGTACTTCGCTTTCAACTCACCCAGGTTCTTCTCCACGATGGCAACATTCTCATCTTCTGTAATGCTGCCATTCACCAGCTTGTTCAGTTCGATCCCGCGCATATCCACCACCAGCGCCTCATCGGAGATCTGAGTCGCATAGTCAATGTAGGAGGTTCCCCAGATGCGCACCATCTTGAGCCTGCCCAGTTGCTCTTGATAGAGCTGGAAATCAGATGCTGAGAAGTTGTCCGTCCCACCTGCAAAATTCAAATACCTGCCAAACAACGCCGGATCTGCCGGGTCGTGGGCTGCAAAGTTAACTCCAACGGTTTGAGCGGAGGCAAGTGTGCCACCAAATAGACACGCGAACAGGATTGCGAGCAGCTTATTTGTCATCGATGGAGTTACCTTCTGATCATAGATAAAACGCCCACCCAAGGTATCGTGGCTATTGCAGGATTGGCAAGAAGATTCTGAATATTGTCGCTAAACACTTTTATTTATGTATTCCTAATATAAAGCTAAAATATAGGTAATATTTCATGTGATTTATTGTTAATTAATTGCGATAAGCAAATAAAATTATCCTGAAGACTAGTATTGCTGTTCAGTCTGGAAGCGCAGTGCTGCGAGTGTCTGCTGGTACCTGTAGTGTGCGCTGTCATATTCGATCTGGGCCTGTGTCTGAGCAAGCTGGGCCTGACTTAGTTCCACGATCCCTGACTCAGTTCCACGATCGAAGATAGGCGCCTCGCCGACTTTCACCTTATGCGTAAACGCACAAAAGGGCTCCGCTTCGGCGGAGCCCTTTTGTGTTTGCATTCACTACTACAACCCGAATCAGCGCCGAAGGCGGTTGGTTCGTCGCGCGCTCAGGCTACCAGCGAAGCACGCAGCAATGCGCCAAACTGCTCTGCCGGCATGGGCCGCCCGAAATAGTAACCCTGCGCTTCGTCACACTCCTGCGCTTGCAGAAATTCCTTCTCCTCGGCTGTTTCAACGCCTTCAGCCACGATCCTCAAATGGAGGCTTCGCCCCATGCTGATAATGGCGCTCACAATGGTGGTATCGCTTGGCGTAGTCGTGAGCTGGCGCACGAACGACTGGTCGATCTTCAGCGAGTCCAGTGGAAATTTTCGCAGGTAACTCAAGCTGGAGTAGCCCGTACCGAAATCGTCGAGCGCCACCTGCACGCCTCGCTCCCGAACAGTTTGCAGAATCTCCGCGGTAAACTCTGCGTGTTTCATTAGCACGCTCTCTGTCAGCTCAAGTTCAAGAGCTGACGGATCCAGACCGGTCTCGCTCAGCGTAGCAAACACAGTATTCAGAAATCTCTCATTCCGGAACTGCATAGCTGCCACATTGACGGCTATCGTCCTCATCGGAAGTCCCGCGGCTCTCCATGCCTGCGCCTGCTGGCACGCCTCATGCAGTACCCATGTTCCAATCGGCACGATCAGTCCGCAATCCTCGGCAATTGGAATAAAGTCTGCCGGCGAGATCAGTCCCCGCGTCGGATGGGTCCAGCGTATCAACGCCTCCGCTCCAGTAATCTCGCCGGTGCGCAGATCCACCTTAGGCTGGTAGTGCAACGCAAACTCCTGGCGTTCCACGGCGCGCCGCAGGCCTTCCTCTGTTGATTGCCTCTGCACTGCACGCACATTCATCGCGGAGCGGAAGAACTTGTAACTCTGCCGTCCATTTTCCTTTGCCTGGTACATCGCCGTATCCGCATTCTTGATCAGCGCCTCCGCATCCATCCCGTCTTCGGGATAGATGCTTATGCCGATACTCGTCGTGATGTGAAGCTCATGCGGATCAATGGTGTGCGCCCGTGCCAGCGACTGTAGGATGCGCCTTGCCGAGATCGCCGCATCCTCTGCCTGCTCCACTTCGTGCAGCAGAACAACGAATTCATCCCCGCCTTGACGGCTTACGGTATCCGGTGTCCTCACGCATTCTCTCAGTCGTAGTCCCACGGACTGCAGCAGCTTATCGCCTATCGGATGTCCCAGCGAGTCATTGATATGCTTGAAGCCGTCCAGATCCAGAAACAATACCGCCACTTGATTATGATGCCGCTCCGCCAGGGCGATCGCCTGCTCCACGCGGTCATTCAGCAGCAGCCGGTTTGGCAGGCCCGTTAGCGCGTCATGTTCGGCGGAGTGGGCCATCTGTTGTGTCATCACGCGCGCGGAATTGACCGATCGATTCAATTCCTGCACCTTCTGCAATAAAAATTCTTCGCTCTTCTTGCGAAGCGTAATGTCCCGGATTGCTGCCGTCACCAGAATCCCGTCTACACTTTCCAGCGGGCTTAGCATGATCTCGATTGGAAACCCGCTGCCGTTCTTGCGCAGGCCGCACAGTTCAATGCCGGTGTCTATCTGCTGTGCTAACGCATCTTCGGTGGTGCGCAGCGCATCCGCAGCCAATCGCTCTGCGAACCCTTCAGGAATGATGTTCACCACCATCTGTCCAAGTAACTCATCGCGGCGATAGCCAAACTGCTTCTCGGCCTGAACATTCAGCAGCACGATCTCGCCGCGTTGATTCACCACCACCATCGCATCCGGTGCAGCCTCCAGCAGACCGCGGTATCTTGATTCCATCTGCACCAGATGTTCTTTGGCGGCCCGTCGAACACTGATGTCGCGAATCGCGGCTGTTACCAGGATTCCTTCAGGGCTTTCCAGGGGGCTCAACATCATCTCAATCGGAAATTCACTGCCATTCTTGCGTCTGCCGATGAGTTCAATTCCGGTGCCGATCTGTTGTGCCAATGCTTCGGCTGCGGTTCTGCTTCCATCAGCAATCAATCGCTCCGCAAAGCCAGTCGGAATAATATTGGTCACTCTCTGATTCAGCAGCTCATCGCGCAGATAGCCAAACTGATTTTCAGCTTGAGCGTTCAACAGCACAATCCTGCCGTCTTCATTCAGCACCACCATCGCATCCGGCGCTGCTTCCAGCAACCCACGATATCGATCCTCCGATTCCTTCTCTGCGGTAATGTCGTGGCTGATCGTTGAGAAGCCTTTCAGTGTTCCATCCGTATCCTGCAGCGCCGTGATGACCACTTTTGCCATGAACTGCGATCCGTCCTTGCGAACGCGCAATCCCTCTTCTTCGTAACGTCCGTCTCTGGCCGCTATCTGTAGAATATGTTCCGGCCAGCCGCGGTCAATATCCTGCTGTAGAAAAAAACAGCCAAAGTAGCGGCCCAGTATCTCATCCGCTTTGTAGCCCTTGATGCGTTCTGCTCCGGCATTCCAACTCGCAACCTTTCCTCCTGGGTCCAGCATGAAAATTGCGTAATCCTGAACCCCGCCCAGCAGCAACCGGTACTTCTCCTCGCTATTCCGCAGCAGTTCTAATACTTTGCCCCGCTCGGTGCTGTCATGCAGTGTGTTCCAGCCCCCCACTGAGATCACGCAAAGCCCAAATACCGTTGCCAGGGCTATTGCGACCTTGGTCTCTAGCAATCGCCGCCGCGTGTCTGCATCACGCAGTAGCAGCAGCCTCTGTTCTTCTGCCGCCATGCTGCTAAGGGCTGCCGCAATGGCGGCAGAGTCCTGTCCGTTGTGCTGGCTGCTTTCCAATGTAGCCGCAGCCTCCATCCCCTGCGTCCGGCGAACATTCAGCACCATGTCCTGATAATTGATCTTCTTGACCGCCAGCGCTTGCAAGATTGGAATCTGTTCCTGTTGCAGAGGATTATCTTGCGTCAAAGAACGGATATGCTCCAGATTGTCTTGCCCCTGGGCTACATTCTCCCGATGAGCCTCCGCATACAACTCGTTGCCGGTGAGCGCGAATCCCTGCGTATTGGACTCTGCTAGCTCCATCGTCAAGCGCATATCGTGGATGGCTGTCAGCACGGTATGGGTATGGCGCGACCATTGGTCGCTCTCGCGGGAAACGAGCATCCCCCGGTAAGAGATTGCGCCCATGATGAGCAGTGCAATTAACGCCGACCCGAAAGCTGCTCGCATCAAACGGTTGATCAGAGCAAGTGTCTTCATTTTGCTTCGCCTCGTGGTGCGGCCGGGCCCGGTGGAACGGCATTGCTCTGGGGGGAGCTACAGCAAAGAGAGGGAATAGCGCGGACTAAAGTAGCCTGACGGGTATATCGAGAGTGAAAGGGTAGTAGCTGACATGCAACCCCCGTGCTTCTACAAAGCCCGCTGTGAGCGCCAAGAGGAGCATCCACAGGAAGAAGTACACAGCCAGACATTCAACCGGCGAATAGGCAATGGCTGGGGAGAGAACCCGTCTGCCGCGGCTTATCAATGGAGTGCTTCTGCTTATGCTGTGAGTGAGTGGGCTGATCATGCTATTGCACCTGTAGAGGGCACCCGCAGCGGAGCCGTGTTTTGAATATGGCCAAAGATGAAACGGGCCCTTTCGGGCCGCGCGACTTCTAATTTGCGAATTACCTTAATCTTTCGGATGCCATCTGTAGGCCGTTCGATGTATCAAATGTCCTAAAGTGTCTCCATTCGACGGTCTGCATCATGACGACTGTTCACTTCTGCTCGTGCCCCCGCCCCGCGCGCGTCCCTGCGCACCCATACACTACCCGCAAGCTGTCCATAGAATCACCGCAGCTCACCGTGCAATGGTCCATAAGCCATCCATGAATTTTTATGGGAAAACAGAAAATTTCCCTCCTCATCCCACCATTTCCCGCATAATTTTTGTGCAATCCGTTTGGCGTAGTTCCATTCTCAATCCGCTAGAATAGAAATAGACCTTCCCCCGCGCATCAGGCCGCGCACAGCCCTAACCACCATGGAATGAAATATTTACCCGTAACCCCAATGGATTGAAATATTTGTCGCCAGCTTCATGGGCTAAACCGCTGTAAACAGGATATTTAGCCTTTGAGGTGGGGGAGGGGGTACCCCCGGCAATGAGAAGATAGTTTCAAGGAGTTTCACCATGTCACAAACACTCTCTACGATGGTCGAACTCGGCACTGTCGCTCCAGCGTTTGAACTGCAGGATGTGGTGAGCGGCAAAGCCTTCAGCCGCGACGATATCGTCGCCAACGGCGTCAGCGGCGGCCTCCTCGTCATGTTCATCTGCGTCCACTGCCCCTACGTCCGCCACGTAGAAACCGAGCTCGCCCGCATCGGTGCCGACTACGTCGGCAAGCTCGGCATTGCCGCCATCTCCAGCAACGACATCGCGGAATTTCCCCAGGATGGCCCCGCCGAAATGAAGAAGCAGGCTGAGCTGTTCGGCTTCAAATTCCCCTACCTCTTCGACGAAACTCAGGAGGTAGCACGCGAATACAACGCGGCCTGCACGCCCGACTTCTTCCTCTTCGACAAGGACCTGAAGCTGGTCTATCGCGGCCAGCTCGACGAGAGCCGTCCCCGCCGTTCCGGCGGCGGCAACGACATTCCCGTCACCGGCAAAGACCTCCGCGCCGCGCTGGACGCGGTGATCGCCGGCAAGCTCCCTGACCCGAATCAGCGCACCAGCCTCGGCTGCAACATCAAGTGGAAAGACTAAGCATCGGCAAATGAAAACGGATCGCTCGAATCAAAAACCTTAAAGGTTTCGGTCCGTGCGATCCATTTTTCCATTCCGTCCGTGCTGGTCTTTTGGTTCTAAGGCATCTTCTGCTGAAACCAGTTCAGTGTGCGCTCCAGCAGATCGCTCATGTGCGCGGGATTTGCGAAGTGGTGTCCTTCATCCGGATACACCACCAGCTCCGTCGTCACGCCCTCTGCGCGCAACGCGTGCCAGAACTCAAACGACTGCGGCGCCGGGCACTCTCCATCGCGATCACCCACCACCACCAGCGTCGGCGTCTTCACATTCTTGATGTAGTTGATCGCCGAGCTCTTCGCGTAGATCGCCGGATCGTCATAGACAGACGCGCCAAAGAAGGGAATCATCCACTGGTCAATGGAGTTCTCGCCATAGTAGCTCTGCCAGTTTGAGATGCC
>JARLFX010000425.1 GCA_031296355.1 Acidobacteriaceae bacterium
CCAAAACCCCAAAACCCCAAAACCCCAAAACCCCAAAACCCCATTTCCCTGCGATGAATTACATACATGCCGCACACAATGATCGTAGTAGCGTCGTCGTATCATTGTGCCTAGTGCATATAACTATGAGTTATTGTATAAATAGCCCTAGTAGAGAGGCAGTGTGAATTGTCTATGTGTCATCGAATATGTAATAGGTGTGAGAGTTGGCTACGTTGCCTGTTGACTCAGCTCCGATCTTCCCTGCCGGCCTCGCGGACCCGTTACGTTTCCGGTAGCGTAAAGTATACTGCTTAGTAGTACATATCCAGCAGAGTGTAGTCCATGGGCTGGCTGGTGGTCTGGACGGGCGGGGTGGTAGTAACTGAGCCAGGGTTGGTCCTCGCCTCGGCCATGCAGCCTCTGCCCAGCGCGTCCGGCTTCTTGCACCCCTCCTCCTCCAACAGACTGAAGTCCAGGCGCTCGCTCTCGCCCTCGGACTGTAGGTGCTTGGCCTGCAGGGCTCCCATCACCTCTATCTCCTCCTGCAGGTCTCGTGCCCTCTTCCTTTTCATCGTCGGAATTAACTGCTTGTACTGCCTTTCGAGGACCGAAGTATCAGGAACACAGTCCTTGGCCTTGCGCTGGAACAACACTCGCGCCCTGACCTTCTCCCTCAGTTCTGCATTCCTCCTGGCCAGTGCCTGCAGCTTCCCTTCAATCTCCGGTTCCGCGACCTGTGACTCCGGAGCCTTGTTCGGCTCTCCGGACATCAGTAAGAGGGCCTTGAGACGAATGGTCTCGTTGTGGAGCTGGTCAACGGAGAGTCCCACGAGGTAGGCGAGCTCGCCCGGGTCGACCATGTAGGACTTGCCTGCGGTGACCCCGCGCGTCTGGGGGAGTCGTAGTCCGACCTTTGACAGCGCCTCCGCCTGGGCGCGGAACGTGTACGCGTCTATTTGCGTGTCCTGGCAGTATTTCACCATCTTCAGTATCGCTGCCAGCCTGTTCACCGCGTACATGCTGAGAAGTTTGGGAGAATGGAGATGGCCCAGCCCGACACGGTCGAGTCGGCCGAAGTCGTCCAACACTTCTGGTGTAATGCCCATGAGATAGTGGTCCACCTGGCCCCAGACGTGGGCGGGATCGGACTGTCCCTTGTCGGATTGGAAGTTCGGCTGCGTGAGGCGACCGGACGCGCTCTTACTCCGACGCGCCAACTGGCCCTGCTGGAACTTGCACTTCTTTATCTTGACCTTGAGGGCGTCGATTATATTTTCAAATTCGAAGCCGCCCCTGAGCTGTTTAACGGCGACAGTTTTGTATTCTTCGAGGGCCCGGATGAACCCCTCAGCCTCCATCTTGCAGTCCCACATTCTGGCGTATCTGACCACCGTCTGGTGCAACTCGTTTAATTTGCCGATGACTCCCTTTTTCTCCCTCAGCCCGTTCGGCGTGGCCGCATCGTTAGTTATCGTATTTGTGGACTCGGTGACCGACGGTCTCCGGCTGCCTCTGCACACCGTTCCCGAAGAGTAGTCGACATAAAACTCGCCCGAAGCAGTTGGCTCCAGAAAACTCCCTTCTGTTGCTATTTTTAATTCTGGCTGGATGCGCTCCTCGGGAGACCGCGACGGCTGATTTCGGACTACGGCCGTTTCAACTAGGGAAGCGGACGCCAGGTCTCCTGTGGACTCGGAGTGGTGAGAGGAGTGCTCGGTATCCAGGATGGTCCGGATCGATTCAAAAAGCGCCCGCATGACCTTCTCGTTCTTGGCCTTCATCTTGCTTATCCTCTCCTTCTGACTTTGCCGAACCATCACGACCTCAACCCGCAGCGGTGCTCTCCTGTCCTCCCGCGGCTGAGCCGCTGCCACCACCGGATTCGAGACGTCGGTTGTTGGGATGCGCCGCGGCAGGGATCTGGGAACTGGAGTTTCCAGGGCGCCGGAGTAGGGCAGATTGTTGAGGCACCATGTGGTGCTGTATAGAGCCATTGTGTCTGCACCCCGCCGCAGGGTACAGCTTGCTGATTCTCTCGTCTCCATGCTTGTAGGCGTGAAGCTGCGCCTTCTCTGTGACATTTTATTTATAAACTATTTTTGGACGCATCTTGGCTTATCCAGCTGCCCTCGTTGCTGGTTCATCACTTATATACTTTACCACGATATATCGGGCTCAATCTCATAGACGTCTAAGAGCTCGCATATTTAAAGAGGGCACTGCGTTATTTCGCACGTGACCGATAGTATCGTATCATTCACTGTGCGTGTTGCGCACCATCTCCTC
>JARLFX010000426.1 GCA_031296355.1 Acidobacteriaceae bacterium
TAGCCCAGCGCCAGAGGACGGTTTTCAGTCTGTTCCGGGGATGTGGCTGAGGCAGTATCCGCGTGAGAGAGTAAATGATCCATAAACTTAGGCGCTAGTCCCGACTCCCTGGTTTTGTCAATTTGGCTGGTCCCATGTGCGGTGGATGTGCTAACTAGAAATTAAGACTTTTGCAGACTGAGTTTGAGCCCATTATGTCAGTGGGTTATATCTCGTAACACATATGACCGAACCCCGAAAAACAATCGCCTGGCCAAATTTCATCCTCTGATTTCTATTGGTCCCAGCTGATTTTGACGGTTTCTAAGCTAGGGAACCTCTGCGTATGAATGCTGAGTAGGCGTGTCCAGCTTGATTTGACGGCATTTTGGCTTCGTTTTGTATGGGATTTCTTGCAGCCCCGCCATTTTCCTTTGATTTGGCCGTAATTATCCTACGCCGTTCGGAATCGGTGTCGCATGATATAGAGATTTGTCAGCCCGCAAGTTGCGAACAGCCGGTTGGCGTTCTTCTCCAGGCCGCGATAGCGCACTTTCGTGAACCCGAATTTCAGCTTGATAACGCCGATCACATGCTCGACGCGTGAGCGCACCTTGGATTTCACGCGGTTCTTCGCCCGCTCGGCCTCGTTCACAATGCCTCGGTGCCGGTAACGCCGGTTGGTGCGGTCGCGCGCCTTCGGTGCCTTCTCTTTGATAATGTCGCCCTGGCCCTGATAAGCCTGGTCGCCCCAGACATCGCGCTCCTCGCCATGCAGCAGATCGCCGAGCACCGCGCTGTCATGCACATTCGCCGCCGTCGCCACCACGGCATGGATCACCTTGCTCCGCCGATCCACACCAAAATGCGCCTTCATGCCAAAATACCATTGGTTGCCCTTCTTGGTCTGATGCATTTCAGGGTCACGCGCCTTCTCTTCGTTCTTGGTCGAACTTGGCGCGTGGATAATGGTTGCATCAACGATCGTGCCGCTGGAAAGCCGCAAGCCCTTGGCTTCCAGATGTTCGTGCACATACTCAAACATCCGCCGGCCAAAATCATGCGCCTCCAGAAGATGCCGGAAACGGCAGATCGTCGTCTCGTCGGGCACCGGTTCGCGCCCCAGATCAATGCCAACAAACCGCCGCATCGACAGCGAATCGTACAGCGCCTCCTCCGCTGCCGGGTCCGACAAGTTGAACCATTGCTGCAGGCAATAAATCCGCAGCATCCGCTCCACACCAAACGGACGCCGGCCAGCCCCAGCCTTCGGATAATACGGCTCCACAAGCCCGCACAACTCGGCCCATGGAACCACTTGCTCCATCTCCGCCAAAAATGCCGCACGCTTGGTCGTCTTCGTGTACAGGTCAAATCCAGCCGTCGAAAATGTCGTCTGCTTCACTATCGCCCCCGGCAAATGCAGGAACAATATACCAAATTCAGATCGGTACGGGAATCATGGAGTTGTGCAGAGGTTCCTCAACTGATTATGCGGCGCCGGTCATAACGGCATCACTGTGACGCACTCGCTACCTCTTAGGCCAAATCCACCGCGAACTTTTTCAGGTCATCCAGGCTGCACCACTGCAATGCACTCATCTCCGTGGCTCGAAGAAAAACCCGTGGTGCGGACCCTGCCAGGAGTGCCTCCTGCCAGCGCGGCGCACATAGGCACCACCGGTCTCCTGATTTCAGGCCGGCAAACCCGAATTCCGGCCTGGGTGTGCTGAGATCATTCCCCTGCGCCTTGCTGGCGGCCAGGAAAGCATCCGTCATCTCGACGCAAACCGTATGGCTGCCGGCATCCTCCGGCCCGGTGGCACAGCATCCGTCACGGTAGAACCCGGTGATCGGGTCATACGAACAGGGCTCCAGCATGGTCCCCAGCACGTTTAACGAGCTCTGCCGCCTCCCACCGCCGCCACTGACATCCAAAGGCATTCAATTTCTCCTTGAGCCGAATATCCCACCACCACTACAATCGCCGCCAGCTTTATGGTTCACTGAGACAGGACCAATGGGAGCCCCTTTGGCATGAGCCTCGAACCTGACGAACGCCGCACCAAGCCAAACGCTGTCAAGACATCACGGAAAACGCGCCAGGTCCACAGCCGTCCGCTCCTCAGCCTGATTCGCGGCGGAATACATCGAGAAGACGGATCTGGAGTCTTGATCCTGGTAATGGTGTTGGCCGCGCTGGCCCTGATCGGCAGGCTGTTAAAGGTGATTTAGCGTCCGTGGTGGCCGCCAGCCAATTGTGCCCTCTACTGCTGGTTTGCGCCCGCTGCCGCCGTTCAGAAGCTTCGCGGCGATTCCCGAAACCGGTCATTTATGTTGCCGTCATTTGACGTCGCAGATTTGAGCGTTCGCGGTTATGGTTGCTGGCCGGTCTCATGTTTGCTCTCGGGGTTACACCGTTAGACGTAGTCTCAAGAAGACCAAGACATTTCCAGATGTTCCAGACGAATGACGAAATCGACAAGTTCCATCATTCGTGATGGAAAGAATGAGCAAAGCCTGAGAAGCGGCGCAGACACATTCAGAATTGCGCTTTGAATAACGCTGCTGTCAGGTGCCCAGAATATCGCGCTTCTTCTGCACGTACTCCTCGCGGTTAATGTCGCCCCGCGCATAACGTTCATCCAGCGCGTGCAATCCGGCAGAGCCGTGCCCGGGATGGGGTAGGTTCTGGTGCGGCGGGTGCGTGCTCCAGGCGAGTGCCCGGAAGATGAAAACCAGCAATGCGACGATAATCACACCACCGAACAGCATCATTATCCAACCGCCTCCGCCCCAGCCGCCATAGCCCATCATCGGCCCACCACCCCAACCGCCCATCATCCAGGGCCCCGGCCCATAGCCGCTCCAGCCTGGACCTTGAAAACTGGCCGCACCGCCAGCCGCCGGGGTGGTCACTGTGGAATCCGCCCAAGCGGCCGGAGCCGTGAGAGCGAGGGGCAAGGCCGCCGCAAGGGTCTGGTTAATAAGGTTCGTCATGGTTGTGCTCCTTTTCCGCGTATGTGCCGCGCCTTGGCGATGCCGGTAGCAGACTGCACTGGAAGTGGGCTGCCGCGCATTGATTCAACGCAACAGGCAGCTGTACAGGCGCGGTTCTGACGCCGGGACGTTGAAGTGGAGCTGGCGATCCCGGTGGGAACAGCCGTGCTCACCGCACAATGAACTTGCCGTACATGCCGGTCTCGGCATGCTCCGGCGAGAGACAGAGATACCAGTAATGACCGGGCACGGAGGCAATGAAGGACTCGCCAAAAGCGGCATAATCGGCATTCTCTACATTATCGGAGCTGCGCCAGGGCAATACCGGCAGCGGCGGCACGACGGGCCTGCCGAGATACATCATCGACATATACGGGTAAGGCGGCGGCACATTCACGATCTCCACCGTATGCTCCATGTTGTTGCCGTAATCCATGTTGAGTAAATTGAGTTGCACAGTGGCATCGTGCGGCACGATGATCGTGGGATTGGTGAGGCCGTGCAGTTCGAAGGTCTGGTCATCGAACCCCGGTTGCACGGCAACCAGGTTGATGACGACATCGCTGCCAGAGAAGGTAACGGTATTGGTTTTCGCATCCGCTATGCCATGCGTTGTGCCGTATTCGATATAGGCTTTGGCTTCAGTGTAGCTCAGAACTTTGCCGCCCCAGTCTGGTGTGACAGGACGGTTCTCCATCGCCCCGCCCATCATCCCACCGCCCATCATTCCCGGTCCAGGTCCCCAACCCCGGCCACCCCATCCGGGGCCAACCGGCTGCGCGGCGGCAACCGGCGCAAGGGCCAGAGCTGCGGAAAATACCACCAGAACTGCTTTCAGGGGCATTTGTAAAATTGCGGCCAACGGTGACCCCGCCAAAAAATAATGTAACCAATTGATATTGTGCGGAAATATAGTGTCTTACTGGGCTCATTTGTCGCGCGAAAAGTGACCCCGGCATTGGAGCAGATTTCTCTTCAAACTCAATGAGTTGCCCCATTGTCAGCCGGGTTCACCATTGGCCGCAGTTTCACCAGCCCATCATGCCGAAACCGCCAAATCCCATTCCGTATCCCCCGCCATGCCGAAACCCAAATCCGCCGGCCTGTGCGAGACCAGGCAGGACCATGCTAGCCTGGCCGCTCTGATACGGGGTTAATTTTGGGAGCAACGCCTCGGCGGCAGCTTTTTTGTCGTCAAAGTTTTTCTTTCTGAGTGCGATCATCTGGCTCATAAAGGTGAAACTGTCATCAGGAGTTATCTGCGTTGTTGTATCCTGGGGTAAAGCCGCTTTCACGGCGGTCAAGAATGCCTGATCCGCAGCGGTCACGGCGTCCGTGTATGTTTTCCATGCGGACTCCTGCTCGCTGGTAATTTTTAATTCTTGTTTAAGTCCTGCGAGCCGGGCCGCGATGAGGGATTTGCCGTTCTCCCATCTTTTAGAGTTAGGTCCGTAGCCATACATCATACCCGGGCCGTAGCCCTGCCCATAGCCAGGTCCGTAACCATACATCATACCGGGTCCATAGCCCTGCCCATAACCCGGCCCGTAACCACCACCCATCATGCCGGGCCCATAACCGCCGGGGCCATAACCTGGCCCGGTGTCGGTGCTTTGATCCCCGGAGGCGGTAGAGTCAGGGGCAGGTGTCTGCGCCCAGGAACTGCCGGCAAAAGTGGCCAGCATCAACACGGTCGTGCCACCAAGGGCAATCCGGCGAATTTTTGCGTTCATAATATGTCGCTCCATTTCTGTGGCCAGGAGCATCAGCCTAAAACCCTGACGTCGACAGCGGAGACAATTAAACCACAGGCATGGCCACCGGACCTTGATATCGATCAAGTATTCTTCCTGGCGCCCACACCAGCAGTTTCAAGATGCAGCCCGCGCAAGCGTAACGCGTTTGTCACCACCGAGACAGAACTGAGCGACATCGCCAGGGCAGAGATCATTGGGCTCAGCAGAATGCCGAAAACGGGATAAAGCACACCTGCTGCCACCGGCACGCCGATTGCGTTGTAGATGAAAGCGAAAAACAAATTCTCGCGGATATTGCGCATCGTCGCGCGGCTCAGGAACCGCGCCCGCGCAATCCCGGCGATGTCGCCCTTCACCAGTGTTATCCCGGCACTTTCAATCGCCACATCCGTGCCGGTACCCATGGCAATGCCGATATCGGCCTCGGCGAGTGCCGGCGCGTCGTTCACGCCGTCACCGGCCATCGCAACCACCCGGCCTTCGGCGCGCAGCCGGCGGACCACCTCATGCTTCTGGGCAGGCAGCACTTCGGCTTCAATGTCGGTAATACCGAGTTGCCTGGCGACTGCTTCAGCAGTGCGGCGGTTATCGCCCGTCAGCATCACAATGCGCATGCCGGCAGCCCGTAACGTGTCGAGCGCGTGTCCGGCGCCGGATTTGATCGGGTCGGCGATCGCGATCACGCCGGCTGGCTTGCCATCCACGGCAATAAAAATGGCGGTAGCGCCGTTGTCGCGCAATTCGTCGGCAATGGCGGCAAGTTCCCCAAAAACCACGCTGTCGGCTTGCATCAGCCCGGCATTGCCGAGCGCCACTTTACGATCGTCAATGCGGCCGCGCACGCCCTGGCCGGTGACGGAATCGAATTCCGCTGGATCGGCGAGAGCGATTTTGCGCTCACCCGCCGCCTGCACAATCGCCGCGGCAAGCGGGTGCTCGCTTGCCCGCTCCAGGCAAGCCGCCAAGCGTAACACGATATCCTCATCAAAGCCGGGGCCGGGCACGATTTTGGTCACGCGTGGCTTGCCCTCGGTAAGTGTACCGGTCTTGTCAATAACCAGCGTATCCGCTTTCTCCATGCGTTCCAGAGCCTCGGCCGATTTAATCAGCACACCCATCGTCGCCCCCTTGCCAATCCCAACCTGGATCGACATCGGCGTTGCCAGGCCAAGCGCGCAGGGGCAGGCGATAATCAAAACAGAGACGGCCGCCAGCAGCCCGTAGGCAAGCGCCGGCGCCGGACCCCAGATCGCCCAGCCCATGAATGCGAGAACTGCCACGCCAACCACTGCCGGCACGAAGTAACCGGAGACGACATCAGCGAGCCGCTGAATTGGCGCGCGCGAACGCTGTGCTTCGCTGACCATCTTCACGATTCGGGCCAGCACGGTGTCCGCGCCGACCCTCTCGGCTCGCATCACCAGCCCGCCAATGCCGTTCACCGTGCCGGCGATCAGCTTGTCCTCAGGCTTTTTGGCAACCGGCATCGACTCACCCGTGACCATCGATTCATCGATATTGCTGCGCCCTTCGACTACGATGCCATCAACCGGAACCGCATCGCCGGGGCGAACCCGCAACCTGTCACCGACCTTCACAAGATCAATGGTGATTTCTTCGTCAGAACCGTCTTCGCGCAAACGCCGCGTGGTCTTTGGGGCAAGCCTGAGCAAAGCCCTGATGGCACCGCCCGTGAGTGCGCGCGCCCGCAGCTCCAGCACCTGGCCAAGCAGCACCAGAACGGTGACGACCCCGGCTGCTTCGAAATACGTGCCGACTTGCCCATCCGCCATGCGAAAGCCTGGCGGGAAAATGCCGGGTGCCAGGACGGCGACAACGCTATAAATGTAAGCGGTGCCGACGCTGAGCGCGATCAACGTGAACATGTTTAGCCTGCGCTTGACGACTGAACGCCAGGCGCGCGTAAAGAAAATAGACCCCGCCCACAGTACAACTGGCGTGGTGAGCGCGAATTGAATCCATACGGACCATGCGGGCGGCACTAGTTTTTCGAGGTGCAGGAAGGGCACGTAAACGCCCATTGACAGCACGAAGAGCGGAACCGTGAGAATAACGCCGCCCCAGAAGCGCCATTCCATATCGCGTAACTCGGCATTGCCCGATGTTTTGGCGGTAGGAGCGAGCGGTTCGAGCGCCATCCCGCAGATCGGGCATACGCCCGGACGGGTTTCTCGAATTTGTGGGTGCATCGGGCAGGTGTAGATTATACCTTCGATGGCAGGAGGCGGTGGCGCTTCGGCCTTTGGCCGCAGATAATGGTCGGGGTCGGCGACGAATTCCGCCCGGCATGTCTCAGAGCAGAAATGGAAAGTTTTTCCGCCGTGATCGGCGTGATGTTTCGATGTCGCTGGATCGACCTTCATCCGTTCGTTTACAGTGTGTGGGCCTAGAGTCTCGTACGGGGCGAAACCTCTCTGCTGCTCTTGGCTTACTCACCTGAACCACGGACACCGAAGCTGGCACGTGCGCTAAATATGCTGTCGTACCGCAAATATTATTGTGA
>JARLFX010000427.1 GCA_031296355.1 Acidobacteriaceae bacterium
CAGGAGATTCGTGAGATCGCCGGTCGCTTCCGCGAGATTCCGGCGTACAGCGACGACAAGAGCTACTATCACGATTGGGGCGCAAAAGAGCCCTTTTCGCTGGTAGGCAGGGGCGTTGGTGAGTGCTCGGCCGGGCTCTTTGATCTTATTGAGGTCGATCTCAAGGGCGCCAGGCAGTTACTGGAGGAACTTCGCTCCGGCGATGTCGAGAGCGGGGAAGCGCTCTATGCCATCACGCTCCGGAGCGCTCGCGCTTTGCTGATTACACGGGGCATCGAGGCGCCAACGGATGTCGCGGTGTTCGAAAGCTTTGCCAGGCACTTCATTCAAGCCGGACTGATCGACAGGAGCTTCAACACTGTGATCGCGAGGGCGCATGAGAGGAAAACAGAAGCCCTCAACCAACTGCAGGAAGAAGTCATCGCGTTGCTCAATGCGGTGGAAGCTCTCTATCGAAGCATGGACAACTCGCTCAGGTTCCCCGCTGAAGCCAAGATACCTGCATGAGAGCAAACTGGGCGGGGACAAGGCACTTTACCAAACGCCCTCCAGCACCTGAAAGCGCTGGAGGGCTTATTGGCATTTGAGCAGCCGGAAACCCCGGGTCTTTGCGCTGCCAAAGACCAAAAAATGGAGTGACCTGGGGCACAGAAGGTCGCTCCGCCGGAGAGCAAAATCTCTTCCTGTAGACAATATCCCATGATACGAGATACATTTCTGGGACAGTGAACGCTCAAGAGAATTGAGCGATCGCCGATGGGAAGGTCATGATGCTGCAGACCGGTCTCCCGCCTGATCGATGTTGTTGCCTGGAACGATGTAGCCTCCTGGGCCGATGTCGACTCAATGTGCGATGTTTCACCCTTCTGTTGGCTATCGCACTTCCCGGAGTCCTTGTTGCGCAAGATAAACAAACAAAAGAGGTAATACCATTCCGACTGCGCGACGGTTACCTCATGATTGCCCAAGCCACGGTGAACGGCGCCGGTCCGTTCAGCTTCCTGGTGGATACGGGCACCACCCGCACCGTCATCGACCCGGACCTGGCAAATCAGTTAAAGGTCACCGCCGTCGGCGAAGTGAACGTGACCACGGTTTTGCATTATCGGCGGGACAAGCTGGTCCGGTTACAGGATGTGCGGGTTGGCGAGGCTTCCGTCTCCGGTCTCGGTGCAATGGTGGACAAGCTTACCAGACAAAAAATGCTTGCCCCCGGGATTCGCGGCGTTCTCGGCGAAGATTTTCTTTCCAGGTTCGACCTGCTCATCGACTACAAACAACGCCAGATCCAATTTGGTGCGCTGCCCCCTGCAGGAGAGCGATGTCGGTTCGAGGCAACTGGCCAATATCAAGGCGCTCCCACGACCAACCGACTCCTGATCGACGTAGAGATTATGGAGGTGAGCGGAAACAAGGTCCAGCTTCAGTTGGACACTGGCGCAAAAACTCCGGAGTTGTTTCCCGTCAGTTATGATTCTCATCCGTCCCAGCCCTGGGGCAGCTCCATGGCCACCAGCAGCGGCGCGAACGGGGTCATCGTCCATTCCAACGTCATCCTGAAAATCGGCACCACGATGATTCCCGGCCAGGATGTGGTTCAGTCTCGTCGTGCAGTCGCATTCGATGCGGCGGGCCTGTTGCCCGCAGCAATCTTTCGCAGAATCTATATAAGCCACTCGGGTGGATTTGTGGTGCTGAATCCCGCCAATTGAGAGCCCGTTTGGCTGAGAAGTGGGGAACGATTTACATCAACCCCTGTGCTTCAATCGGCTGACTGGGCATGGGCGAATTCCGGAAGCTCGTCTTCCGTTGGCGAGTCGACTCTCACCATGGGGCCATCCGCGGCTAACTCGCTACCTGGAACATCCGATTTAAAAATAGGCCAAAGCAACTGGGCATACCAGGGATCGCCCTGGTAATGGGAAATTCCGTACGCCTTGGGGTACTGACGGGAGATGTGAGCCGTCCCAAAGATCACATCCCAGAGAAAGAACATGTTTCCGAAATTTCCCTTGTAATATCCAATGCCGTCGTCCGTTGACGAAGCATGATGCGCATGGTGCGTCGCCGGCGTTGAGATCGTCCGCTCCAGAACCCACGCAAGCGGATGAAGTGCCTTATAGCGATAGAACGGCCGGTCCCAGGGCAGACTGGAATGCGCGAGCGTGGTGATGAAGGACTTGATGGTCAACACCACCACTGCGGACGGTCCAAGGCCGAGGTATACGAGGATGCTGGTGAGATACGTCTGCGAGAAGAACAGCGTGTAGATGGCATTTTGCCGGCTAGCCATGGACATGCCCATGTAAGGCGCGGAGTGATGCGTGCGATGAAATCTCCATAGCCACGGGACCTCGTGATGTAGCCGGTGATACCAGTACTGCGTCAGGTCATCGGCAACGCAAAGGATCAGGATTCCCCAATAAAAAGGCACCCATTGAAAGAGATTGTGCTCGCGGGGCAAGAGGGTTGGCAGCACCGATATGCTGAACCAGGCAAAGAATGGGCCGAAGACGAGTTTGGGAAATGCAAAGCAGGCAATGTCGACGGTTCTTTCATGCCAGCTCCACTCTTCTCCATACATGCCGACGGTGAATTCGAGAACGCCGAGCGCGAATACGAACCAGAGAAAGCGATCTCCGTGGATAGAGGCAGCGGCGGTGTGCAAGATGCTCGCTACACCTTGCCCTGGAGCGGCCGGGTGCTCCCAGGGCCTGACGTCCTGGATTGAAAACGCCGCAAACATCAGGACTGCCGGCAATGCATAGAGCAACACGCTCAGCAAGGAGTTGCGGATGATTCTCTGTTTGACGCTCGGGTCAATTTTCATGACAATACCTCAATTTTTTTTGATCGGGTCTGCAAGGCAAGCGGCCATGCCTACGGCCTTGCTCCCAGAATGGTTCGGGTGAGCCAAAGAGCGGACGCAATAATGATGAGAGGCACGACGGCCACTACCACGCCCACACCAATTTTCTTCAGCAATAAAACGAAGTCTCGTTGATGCACTTTCAACTCCTAATACATTTCTAAAACCGACGCAGCGGAGTCGCTTCAGGGTGAAGCATTTTCTGGATTTGTCGCCCGAAGCAGCCGTCGAGGTTTGTCTGTTCGAGGCGGATCAGGGGGAAGTCCGCGCGCCCGAATCGATGGGGCGCTTTCAACAAAGATGGAGGGGGAGATTTAGACGGCAGGCAGGATCAACAACAAGAGCAGCGGGGAAGCGGCTCGTAGACGCGCACAAACGAGATGTGAAAATACACCGGCATCTACTGGTATTGGGCCATGATTGAGCGTCGATGTCAAGCCGAATTGAACGGCTGCGGAGCTTGATTTGCAATCGATATTCTCACGGCCCGAGTGCGGTCTTTGCGGCGTAGATCGAAGGTCGCTGGGGCTGGTCTCGCTCACAAAACGGATCTAGTGCATTGCCGTTTGGATCACCTGCAAACTGCGCGATCGGTAGTTGGTAAGAAACAACGTGGCGCCGTTCTGGCCGATGCCGATATTGCGGGGAAATCCTCCGGCTGGCCATGTCTTCGGCGGAGCGACGCTTGATGACTTGGAGACATTCGAAACATCAAGGATGGCGAAGGTCCCGTCCGAATCTGCAAATCGATTGGAGTTCGCGACGGCGAGCAGTTTGTCCTGGTGAAAGAGGTGAATGCCGACGGGCGCGGAGCCGCCGGAGGGGAAGACTCGCAACAGGGCGTGCTCAGGGGCCTTGTCGAGAGAGCGTGGCGCAAAGGCCAATATCTTGTCGTCTCCGCGTGCGGAAACAAACAGAACCGATGAGTCTGCTGCCTCGACCAGGCGAACAGGGGAGCACCCCGCTGCGACGCGCGAGAGCACCGCAGTGGGGTCTTGCTGGATTGCCCGCTGCGTGTCGATCACCGTAACGAATCCATTGTGCTGGGCGGGTGTTCCCTTCGTCTGCACGCAATCTGCCTTGGTGAGATTCGGATCTCCCGCACCTGCGATGGATGGCGGTTGATTTGCGGGTATGAGTTCTGTCGCAACATAAAGACGCGAACCATCGGGAGAGAGCATCAGGCTCGGCACCACATCGCCAACGGCTATCTGCGCGATGGACTGCGGATGATTGACGTTTCCCTGGGCATCTGCATTCACAGCGATAATCCCAACACTACCGCGTTGTCCTTGCAACTTGCCATATTCGTTTGCGGCAAAGACATACTTGCCATCGGCTGAAGCCACCACGTCAAACGTACCCGCCGCTTCGCCTTCCGAGGCAAAATACGGTTTCGCCGTTCCACTCACCAGATCTCGAACGCTTAGAAAGGCTACCCCCGCGTCTCCTGCGCCTACTGCAAGCGTTTTCTCATCTTTCAAAAGAACAAGGCCATTCGCTCCCGTAGCGCCAGTCTCAACAAATCCGGCGGACTTTAGACTCAGGTTGCGAGAGCGGAGCGGGCCGGTTCGGCGGAAAATCTGGATGCCTGAGATCGTGTCCGTGCGCGCTCCGGCGGCCTGATCGGATCCTGCGAAGTTTGAATGGGCAACGTTGGTGACGGAAACAAACACATAGCGGCCGTCACTCGTGGCCACCGCTGACGTTGGATTTCCAAGCGTAGGGTAGTCACTCGTGGTTACAGAGAGATTTTGCCCTTGCATGGCCATCGGAGGTAAGAGAATCAGGCCAAGCCACACGAGCACTCTCACGTTGAGCTTTGTTGCGCGCAGCAGGTTCATGATTGCCTCGCAAGAAAGATGTTGGTCTGTTGCGGTCTGGCACTGTTGCGCGCTCGCAGAGCGCTGCGAATCTGCTTGACGTCAATGTTCAGTTCGACAAGTGTTCTTGCCAGTGTGTTGCGATGCATTCCGAGTTCCTGCGCGGTTCTGCCACGGTGAAAGGTGTGCACGATCAGTACCCCAATGATGTAGCGTCTACGGAATTCAGAAACTGCGTCCTCGTAGGACACACGGAAAGCGCGCATCTCCTGTACGACGCTGCGCAGGGACTGGTTCACCGAGGCTACGCTTCGGAGTGCTCCATCGCTGGGCGAAGCAAAAGAATGGGATGGTGTCTGCCACGCATTACTGAAGGTTGCCATCGCGCTCCTCGTCTGTGCGGAGAATTTGGAAGAGTGAGTCAGCGGTTGCCTGGGCATTGGAAGTGCTGCCAAGGTCTACCCAGATGTATTCCTTTGGATCCTTGTTGTGCATCGTTTGCAGAAGCCCCTGCGATTTGTGTTCGGCAATCATCCAGCTCACGACGATTTGATAAGAGAGCGCATTTTGGAAACCGAAAGATGTGTTCCTGTCAAAGGCGAAGGAATATGCCGAGTTCCACCTCTGCGCTTTCGCCACAATCGGCGGCGGAACAAAATTCGAACCATCCGTATCGAAGCCAAGCTGGACGGACCGAAGATTTTCCGGCAATGCCCGAATTGCCGCTGCCGCCAGAACCGTCGCAGCCTGATGATGTCCATGGGTCGTGGCGCGTGGAAGCACCGTGAGCACATACTTGTAGTGTTCCTGCTTCACCAAAGCCTCGATCTTCGAAGTGATGAACGTGGCATTCCAGTAGTGATCCGGACCGTCCTCTTCATCGGTCGTGAAGCGCTCGTCTTTCTGGCCGAGGAAGAAATGCTTCCGAATACCAAGCACCCTGCCGGCGTTGATCGCTTCTTTCTTGCGAATGGCGGGAAGTTCTTTCCGGCCAACCGCCTCTGCCGTCAGAGCCTTTTTGTAGTACGGCTCGGCCAGGGTGGAGTATCTGAAGCCTCCCTCACCATCGGTGATGATGAGCTCATCCACCGTTCCACCTGACTGCACGGCCATCCTGTAAACAGTTGCAGCGAAATAATACTCGTCGTCCGGATGCGCGACCACCAGCAAAGCTTTGCCCGGTGGCTGAGCGAAAGCACCCGCCACCAAGAGAATCAAGAATACAAGTGAGAACACAAATAGGAGCCTACGAAATAGCTTGAAATTCATCTGTTCATCCTGATCAACGGAGTCATCATCCGAAGGGATTCTGAGTTCTCACGGCTCTGCCCACGACGACTGCAGCAGGTTGCTCCCACGAAATCATCTGTGTCTAGATGTTTCGCACAGCTCCCACAGTTCTGTTCTCTTCAGCTCGAATTCGACCGTCGCCGCCGGCAAAGCCTCTCGCCATGCCTGCTTCATCGAGCTTCCAGCGGCACGAAGATCCAATATGTGTGAAACGCGTGCATCGCAAACAGGGCATTCCGCGCCGATTTCAGATCTGATAGGCGCGCGCAGGCAGATGCCGCAGTAGGTCAGTCCTGTCGACGCAGAAATCCAGCCGAACCTCAAGGTGGATTGATTCCGGCTGAGCACAATGGTGTAGAGGTGCGATTCGCTCATGAGTTCCTCGAAAGTCCAAACGGTCAGTGAATTCCGGCGGGCAAGCGCAAAAAGGCCCACGATTGTTCGTGGGCCTTTCACAACTCCGCGCCTTCACCTACTGGTCAGCGACAAAGCGCAACATGCCCACATGCAGACATATGTCTACAGAACGGACATATCGAGATGACGCTTTCGAGTCTCACACCGCCATCGTAATACGACTTCGACCTCCGCGCAACTGTCTGGGGTTGTCACCTTGGTGCCTCAAGTGGATGGAGGCCGGTAGAAGAGACTGCGTATAAGAGCCAAGTGTTGTGCACCGTTCGAAAAACCGGAATGCTTGACACGCGGAGACCAGCGCTCTACATTGACTCTATCCGGATGCTTCGTTCGGCAGTAAGATCGATTCCGGACAAGGGCAAGTTTCAGAATGAATTGTCTTTCCACTCTCGCGCTGTGTCTGTGTTGCTTCCGCACAGCGCGGGTGTGTGTCTAGGAGAATCGAGCTTTAGTTTCGAGAGTCGCCCAGAACCCACCCCGCCGCCCATGGCCGGGTGGGTTTTGATTTTGCGGTCCAATTCACAACCTAACGAGGGTACTTCCCCAGGAGGAATAGCCAAAGATGTCACTCCGAATCAACGATATCGCGCCAGATTTCACCGCCGAGACGACCCAGGGTCCCATCCACTTTCACGAGTGGATCGGCGATGGATGGGCAGTTCTCTTCTCTCATCCCAAAGATTTCACGCCTGTCTGCACCACCGAGCTTGGCGCGGTTGCCGCGCTCCAGGAGCAGTTTGCAGAGCGCGGCGCAAAAGTCATCGGCCTGAGCGTCGATCCAGTGTCAAACCACAGTAAGTGGACCGCGGACATTCAAGACGTCGGTGGCCACGCTGTGAACTATCCGCTAATCGGCGACACCGAGTTGAAGATCGCCAAACTCTACGACATGCTTCCTGCTGACGCTGGCGAAACCTCCGAGGGCCGCACGCCAGCGAACAACGCACCGGTGCGTACCGTGTTCGTGATCGGTCCCGACAAGCGGATCAAGCTCACTCTGGCTTATCCGATGACCACCGGCCGCAACTTCGACGAGATTATCCGTGTTATCGATTCGATTCAGCTCACCGCGAAGCACCGCGTGGCGACGCCCGCCAACTGGCGACAGGGCGACGACGTCATCATTACCGGGGCCGTCTCCAACGAAGAGGCAGACAAGATTTTCCCTGGATACAAGACGGTGAAGTCGTATCTTCGCACAACTTCGCAACCAACCTCGGCATAGTTGC
>JARLFX010000428.1 GCA_031296355.1 Acidobacteriaceae bacterium
CCAAAACCCCAAAACCCCAAAACCCCAAAACCCCAAAACCCCATTCGCGCAATAACATGCACACCGTGCATACGATTATGATGGAGCACGGTTGCGGCTAGACATCCAATGTAACTTGCATTATCAGCGCGGTCATAATAATCGTTCAATGCATGTCCCGTGAATTATGCTTATTGAGTCTGGCAGGGAATGCCGTGGGGCTGCTGGTCCTCACGCTGCTGGTCTTCGTGCTCTTCAGGGCCGGCCATTTCGCCGTCCTCCCGCAGGTTCCTCTGGTTGGGATGGTAGTCGCGCATAACGATGCGTTCCTTGGTTTCCTCGTTCACCTTGGTCTTGGGGTCGAGGGTCTCGATGCTCTTGAGGAGGGCGGCCAGTTTCTCCTCTTCAATGTGCACCGGGAACTTGATGTTGACTATGACGTAGAGCTTGCCGAAGGTTCCTGGGGCGCGGAAGTCGGGCATGCCCAGGCCGTCGACCATCATCACGTCGCTAGGCTTCACGATCCTTCCTGCCTCGACCGTCAGGTTGAACTTCTTCCCACCCAGATGCTCGAAGGTAAACTTGCCGCCGGTGAGCGCCTCCTCGAGGGTCAGCTCTTGCTCCACTATCAGGTCCGCTCCTCTCCTTTTGAACTTCTGGTGCGGCTTCTGCTTAACAATGAACATCACGTCTCCAGCATCCGCATCGGGCTATAAACCAATGGAAAACACCAGGATACTATTTCGTTTCCCTCTCCGGCGAAGGTGTAAACGTGGTTGTCTGGCACGCCGGGATCCAGCTTGACCTCGAACTCTTTTTGCTCTTCCTGCATCTTCTCGCCCTTGCACTTCTGGCACTTGTCCTCCTCGCTTACGTTGTCGCCGGTACCGTGACAGTCGTCGCAGGGGGCGCGGCTCTGGGCGTACATGCCGGGCCCCACCTGCACCATCTTGGTCACGATCCGCCTGCCCTCGCAGGTCTGGCATATCATCGTGTTGGCGCCCGGCTTGCAGCCCTTGCCGCCGCAGGCCTTGCACACCCGCATGCGTGTGACCCTCATTTTGTTGCTTGCGCCAGTATACATCTCGTCGAGTGTGGCCTCGAGGGCAAACTGAATGGGTTTCATCTTGCCCCTCTTAGGCTTGGCCTGCTTGCGGGAGGCGCCGCCGCGGAGAATGTCGAAGAGATTCTGGAACTCCTCGTCGCCCTCAGGCTCACCAGAGGGCTCGCCTTGTTCGCGGCGTTCGTCCTCTCTGTCGTACTCGTCACGCTTTTCTGGGTCCGAGAGCACAGAGAAGGCCTGTTCGAGCTCGGCTATCCTCTCCTTGTTTCCCTTCGCCTTCTTCTTCATGTCATTGTAGGCCTTCTTGATTGTGTCCATGCTGGCACTTGGGCTGACGCCGAGTACCTTATAGAACTGCTTGTTGCCGGCCTTCTTTCTCTCTACGTTCGTTGGCCTGTTGTAGCTTTACCTTTGCCTCTGCCGCCGAACTTGGCGCGGAGTATTTCCTCTATTGGGTCCATTCCGAGAAATGAAATAATTTAATATAACTTGTGGAGCAATTAATCAGAAAGCCACTGCCGGTCACAGTGCCACCTACGTGCATACGATGGCTGCATTTGAACTTTCTCCACTTCTCGTCCCGTTCACCCACGCACGC
>JARLFX010000073.1 GCA_031296355.1 Acidobacteriaceae bacterium
GCCGCCGTCTCCGTAAACTTCGGATCGATGACAATCAGCTTGAGACCTTGCATCTTCAGCTCGCTGATGCCATGCATCTCCGGCATTCCAGAAACTGCGGGATTGTGCCCCCACTGCACCAGGCACTTGCTCGCCCCAAGATCGGTCTCAAAGGGACACCAGCCCGAAATCGCCGTCTCCATCATGAACGTCGGAATCCAACACAGATGAGAGTTGTGAAATCCGTTCGGGCTGCCAAACAGGTTCATGAAACGCCGCCGCGCCCAATCATCGGTACGCACCGTCCCGCCCGCAGTGGCAACCGCCTCGGCACCGTAATGTTCTTTGATCTCTGCCAGCTTCGCGGCAATTTCGGTAAGCGCCTGATCCCACGTGATGCGCTCCCACTGCCCCGCGCCACGGGCGCCCGTCCGCTTCAGCGGATAGTTGACACGCGCCGGATGATCCAGATGCTTCAGCGCAATGTTGCCGCGGCAACACAGCCCGCCACTATTTGTCGGATGGTCAGGATCACCCTCGATCCGCAGAACCTTGTTATCCTTGACATAGGCCAAGACACCACAGTTCTGGTGGCAGAAAAAACAGCACGACTTCTTGACTTCAATGCCGTCTGCGTTCCTATCAATACTCGTAGACACAGGCAACCCTCTTCTCCCTAGATCTCAATCCCTAACCCGTCATACGCAAGATGAACGTTACTCCCGCAGCTTTGTAAATAACCCACTAACTCTGAGTCCGTGACCGGCTCGTAATGCATCGAAACATGCGTCAGGTACAAATCCCGCACCTTCAGCTTCAACGCAATCTCTACCGCTTCTTGCACCGATAAGTGTGTCTCCGGCATCTGGTTCTCTTTCCAGAACGTCGCCCCCAGTATCAGCGTCTCAATGCCCCGCAGCCTCTCTTTCGTGCCCTCCGGCAACGGCCCCGTATCCGGCAGATAGGCCGCGCGAGACCCGGAATCTAACTCCAGTAACACACCAATCGTCCCTGGAGCATGCTGTACTTCAAGCGCAGTACACGTCACGCCCTTTAACTTCACTGACGTTCCAATGTGCCAGGGCGTGACCGTAAGGCAGTCCGACATGTAGCCATAAGACGTATCAAACCAATTCCGGCTTTCGGTACTCATGTAAGCCGGAATCGCCTCCTGTCTACATATACGAACATAGCTCTCAAGCTCTCCGATCCCACCGCAATGATCGAAGTGATTGTGCGTGAGAAACAAGGCATCAACATGAGTTATGTGTTCGCGAACAAGCTGGCGGGAAAGGTCGGGCGAGGCATCCAGGAGGTAATGTGCCCCGCCCTCTAGTACTACGCTGGAGCGCGTGCGACGCAACAACGGATTCTTCTTCGCCTCCGTGCACGCCGCACAGCTACAGAAGAAGGCGGGAACTCCAGCCGCTGCACCCGTACCTAGGAAACGTAACCTCATCCCTGCCTCCAAACTGGTTGACCTTCTGTCGCTCGGCTGAGCACAGCACGCTCTGCTGTTGCCGTGCTTCAGCAGCGCTTCTTAGTCGGTCGGCTTCTTAGGGGGCACCGGAGGCACACCCGGCGGCCCTTGTGGAACTTTCGGAGGAGCCGGAGGCTTCGGCGGTATTGCTCCGCTTGGCGACGGAATTCCAGGCACACCCGGCGCTGGGGCTGTTGGAAACTGCTCACCGCAGCTCCGGCACACTTTCGCTGAGCCTGGATTAATCGCTCCACAACTGGAGCACACCTGGTTCTTCACCACGGTCGGCGGTCTAAAGCACATCGTTATCTTCCTCCTTTGTCCTTGACATGTAGCCTCATGCCGTAGCCTGCCTGATGGCATCCAGAGGAGACCATACCAAGGTTCGCGTCACCACAGAGTTATCCTCCTCATGTGTTGTGCGTCTCGGTATATCGTTCTTCATGGCACCGTTAGCAGACGACGTGTCCACAGTTGTTCGACTCCCTTTGCTGACCAGCCTCGCCAACTGTCTTAGTGCGGAGCTGGCTTGGTCACCAATTCGCATTCCTCGGCCCCTTGGCAGTGCCTTTCGGGACTGCGATCGGCCATCGGAGTTGATAACGCATTTGCTCCAGGTTCGTGTGCGTACTGAAGTGTTCTTGCACGTGCGGTTCCAACGGATTAGACAATTGGTATTAAGAACTTCTGTGCAGCGTGGATGTATTCGTACCACGCCCGTTGGGTAGAGTGGGACGGCAACTACGTGAGCGCATTCTATATAGGGTCGGTTGTGGGGTGCTTTGAATTCAAGGCTGCCAGATAAACCATCGGTCGTTTGGGCAATCAGGCGACGAACGGAAAGAACTACTATTTGACATGTCACTTCGTTGACACGTCAAACAGTTCACTCCACCCCGTATCCACTAGGTCAGAGCGACTGCGGCTGGACGAGATCCCTACGCGGCTGGGAAAGAAGAACAGCCGGTTGCTGGACGTTGCAAGGTGAAGGCATTCCAGCTTTGTGTCAGCGGTACCGAGATCGCCTGTATACAGTGGTGACGCCTACACCATGCCTTGGAACTCACTTCGCTACGCCCACGATCAGATCACTTGTGCCCTGCAGTGGGACGCGACGCACTTCGGCAAAGCCCGCGGCTCTCATCCATGCCATGTATTCCGCCTCGTTGTAGCAGGCACCTGCGGGGGTACCCACCAGCATGTTCAATGAGAAGAGAGCAGCTTGCAGCGGTCCGGTTTTCTCAGAGTTCAAGATGAAATCCTGCACCGCGAGACGACCGTTCGGCACTAGGGCCTGCCGAACGCGTCGGAACAATTCCTGATTCTGCCGCTCGGAAAACATGTGGCAGACGGCGTTCAGCATTACAAGGTCATATCCTGAGCCAAAGTCGTCATGGAGCATATCGCCCGCGCGGAGACGAATCTGCCGAGAGACGCCTGCCTTGCCGACGTAGCCGGAGGTCAGCGGCAGAACCTCGGGAAGGTCGAGAATATCGCATCGCACGTGAGGCGCGGCTTTGGCAAATGCGATGGAATACGCGCCCGAGCCACCGCCGAGGTCCAGAACGCTGCAGACGCCTTCGGTGCCAAGAATATTCAGCAACGACGCCGCGCAGTCTTCAGCATAGCTGTGCATGGCAACAATAAAATTACGCGGCCAGTCGTGGCTGTTATAGTATTCGACCGGAACGCATTTGCCTCGGCGGACAGAGACGCTCAGGTTGCTCCACGTGTGCCAAAGACCGACCACATGTAACAGGTGGTCGCGCTGGTTGTCGCTTGAGTCCCGCACAAAGTATCTGGCGGATTGAGGTGTGTTTCTGTACTCATCGTCGTCTTTGGAAAGCAGGCCAAGCGCAACAAGCGCATTGAGCAACATGCCCACTGCACGCGTATCAGCGTCAAGCTCTTCGGCGACCTGCCTTGCTGTAGCTCCCCGGTCGACGGCGGTGAATACGTCGAGTTCCAAGGCGGTGAGCAGGCATCGGCTGGCCATGAAGCCACGCACTATTTGGTCGAGACTATCCGGTAAACTCATTTGGCATTTGCCCGGAGGTTCATGCTGAGATTCCGTGCGTATTTCACTGGCTCAGCTCGCGCTTCTGTCCCCATCGACTCGGCCCAGCCTTCTTCAGGACACTGATCTCATTTCAGGTTCGTTGCATGTTACATGCCACAGGGCCGCATCCGCCGAGGGCGTTTCGTTCTTTTTGCTCATCGACGCGTTGTCCGGTCAAATTTCTCCGCGACCGGGCTATCCTCATTTCCTCCGGAAAGAAGCGCGGATAAATGTGCGTGATACGACCCCAACTCGCGCTCGCCCCATTTCGTCACCAACTTGAAAGGTTCTAACCGGCGACTGCGCTGGACTGCTTTACCGGTTGTCCGCTTGCGTCAAGCGGCTGGATTCCCTTGGTAATCTTCCTGGGAAGCAGGAAAACACACATGGCCGGCAGAAAGATCAGCGCACCAAGCATGTTCCACAAGAACATGAACGACAGCAGTATCCCAGTGTCCGCTTGGTACTTGATCGGCGAAAAAATCCACGTTGCGACCCCGATGCCCAGGGTGATACCAGTAAGCAACACCACCCGGCCAGTGAAGCACAGCGTTGAATGGTAGGCCTGAGAGAGGTCTTTGCCCTGACGCAGATGCGATATGGTAACGCTCAGCATATAAAGTGCATAGCTGAGGCCGATGCCCACGCCCAGTGCGACCACTGGCAGCGTCGCAACTTTCACCCCCATGCCCATTTTTGTCATGAGAGCCTCGCAGAGAATGGACGTCATGAGCAACGGCAGAACTGCGGCGATCGCTGCACGAATGCTGCGGAAAGCGATCAGACTGAGCAAGATCACCGCGGCATACACGCAA
>JARLFX010000429.1 GCA_031296355.1 Acidobacteriaceae bacterium
CCAAAACCCCAAAACCCCAAAACCCCAAAACCCCAAAACCCCATGTGCCGGTCTGGTTAGGAGACGCGAATTGGGACAAGCATATATTCACACGTTAGGATGAATTATTTACTTTCGCTTTCAGCTTCGCGATCTCGTTAATAAGTATCTGTCGCTCATTCGATAGTGCCTTGTATTTCTTCTGTGTCTGTTCCGCCTTCTTGCCTACGCCCCGATGATCACATCCAATCACATACATTGAGTGAGCATAATGTTCATCAAGTGTGGCCACACGTCGTCCATCGCCGCCTTGTTGCTTTCAGTGCGAACACGAACCTCACGCACAGTGTCCTTGACCTCCTCCAGCTTCCGCTGCACCTCCCGCAGTTTTCCCACCTCCCGCACCTCCTGCACCTCCCCGCCCTCCGTCTCTGTCCCCGTCATTGGGAACGGCGGCTTCTCCGTGAGGAAATTGATGTACTCGTCCTTTTCTTTTATCTGCTGTTCCAGCTCCTCCTTCTTCGCCTTCAGCCCCAGCAGATCTTTGCCCTCGTCTATGCCCAGCGCATTCTTCAGCACCAGCTGCTTCATTTCTCTACTCGGATATCATCCCAAGGCGCGATTACGCGAGTTGCTTGCATAGTCCGTTGTTCTCGAACAACGATTTCTCTAAAGACTCGCCAAGTTCTGTGTTCCTTGCCCGCAGCATCGCGATCTCCCGGTCCTTTTCTGCCAGCTTATCCCCCATATCTTGAGTTACAAGACTAAGCTTGGTCTGCCAGTATTGCGACTGCCGCTGCGCATCGATGGTTTCGTCGCGCAATTCCTGCACCTGCTTCCTCAGTCCCGTCCCAGCCTCATCCAGCACGATTTCAGTGGGCGGGTTTGCACTCTTTGGGTCGCTCTGTCTGAATCTGCTCGTGTTCTGCACCTCGCAGGCAGCCTGCTTCTTTGCGGCCTCGGACTCGTCCCGCGAGAAGGCGAACACCTTGCTCTCCCCCTCGCCTTCAGCCTTGGAGAGTTCGATGGACCAGTTGTCGAGGGAAAAGCTCTGTTCGCCCATGATGCCGCTCGTGTTGCCCACAAAGGGCACGTATATGGGCTTCTGCTGCTGTCTGACGTCCCCCGCGATGGGCATCTTTGTGGAGGCCGAGCTGGTGTTATGGTCAGAAAGCGAGATAGGCTCGACACTCTGCTCAACGTTGGTCACGCTCACGTTCAGCAGGTCCTTCGCCATCATCGTGGCCAAAATCTGTTGCTGCTGCTGCTTGTGTCCGTTTGCATGAGGCGTGTTCTCCTTGTTAGAATCCGCGTTGGAGTCGTACTTCGGCCCCATAGCAACCTCGTGGAACGACGTGGCGCGCTTCTTGGTGTCGCTCTCCCCGCATCCAGCCTCCTCTACGAGCCGGAAACAGGAGGTGGTGCGGTTGGCGAAGGTGCCCAGACAATGTTCGCTGGCATGGCGAAAATTGCTGGTCCGACAGTCCCGGGCCGTCTGCGGCATTCCTGCACACCGCACGCTGGCTCTGAACCTTTGCGGCTTCTCCAGCAGCGTCTGTATCGCCGACTGCACCTGCTTCTTAAGGAAGGTGTAGTATGTGAGACCGGCGGTGCGGGCCCGGGCGTCGAGGAGGAGCTGGAACTTCTTGTAGTAAAACTGGCCCTCAGACAGCAGGTGGGAGCGGCAGGTCGGACTGGAGTCGGTGACCAGCCACTGCAGGCCTAGAAGGATATCCTTGGTGTCGCTGCCCTTCTCAACGCACATTTGCACGGCCCTCCCGTTCTCGCAGACCAGCGTGATTGATCGTGTGGTGACGAAGTAGCCCGATGGCGCCGATATCAGTCCCGCCTTTTGTGACTGTCCATAGAGGACGTCGCGGACCTGGGAAAGCGGAAGACGAACACATCGATCCGGATCCCTCTGGCGTCCCCAGCGCAGTTCTGCCTGTTCCGGAACCAGCCATAAGACCTGCGTCTCATCCCCCAGATGCATCCACACGCCCTGTCTTAGAAGATCAAGACGGAGCTTCTGCTTCCGCTCCTCGATCTTGCAGCTACAAAAAATTGTAAGAAATGCCAGACCTCTGCTGGATGGCGTCGAGCCAGCTGTGGAGCTCCTTGTCGGACTCGAACTTGTACGTGGCCTTGCCGGGGGATGGGAACTGTGCAGTCAGTTCCAGTCTGCGTTCTGCCGTAGCTGAGCAGGAGAAGTGCTGGTGAAGGAATATGCGGCCAACCAGGCGGAGTGCATCTGAGTCGAAGAATTTCAGCTCGCCGTTCCGCAGCGTGATCAGCTCCTTCATGTGCCGGTCCTCGTTCAGGCCTATCCCCCTTTTCTCGATATTGCGTGCCATTAGATTTAAATTTAACTGAACATTTAAATTGGTGCAGGATTACAATAGTGAGACGAAGTGAATAAGCGGGCTCCAAGAGTGGATACATAGGAGGAGCAGCACAGTGTGAATGATATGCCTCACCACGTATAAGTATGTGGAGTGGAGCATAAATATTATATTAAAGATAGAGGCAGGGGTTTAAGGAATGGCAGAGGCCGATAAGAAGTCTTACGAGATGATATACAAGGGCTACCTGAAGGGCCACAACGGCTGGGTCACCTCGCTCCAGCTGGGGAGCCGCGAGGGACTGGGCAACTTCCTGGTTTCGGGCAGCAGAGACAAGAGCCTGCTCATGTGGAAGCTGAAGCCCGAAGGCACCGATGATGAGGAGCTCGGCAAGCCCATGAAGATGCTGTGTGGGCATTCCCACTTCATCAACGAAGTGTCGCTGTCGAACGATTGCGCGCACTGCCTGACTGGGTCGTGGGACGGGCTGATCCGCATGTGGGATCTGAACGAGGGCAAGACCATCAGACTGTTCAAGGGACACACCAAGGATGTCCTCAGCGTCGCCTTCTCCCAGGACAATCGTCAGATCATCTCTGGCGGCCGCGACAAGACCATCAGACTGTGGAACATTCTCGGCGAGAACAAGTACACCATCGAGAGCGCCCACAACGATTGGGTCTCGTCCGTGAGATTCTCTCCGGATACCAAGCAGAACCTGTTCTTCAGCGCCGGCTGGGACAAGAAGGTCAAGCTGTGGGATAGAACCAAAATGAGCGAGTATGTGCCCGCGAAGCCCATCACCTTCTCGACTCACTACCTCAGCGCCCTGTCGGTTGCCCCGTCTGGAGCCTTCGTGGCCACCGGCGGCAAGGAGGGCATGCTCAACATCTGGTCTGTCAAGCAGTCCCCGGAGGGCGCGTACGGACTGGAGCTGGCAAGAGGCTGCGAGCTCGGCTCGGAGATCAACACCGTTGCCTTCTCCCCCAAGTTCTTCTGGGTCGCCTGTGGCTGCGACAACGGCATCAAGCTGTACGACTTCAAGGGCCAGAAGGTCTTCGCCGATGTGCCGATGCAGCCGCTGGAGGTCTCCCAGCAGGCCGAGGATAAGGAGGAGGAGGACGACGAAAAGAAGGACAAGAAGGAGAAGATCCAGAAGAAGATCGGCGTCGTCTCCATGTGCATGAACAACGCTGGCAACCTAGTGTTCGCCGGGTGCACTGATAGCGTCATCCGTGTCTACGAAATCAAGGAACAAGCTTAACCTAACGAAGGCTAACCGAATTTAACACCCTAAACCATCAGGGTCGTGCGCAAGAGTGCCACTATATGCAGGCGGTCATTGAGGCCTGCAACACTATGCAACAGCAGGCACACTAATAAGCGGATAATAGCCACAGCAATATACATTGGACGATGTCGCATTGTGTTGACACTAGCACTGCCGCGCGCG
>JARLFX010000430.1 GCA_031296355.1 Acidobacteriaceae bacterium
GCCGGCGGCGGCAGCGCCTTCGCCTCCTGGTTCGCAGAAGACGGCGTTGAAATTCAGAACAAGAAGGCCCCCCTCGTCGGTCGCGCCGCCATCGCCAACATGGCGAAATGGAACCCCAAGGACTACCAGCTCCAGTGGACCCCCCAGGGCGGCGCCATGCTGCCCTCCGGCGACTCCGGCTACACCTGGGGCCATTACGAAGCCCGCTCCACCGACGCCTTCGGCAAAACCACCCTCACCACCGGCCGCTACATCTCCTTCTGGAAGAAGCAGGCCGACGGCTCCTGGAAGGTCGCCCTCGACACCAGCAACGAGGAGCCCGAAGACTGCGGCTGCACCGTCCCCCCGCCCGGAACCCCGGCAACACCGCAAGCCCATCCATAAGCTGTCCATGCGTTGTCCATGGTTCACCCATGATGTATCCATATAAAACCACCCGTAATTCCATCCCAAACCATGTAGGCTAGTCGCAATGAGCGCCACGGCAATACCACCGCAAGGCCAGCAGATGCACAGCGAAAAACGCCGTGTTGCCGCCAATTCATTGGTCGCCGCGCTGCTCATGTCCGCGCTCAAGCTCACCGTCGGCCTGCTCACCGGCTCCCTCGCCCTCCTCTCCGAAGCCGCCCACTCCTCCCTCGACCTCATTGCCTCCGGCATCACCCTCGTCTCAGTGCAGGTCTCTGACCGCCCCGCCGATGAAGACCACAACTACGGCCACGGCAAGATCGAGAGCCTCTCCGCCTTCTTCGAAACCATCCTCATGGTTGGCCCCTGCCTGTGGATCATTACAGAGGCCATCCGCCGCATCCTCGGGCATCATGCAGCATTGCAGCTAAGCCCGTGGACGTTCCTCGTTCCGTTGCTTGCCATCGCGGTCGATGTCTACCGTTCGCGCGCCATGCTGCGAGTTGCGCGCCGCCACGGCAGCCCCGCGCTGGCAGCCGATGCGCTTCACTTCAGCACCGATATCTGGTCGTCCGTCGCCGTGCTTATCGGCCTGGTCAGCGCCTGGGCCGGTGTCCGCTGGCATATCCGACACCTGCAACTGGCTGATCCCATCGCTGCACTCGTCGTCTCCGCCGTCATCCTGCGTGCCTGCTGGCAGCTTGCCCGCGAAACGGTGGATGCCCTGCTGGACGCCACCCCAAAACAGATTCGCCGCGACCTGATGCGCGAGCTCAACCGCATGGACGGCGTGCACGATGTCGAGCGCGTCCGCGTGCGCCGCGCCGGTAATGAGTACTTCGTCGACCTCACCATGGGCCTCGCCCGCAACCTCACCTTCCAGCGCTCCGAGCAAATCGTTGCCTCTTCCACGGAAGCCGTCAAACGCATTCTGCCCGCGGCAGACGTGGTGATCCACACCGTCCCCCGCGCCACCTCCACGGAGAGCATCTTTGACCGCATCCGCGCTGTCGCTTCGCGCGCCAGCGTCGCCATCCACGAAGTCACCGTGCAGCAGCTCGACGGCAAACTGCAGGTCGAGCTTCACGTCGAGGTCGATGAAAAGTTCTCGCTTCGCGAAGCGCATGACTTTGTGACTGCACTGGAGCACCAGATGCTGGATGAGGTGCCGGAGATTGCCAGCATTCTCACCCACATCGAGAGCGAGCCCGCGCAGATCGCCCAGCCCTCCAGCCTCGCCGCGGACCGCGCACTGGAAGCCAGCCTGCGCAAGGTCGCCCAGGGCTTCCCCCAGATTCTCGATATCCACGATGTACTGGTCTCGCGCGTACGCGAGCACATCCACATCTCCTGCCACTGCACCCTGCCAGACGACCTCGGCATGGACCAGGTGCACGAGGTCATGACTGCCTTTGAGATCAGCGCCAAGCTCGACAACCCCATGATCTACCGCATGCTCATCCACCCCGAACCCGCGACCGACAATCGCAGGTAAAGATTGAGCGTGGAATGCGACAATAGACCACGTATGCGCAGGTTCTTCCGAATCGTTCTCGCCGCTCTCGCCATGATGTCCGTCGCGCTGCTCTCTGCGCTGGCAACCATGCGGCTGGCCATTCACGGCACCGAGGTCGAGGTACCCAATCTCGCTGGCCTCACCCTGGCTGAAGCCAGCGACCGTACGTTGAGCAAGCGCCTCAATCTCAATCTTGAAAACAGCTTCTACAGCACCACCGTTCCCGCCGGTCGCGTACTCGCGCAGTCGCCCGCACCCGGGACCAAGGTGCGCAAGCAGTGGAACGTCCGCGTCACCCAGAGCCTCGGCCCGCAGCGCGTCGCAATTCCCAACGTACTCGGCCAGCAGGAGCGCGAGGCCACGCTCAATATCCGCCACGTTGGTTTGAATGTCGGCATCGTCGCGCATTTGCCCGGGCAGATGACCAGCACTCCCGGCGTTGTGCTGGCGCAATCGCCGCCGCCCAATGCTGCAGGCGTCGACCGCCCGCGCGTCAGCATTTTGCTCAGCCAGACGGATGCGCCGCTACCCTCTGGATTCGTGATGCCCGATGTTGTGCGCATGAACTATGCGCAAGCATTCCTTATACTCACCAACGCGGGCCTGCACGTTGGCGCCACGCAGGATATCGTTATGGGCCTTCCACCTGCACCCGCAGCGTCGCCCGCTGCTGCCGCTCCAGCAACCGCTACCCCGCCGGCCACCAGTTCCATCGCCGGTGGCACGGTGATTGCGCAATCCCCACCCGCTGGCCACCGCGTCACATCGGCAGACAATATCCGGCTCAGCGTAGCCCGCTGATACAAAATGAATGAAGGAGCACCTATGGCAGTGAAAGACAAGGCTAACGCCATCGCATCATCCGACATGCAGCAGCTTGCCGCCGACGTTGTAACCAGGGCGCTGAAGGCCGGGGCAACCGACGCAGAAGCCGTCATCGCCGAGGGCGATGAGTTCTCCGTCCTCGTCCGCCTGGGCCAGGTTGAGACGCTCACCGAATCGGGCTCCCGTGCTATTGGCCTCCGCGTCTTCCTCAACTCCGGAGACAAGGGCCAGCGCGTTGCTTCCACGTCTTCTTCCGATCTTTCGAAAGACAGCATCGAACAACTCGTGAGCGGCGCCATCGGCCTGGCAAAGATCACCAGCGTCGATCCCTTCGCCGGGCTGCCCGAGCCCGAGGCATTCGGCAAGCTCGAAGGCGATCTTGCCCTCAGCTTTGACGACGTCTACGCACTCAGCGGCGAGGAGCGTATCGCGCTCGCCCGCCGTGCAGAAGCGGCCGCCCTCTCCGCCGATACCCGCATCCAGAACTCAGACGGCGGCAGTTTCGATGCAGGCACCGGCCACAAAGTGCTGGCCAACTCCCGCGGATTCGCCGGCGAATACCGCCGTTCGCACTGCTCCATCTCCGCCGTTCCCATCGCGCAGGATGCGACGGGCGGCATGCAGCGCGATTACTGGTACTCTTCCGCGCGCACGCTTAAGTTGCTCGATTCGCCGGAATCCATCGGCAAAGAAGCGGCACGCCGCACGCTGCGCCGCTTGGGCGCGCGCCGCGTCCCCACGCAGAAGGCCTCCATCGTCTTCTCCAAGGAGATGGCCCGCGGCATCATGGGCAACATCTTTGAAGCCGCCAACGGAGACAGCATCTATCGCAGCGCGTCGTTCTTCACTGGCATGCTGGGTGAGCGCGTGGCGGGCGAGAATGTGACCGTCATCGACGACGGCACACTGGTCTTCGAGAAAGACGGCATCCGCTACGGCGGCTTCGGCACGTCGCCCTATGACAGCGAAGGCCTGAAGTCGCGCCACACTGTCGTCATTGAAAAAGGCATCCTGAAAAACTATCTACTCAATACCTACACCGGACGGAAGCTAAACATGCCCTCCACCGCCAATGGCTCCCGCGGCCTCGCCGGCAATCCTGGCATCGGCTCCGGTAACTTCTATCTCGAAGCCGGCACGCAGACGCCGCGCGAGATCATTGCAGACGTAAAGA
>JARLFX010000431.1 GCA_031296355.1 Acidobacteriaceae bacterium
ACGTCACAGTGTCGACAGCAGCAGAACAACAATGAGCAAGCATGAATGCTCACAGCATAATATGGGCCACAGAGGCCTGGCGCGGGCACGCAAATAACTAGGAATATAATAATAATATATATTCAGATCCATGGATATTCTCACCACGACGAATATGGCCGTGGGAGCGGTGGCCTGCGCCTACGCCGCCACGGTCTACGGGCTGACGAAGTATCAGCACGAGGACGAGAGGCCGTTTCACATGATGGCCGGGTCGATTAAGCATGGCGACAAGGATGAGATGATGAAGATCCCACTCGATTCCAAGGAGAGTCTTCGCAGCGAGGAGCGCAAGGCTGACCTTCGCAATCACGTCATGGAGGTCGACAGCTTCCTCAAGGACACCGACAGCAAAGAGGTGCCCAACCCCATGGTGGTGAACGAGAGCCAGCAGGTCCTCCCCGGTCGCTTCCTCACATACAAGAGCTGCATTCCCACCGGTGCCTTTACCATCGGCGATCGCCAGTACAAGTCTGAGAAGGAGCTGCTGGCCGCGACCCGGTACAAGAAGGCGGGACCCAAGGCCCATCTCTATTATGACCCAGACAAGGTGAAGGCGGCGATCGTGACCTGCGGCGGCATCTGTCCCGGCGAGAACGTGGTCATCCGCGAGCTTGTCAGAATGCTCTGGTACGGCTACGGGGTTCACGAAATCTACGGCGTCAAGTACGGCTTCGAGGGCTTCGGCAAGATGACCGAGGAAGGAGACTGCTACATAAAGCTCATGCCAGATCTGCCGCCCAACCTCAAGGAGATTCCCAAAAGGATCCTCGCGGTGAAGGACCTGCACACGAAGGGAGGCACGGTGCTGGGGTCGTCCCGCGGCGGGTTCGACGCCGAGCGCGTCATTGCCTCGCTCCAGAAGCACGGCATCAACCAGCTCTACGCCATCGGTGGCGACGGCACTCACCGCGGCCTTCTTGCTCTCAGCAAGGTGCTCAAGCAGAGAAAGATCGAGGTCGCGCTCGTCGGCATTCCCAAGACCATCGACAACGACATGCCGATCCTGGACAAGACCTTCGGCTTCGACACAGCCGTTGAGGTCGCCATGTGGGCCATTCAATGCGCGGACGTCGAGGCCAACAGCGCCGAGTACGGCGTGGGACTGGTCAAGGTCATGGGCAGATACGCCGGACACATAGCCATGCACGCTGCGCTGGCCAACCGTGACGTGAACATCTGTCTCATCCCGGAGGTTCCCTTCGATGCGTACGGACCCAAGGGACTGCTCGAGTACGTCATGCGGAGACTCAAGGAGCGCGGCCATTGCGTTATAGTCGTCGCCGAAGGTGCCGGTGTAGCACTGCGGGACGTGACCCTGGAGCAGACTGCCGTTCGCGACCCCTCTGGCAACCTCATCCCTCCTGTATTGTCCGCGATGTAACATCGTGGTTTAGGACATAGGCAAGTTCTTGAAGAACGAGATCGCAAACTACGGCCGCAAGCATCATAAGCTTGACATCACGCTGAAGTACATTGACCCCTCATATCTTCTTCGTGCTGTTCCAGCCAACAGCTCTGACAAATACCTCTGCGCGTATTTGCTTGTCATTTAAAGACATAGACTGCTGGCAGAGTACGCCATACACGCGGGAATGGCTGGGTACACCAACTGCACCGTTGGGATGATAAGAAGCCACAGCGCGCTGATACCGTTTGAGAAGCTGGTGAACACGAAGCCACGACTGGTCAAGTACAACGACAGGAACTGGCAGAGACTGCTGCAGTCGACTGGACAGCCCCCGTTCCTCAACAACAAAACCGACAAATCTGACTAAGTTTGATATGGCCATAACTCCACTAAGAAGATATGTTATAAATGCCGGTGGATATGCATGATTTCAAGCTAGCCCGTTGGAGTTAGCGCAACTGTGTGCTGTTTGGGGTTTTGGGGTTTTGGGGTTTTGGGGTTTTGGGGTTTTGG
>JARLFX010000432.1 GCA_031296355.1 Acidobacteriaceae bacterium
CCCACAGCACCAGACCAGGCGAGGTTCAGATAACAAGGCACAATAGAATAGCAGTCAGAACATATTATGCATAATAATATAAGTATAGGGATAAACCATAAATGTTTTGGCGCGTATGTTTATATAAGGACCGGGAAGAAGAACAATCATACCTTCTCGGCCTTTTGGCTAAGATCAAGTGTAGTATCTGTTCTTATCAGTGTGAAAACTGGTATATTCCCTACTGGGAACTGATTTTCACATCAATTTCTTGTGGGGCTGGAGTTGGTCCAAGCTTCGCTTGGTCCGCTTCAGCAAAGTCGCATCGGCCTCGCACCTTAGCCTTTCGCGGCTTACCCATATTTTTACTCCAAAAGAACGTTATCTATCTCTCTATACTCTGCCCCTTATTGTTGCCCTGCTGCGGGGGCTGCTATGCCCGCTATACATACTCCGCGCATACTACTCTATATATTCTGCGTGCGTGCATTATTGGTACGATAACTCATCTGCATTTTACGTGTATGGAATATGCATATAGAATGTAGATTGAATGAATAATGGAGAAATAATATGTTGTTTTGTCAGGATAAACATTCCGTTACTTCTTGATCTCGGCGAGGAGGGTTTCGACAAGATTATAGAGCTTGGGCGAACAGTAGACGGGGTACTTCTTGGCCTTCTCGTGGTCGAGGATCTCCGGGTCGATGTTGTCCAGCTGCGTGTACACATCCTTCTGCAGCTCCATTATCTTCTTCGGCTTCCCCAGCATTCTCCCGTCAAACAGTATCGGGTTCAGCAGTTCCACCTTCACGGGGGTGAACGCTATCTTCTCCTGAGGCTTGACGCGATCCACGACGTCGAGAGAGATGCCCTCCTTGGGGGCGGGCTCCTCCCGCAGGGCGATCAGGTCGAAGGCGGGCTTGTCGTGGTCCTTCAGGTACACACGGTACAGAGACTTCGTTCCCGGCAGCGTGATCTTCTCGGGATCCTCCGACAGTTTCAGCCTTGGAATCCCGCTGATCGACACCAGCTTGTACACCATGCCAAGGGCGGGCTGCTTAAGACAGGTAATGAGGTTGGTGCCGATGCCGTAGGCGTCGACCTCGTTGCCCTTCCTGTTGAGCTCGTACAGGACGTCCTCGTGGATTTCGTTGGAGGCCACGATCATGAAGTCCTTGAAGTGAGGCTTGTTGTACTTCTTGCCGATCTCGATGAACATCTTCCGTGTCGCCCTACCGCGGTTGGTCGATTCGTGGCTCGTACTTGGATAGCTCTGAGAGGTCGCCCGAGTCCAGTCTGATCCCGCCAACCCGCACTCCGAGTTCGTCCAACACCAGGGCCACAATGAGGAAGTTCTTGACGCCCGACTCCAGGGTGTTGTACGTGTCAACCAGGGCCACGAATCCTTGCTCGTTGGCGCTGGCGTAACATATGAACGCCAACAGTTCCGAGTAGTTGGTGCGAGTCCAACCGAGCTCAGAGCGATAGTGGAGGGCACGGTCGAGAAGGTCCACGCCCTTGAAGGTGCGCAGGGCCCCCAGGTCGCTGTCGTTCGTGTACGACACCACGAACGAGTGTGCCATCGTGCCGTAGACCTGCACTTCTCCTCCCGACAACTGTCCCAGCAGAGTGTTCGACGTGGCTAACAAGCGTGTGATGACAGATAATACCGTCGAAAGTGCCGATGATAGCGTACTTCGCCCCCATCGTGGCTCCCACTGGGCCTTGGGCACGTCTGAGCCCGAATTCTACCAACTTCTTCTTGCGTCCGGCAGCGAGGCGCATGCGGACGGCGTTGGTGCAGATGAGCGTAGGATAACTCGTGAGGTTAATGAGCGTGGCTTCGAGAAGCTGGCAGGCGGCGAGAGGACCCTCAAGACTCATGAGGGGCTCGCCAGGGAAGACGAACTTGCCCTCAGGGATGCCGTGGATCTTTACCTGGCTCATATCCAGCGCGGCGAGATAATCGAAGAATCCCGGCTCCGCGTACGGCAGCGCCACTCTACGATTTCCTTGTCCCCCTGATACCTCAGATAGTCGAGCTGCGGCTTGGTGAACTTGAAGGTCTGCAGATATTCCAGGGCGTCCTGCATTCCGGCATTGACCGAGTACTATGGGACGAAATGGGCACGATCGCGCGTACCTCGCCCTTGAAAGGATTCTTGCGGAAGAAGAGCTCGAAGACAGAAGGCTCGTTGTGGCGGCCAGCCTTCCAGTAGCGGTAGGCCATGGTCAGCTCGTAGAAGTCGGTCAGCAGCGGGTTCACCACATACTCATCTATGATCTTATCAGATCGTTCCATTAGGGAGATTATATTTCTGATAAGCTCTCGCTTATAACTCCGCCTTCTCTGTGCACTGTGTAGTATCAATGCGTTAGTCCATTCCGATCTGCACATTTGTCCCC
>JARLFX010000433.1 GCA_031296355.1 Acidobacteriaceae bacterium
CCAAACTCCCCCGGAAAGTAAATCCCCGGTTCCACCGAGAAGCACGTATACGGCAGAATCAGCCGCTCGTCATGCGTCTCCAGGTTGTCGAGATGCGCCCCGTTGCCATGCAGTTCCACGGCAATATTGTGCCCCGTCCGGTGCGTAAAGTACTCGCCAAACCCAGCCGCGCCGATCACCTCGCGCGCCGCATCATCCGCCTGCCACCCCGCAATCGGCTCGTTGGCGGCGAACGCCCGCTGCACCCTCGCAATCGCCACATCGCGCGCCTCGCGCACCGTATCGAAGATTAGCTTCTCCCGCTCACTCGGCTCGCGCCCGACGACTCCAGTCCACGTAATGTCGTACCAAATCGCCGTCGGATTATTCGCGAGCTTCGCCCATATATCGATCAGGATGAAGTCGCCCGTGCGAATCGCGCGCGACGCTTCCGCCGTTGGCTCGTAATGCGAGTCGGCAGAGTTCGGCCCCGCCGAGCAGTTCGGCCCATGATCGGTCCACAGCCCTTCGCGCACGATGCCCTCATTCAGAAAGCTGACAATGTCGAACTCGCTCGGCGAGCGCCCCGCCCGCACCTCGTCGCCAATGTGCTTGAACCCGGCAGCCAGCACGCGGTCCAGCCGCCTCTGCGCCTCATAGTGCGTCGCAATCTGCGCCTCCGTCAGCACGGCTTCGAAGATGGAGATCAGGTTCGCCGACGAGACAATCTCCTTGCGCATCTCGCGCAGCAGCTCAATAGTCCCCGCGTCCACCATCGCCACATACATAATCGCGTTGCGCGGCGAATACTGCATCGCGATCTTCGTCGCACTAGCCAGCATCGCCGAGAGCTCCGCCTCCAGCTCCTGCCACGACGAGTAGGCGCGCTTCGCCCCCGGCAGCGCATCCAGCTTCAGCGACTCAATGCGATGCACCAGCTTGCGCGGCTCGCCCGTCGCGGGGATGTAGTAGAACCAGCGCCGCGAGACAAAGGTGTGTTCATCCAGCCCGAGAATGCGGTACGCAATCGGGTCGCGGTGATGGTGGTCATAGAAGAGCCACCCATCCATCTTCTGGTCGCGAATTGCAGATTGAATTTGATCAAGATTCATAAGATTCCATTGGCCTTTCCCGTTATTTTAGTCCTCATCTGGGTGCCCCCGATTTCAACTCACCACGAAAGTGGATGTCTCAGATTTCAACTCACCACAGAAGTGGGTGCCCCGGGTCTCGCTTCTGAGACCCGGGTTTTCGTAGCTGTAATTATCTTTCCGTAGCCGCGCCTGCAACCAGCGCTATCCAAAAGCCAGCCAGCACCTCACTCGCGTACCATGGACACTGGAGAATTTCATGGCAAACAAATACGGCGAAGCCGCGCTCATCGCCGCCCGCGCCGCCGCCCAGTACAGCAAGAGTCCCGTCGATCAGTGGGCCGACGCGCTGCAGCAGCTTCACCCCACCTCGCCCACCGCGCGCAAAAAAACCGCGCCCCGCGGAGCCTTCCTCGGCCTTTGCGACGCCGGCTTCGTCAAAGGAATCGCCGCCAACCCCCGCGCCTCGTCCTCTGACAATGCAAACTACGCCATCGCCGCCGCCACGCTTCTGCTGCAGGGAACCGAGCAGCGCTCCATCAGCGCCCTCTGGCGTCAGGTCACCAACGGCGAAGACAAGGCCCACAACGGCCAGATGGATGTCGTCCTCGCGCTCTGGAAAAACGGCCTCATCGTCCATCCGTAAAGTGGTAAACATTTACCACTTTATGGCAGTTTCCGGCCTCACCGGTGCGCAACGAGTCACCGGAAAGTCACCGCAAAGTACCGTGCTCCACCGCCAATTCTCCATGCATTTTCCCCGCAGAAATGCCTGTCTTTATGCGTTTGCAACAAAAGCCCGTGCGGCTTGAAGCATCTGCGTTATCCTGATGCCCAGAGTTAATCCATGTTTTATCTGTATTTCTCAATATTTTGCATAGGCGCTGCCATGCTGCAAAGCGCCCACCTCCGTGCCCCCAAAGGCATCGTCCCCACGCGTCGCCGTGTAATCTACGCCGTAATCGCAGTGCTTGCCAGCGCCATAGAAGTGCTTGTCGGAGCTATGCAGATCGCCCCTGTATACGTTGGTGCCATGCTTGGCATCCCGGTCTTCTATCTTGTCAACAAGAGCATTATGGGCATGAGTTTGCGCCTTCGATACACCTTCCGTATTGGGCTGATTCTTACGCTGCTTACGGTTGTTCCACTGGTTAGGATGACCCTGCCGCTGATCTCTCAAATCTCCGAATAAGCGCGGGTGGGGCATGTCTCTTTTGGTATCTGCAAGTGAAATAATGCCTTTTCAACCAGGTGCTGGCGGGCAGCTAGCTACATCTAATCTGTGAAGCAGGGCAATTTGCCTGCCAAAGCCGAGGAATTTCTATGCGCCGTCCTTTTCGCGTCCTTTTCGTGGTGTTTGTGATGATTGTGATTGCATTGGTTGTAGTTCACCGTATGCGTGTCCGTCAGCACTCCGTTCCCAGTCCGATCCCTGCTCAAACAGCTGTTCCTGCTCCCGCTCCGCAACCGGAGCCGCCGCAGGTTCACGCGGCGCACATCTACAACGAGACTGCGGATGCAAGGGAAGACGTCGCGGGCGCTCTGGCGCTGGCACGTTCAACCCACCGCTATGTGTTGCTTGATTTTGGCGCAAACTGGTGCCCCGACTGCCAGATGCTGAGCGTCTATCTGCATCAACCGCCGAATTCCGAGTTGCTCGAGAAAAATTTCATCCTGGTCAACGTGGACATGGGGCGCATGGATAAGAATCTTGATGTCGCAAACACCTTCAATGTCCCAATCAAGAAGGGCATTCCCGCGCTTGCCGTTGTCGATCCTTCCGGTCGTGTAATCTTCTCGCAGACCGCTGGTGAGTTTGCGAATATGCGCTCAATGGATTCCAGCTCGGTTACGGAATTTCTGAAGATGTGGAGGCCGAAAGGACGCTGAGCATCTTGCTTCCAGTAGTCTGAATACGCTATGTTGCACTTCGTCCATACGCTGCGCCGCGCATTTGTCTCCGCCATGTCCAATGATTGTTTCAACATTGCGCAGGCAACGGCGTATTCAGCCATATTTGCATTATTTCCGGCACTCATCGTATCTGCCGCGCTCGTCGGGCTGGTTCCCGGCAACGTTCCGCTCCGGTCGCAGCTCAGCGAGATCTTCAGCCGCATCCTTCCGTCCAATGCCATCCCTCTGCTGCGCGGATACTTCGCCGTTTCTGACACCCACTCGCATCATGTTCTCTGGTCCGCTGCTGTGGTCAGCGTGATCGGCGCTGCTGGCGTGATTGCTACGCTGATGGAAGGATTTCGCCGCGCTTACCGCCGTCCACTGCATCAGTGGGGCTTCTGGCACAAGCGGCGCATCTCGTTCATCCTGGTGCCCATGTCGCTGTTTCCGCTGGCCATCATCAGCATACTGGTCGTATCCGGCCACTACATCACGGTTTGGCTCTGGTACATGGTCACGCCTGGGCTGCGCGTGCTGGTCATTGTGGCTGCACTGGTCATTCGCTGGGGTGTAGCCGTACTCAGCAGCGTCAGCGTCATTGCCGTCATCTATTACAAGGGAACGCCTGTCAATCACAGCTTTCGCCGGACGCTGCCGGGCGCGACTATTGCCACTGGCCTGTGGTTTCTCAGCACCCTTGGTTTCGGGCTGTATGTCACTCGATTTGCGAACTATTCGCAGGTCTACGGATCGCTGGGCGCGGGCATCGCGCTGCTCATCTGGCTCTACATCATCGCGCTCAGCGTACTGATTGGGGCGGAGTTCAATGCTCAACTCTTCGGCGAAGGATATAACTTCCCCGGCTACGGCGAAGTGCTGCGCCGCATTGCGCGCCGCCATAGCATGAGCAGCTAAGCCGCGTGGCCAAGCGGAAACACTGCTTATGCGGGTAGAATAGAGAAAGTGCGTCAAAATGGTCCATCCACTTGACGCGACTTAGCTCGAGACAGGATTGACCTTACCGCATGAATGCTCCAATTGCTCCAATTAAGCCAACGGTTGAGCACCTTCGCCGCGCCAAAATCGTTGCTACACTCGGCCCCTCCTGTAGCACAGAAGAAATCTTCCGGCAGCTTGTAGACGCCGGACTGGACGTGGTCCGCCTCAACTTTTCCCACGGCAGCCATGAGCAAAAATCCGACCTGATTCGCATGGTCCGCAAGGTTTCGGCAGAGGTTGGCCGTCCACTTTGCATCTTGGGCGATCTCCAGGGTCCCAAGATCCGCACCGCCAAGTTGAAAGATCACAAGCCGGTTACGCTGGTTGCCGGTGAGCGCCTTACGATTTCACCGCATGTCGTAGAGGGAACCGCCCGTCGCGTGGGCACCATCTTCACCACGCTGGCTGAGAATCTTGAGCCGGGCGCGCGCGTTCTGCTCTCTGACGGTCTCATCGAACTCACCGTGTACGCCATCAACGGCGACGAAGTTGAGTGCACCATCGTCAATGGCGGCGTACTCGGGGAAAACAAGGGCATCAACCTCCCCGGCGTTGCCGTCAAAGTTCCGTCGCTGACCGAGAAGGACGAGATCGATCTGGAGTTCGCCCTCCAGCAGGGCGTGGATGCGATCGCCGTCTCCTTTGTTCGCACCGCCCACGATGTGCACCACGTCAAGAACCGCATCGCGGCGCTGAATTCCACTGCCTGGGTGATTGCCAAGCTGGAGAAGCCGCAGGCCATCGAGCATCTGGAGAGCATTTTGGAAGTAGCCGACGGCGTGATGGTTGCTCGCGGCGATCTGGGCGTAGAAGTTCCGCCGGAGAAGGTTCCGGCCATTCAGAAGCACGTCATCAAGCGCGCTGCCGAGTATCGCAAGCCCGTCATTACCGCCACGCAGATGCTGGAGTCGATGATTGATAATCCACGGCCCACGCGCGCTGAGGCATCTGACGTTGCCAATGCGATCTACGATGGCACTGACGCGGTGATGCTCTCCGGCGAAACCGCAGCCGGTAAGTATCCCGTAGAAGCGGTTGCCATGATGGCGAAGATCGTTGTTGAAACGGAAAGCCAGATCCTTGCGGAGACGGCCGGCTCGCATCGCCTGCCGATCCATCCGCTTGCCGGGCGGCTCTCGATTTCAGAGACCATCTGCGAATGCATGGCGCACTCTGCGGAAGATCTTGATCTCTCGGCCATCGCCATTTTCACTGAGACCGGCACCACCGCACGCCTGCTCTCCAAGTATCGCCCGGAATCGCCCATCTACGCGCTCAGCTCGTTTGAGCATGTGGTGAACCGCGCCGTCATGCTCTGGGGCACACAGCCGATTCTCTGCGAACGCTTTACCGACACAGACATGCTCGTGGATATGGCAGAAGAGATTCTGCTGGGCCGCAATCATGTGGAGAAGGGCCAGGTTCTGGGCATTGTGGGTGGCACGCGTACACTCTCCGGCGCGACCAACTTCATGCGTCTGCATATGGTCGGCGATCGCAAGGAAACAAACTAGCGCTAATGCCGCTTGAAATACTGGATGGCGCGTTCATGCGCCTCCGCCTTCTCGCGGCTGGCAAAGGTCCCCAGGTTCTTGCGCTTACCGGTCTTTGCATCGGTGCTGCGTGAGTAAATGCGGAACTCGCCGGACTTGAGTTTGCGAATCATGCGGATATCCCTCCTGCAAGTGGGATGCACGATAGCGAAGACAAGGTTAGCTTATGTATTTTGACAAAAGAAAAAGCGGCTCGTGATGAGCCGCTTTTCCTTTGGCTATAGCGCAGTGCTTATTTCTTGCCGCCCCACTGGTAGAAGAGCGCAATCGTACCGCGCGACTCATTCTGGTGGTAGTCATTTCCGTAGTACTTGTACATCTGCCGGTCCCAGCGATACTCCGGACGCAGGCCCCAGTTTTGCCCGCAGTAGATGCTGGCGCCACCACCGAAGCTGACGTAGTCTCCATTCACGCTCGCGCTGCCGTTCACGCCTTGAAAGCTTGCAGCCGCCCCCATCCGCGCATAGCCGAAGCCAAAGACGCCGTAGGGAACTACCCGTTTCGACTTGACCGGAGCAACGCGAACCGCTCCGCCAAAGAGCTGATAATTGCCTGATACAGACATCCCCGAGACCGTCTCGGAGCCTTGTGGCAGATAGTTGTACTCCGCCAGGACGGCAACATACTCATTGAGATTGATGCCACCCGAGAAGCCGAATTCGACATGCTTCTTGTTGTCGATTCCTGTCAGATTGTTGAAGCCGATGTTCGCGGCTGCGTCGCCAGACATCGGCGTGATGCTCTGTGCCAGCAGCGGTGCTGACAGTGCTGCAAGGAATACTCCTGTAGCGCAATTCCTGATGAACTTTGTTGTCATGTGGTCGTGTGCCTTTCTTGTGTAGGCGATCTGGTGAATGAAAACTGAAGGCTTCCGGCCTTCCATGGAAACCATCAGTCGTGAATGAAGTTCACATTTCTTTAAGCGAACGTGACCTATTCTGCGCGCACACAGCCGCTGCGACCGTGATGCAAGACACACGTTGAGTATTCAAGTTCTGATTTGGGAATAAGGTTCTCTGCTAGTAATACCGGTATGGACGGTGCCACTGGTAGAAGAGCGATAGCGTTCCGCGCACGTCTGTCACGGTGAGAGTGGAGTTGTTCACATTGCCGTAGAACTGCCGGTCCCAGCGGACCTCCGGGCGTATACCCCAGTTGCGTCCGGCAAACACGCTGATGCCGCCGCCGGCACTCACATACTCTCCGTTGCTGCCGTTCGTCGCGCTCGCGCTGGCGTTCTGCCCGATGATGGAGGCCGCCGCCGCAGCGCGTGCGTAACCCCCTCCGCCAGCAATGTAGGGAACGATCCGCGCAGCATGAAACGGCGTGTAGCGCGCACTGCCGCCCACCCATTGATAGTTGCCGCTCAGGCTGAAGTTTGCATACGAGCTCGATGCAGCCACCTGGTAGCTGCCCAGCGACAGGTAGTTGTACTCCGCAAAGATGCCCAGGTGCGGTGTGAAGTTATAGCCAAGCGATGTGCCGTACTCGGGGTGATAGCCGGTGTCGTTTCCAGAAATGTTGCTGGTGCCTGCGTTCACGGCGATATCCACGGAGCTGCCTGCCACGCCCTGCGCCCAGGCTGCTGTGGACATCAAGAGGAAGAGTGACCACAGTATGGCGTGGCCGGCGATAGCGATGCGATGAGCGAGCGACTCCGGCATGGCGGCACGTCCCTTTCGGAAACTGCAACCAGTGTAGCCGCAGGCTGCTACAGTCGTGGATTGCTCACTCTGGTGCGCAGACGGTCGATTTGGGCCTGCAAGGTCGCCGGAACTCTGAAATTGGACGGGTCGCTCGTTGCAGCCCGGTTTTCCGCTGCATCACCGCCTGCGAAACTCTACAATCAGATGTTATGGGCCGCATCCGCGTACTCTCTGACCAGGTCGCCAACCAGATCGCCGCAGGCGAGGTGGTGGAGCGTCCCGCCTCCGTGGTGAAGGAGTTGCTGGAGAACGCGCTGGATGCCGGTGCCACCCGCATCCGCGTTGAGGTCGAAGCCGGTGGCCGCAAGCTGATCCGCATCACCGACAATGGCCACGGCATGGGCCGCGACGACGCTCTGCTCGCCTTCGAGCGCCATGCCACTTCCAAGATCCGCAGCTCTGACGATCTCCTCTCCATCGCCACCCTCGGCTTCCGCGGAGAGGCGTTGCCCTCCATCGCCTCCGTGGCGCGGCTTACGTTGGCTACGCGCGAGAAGGATGAGGAATCCGGCACCGAGATTGAGATTGCAGGCGGCAAGGTGCTGCGAGTTGACGACGCCGGCCTCCCCCCCGGCACCACCATCACCATCCGCGACCTCTTCTTCAACACCCCCGCGCGCCGCAAATTTCTCAAGTCCGAGCAGACTGAACTGACGCATGTTGCCGCGCTGGTCACGCACTACGCGCTGGCGCATCCGGGCAAGCACTTTGAGCTGCACTCCGCCACGCAGGCGCTGCTCACCGCGCCCGGTGTGGCCAATCCCGGCGAGCGCATCTTCCAGATCTTTGGCCGCGACGTCTTCCAGCAGATGATTCCTGTCGCCGCCGAAGCCGACTTCGCGCGCAGCGGTATTCCCGACCCGCCACCCTGGAAGCGCGATGCAGACTGGACGCCGCCCGACCCCGGCTTTCTGCGGCTGAGCGGCTTCGTCTCCAAGCCCGAGTTGCAGAAGCTCAATCGCAACTCCATCTACATCTTCGTCAACCACCGGCTCATCCGCGACCGGCTCATCCTGCACGCGCTCTCTGAGGCGTACCGCAATATCCTCCCGCCCACCTCGTTTCCCGTGGTGCTGCTGTTCCTGGAGATGCCGCCGCAGGAGGTCGATGTGAACGTGCATCCGGCAAAGACCGAGGTGCGCTTCCGCCAGTCCTCCTTCATCCACGATTTTCTCCGCGACGCCGTCCGCAATGCGCTGATGAAGGCACGCCCCGCGGCAAACTTCATGACAGCCTTGCATGGCGGTGCAAACACCGTCTCGGCGCTCACGCTGGATGTCAGTCCATTACCGGGCGCAGATGCAGCATCGCCCCAGCACGCTCTGGATACGCTGCCGCAATCCGAGCAGCCCGTGGCAGAAGACAGCGAGCCGTTCCTGCTCCGCGAGCGCGAACAGCCGCCCATGCCCGGCAGACTGGAGTTCACCGGCAACTCCATCCCCGTTACCGCCAGCTTCTCCCCACAGATGCCGGCGCAGACATTCGGCGGCCCAGCCCAGGGCATGCCGCTGGCGGGTGAGCCTGCCCCTGCCTCGCATGCTGGAACATTTGAGCCCGGCACTATCCTGGAGCAGCCCAGCCTGCGCTCCATCGCCAGCCTGCGCCCGCTCGGGCAACTACGCGACTCGTTCATCCTTGCGGTGAACGACGAGGGCCTCTGGATCATCGACCAGCACGTAGCCCACGAACGCATCCTGTTTGAGAAGATCCTGCGCGAGCGCAAGGCCGAGGGCGTCCAGCGCCAGCGCCTGCTCATGCCGCTGCTGGTCGAGCTCCTCCCGGCGCAGATGGTGGCCTTTGCCGAGATCGCCGAGGAGCTGGAGCGCAACGGCTTTGAAGCCGAGCCCTTTGGCCCCCGCACGCTCACCATCAAGGCCGTCCCGCTGGGCCTTGCAGGCCACGAACTGGAGCAGATGCTGGAGGAGGTGCTCTCCGTGCCGGACCGCGACCAGCAGGTCGAAAACAACGAAAAACGCCGCGCCCGCATCGCCGCCTCCATCGCCTGCCATGCCGCAATAAAAATAAATATGCCCCTGGAACCCTCCAAGATGGTGTGGCTATTGGAAGAACTGGCAAAAACTGAGCATCCGACCGGCTGCCCCCACGGTAGACCCATCGTATTGCGGTATTCTTTAAGAGACATTGAGCGCGCATTCCACCGCATCTAAGCGGTGAGTCTGGAGCGCGCCTGTTGAGCGACTCCGCGCTGCTTTTTCCAACCCGGATTGATTGAAGGATTTCATTGAGCGATTCACCGAGCTTTACTCTGCCGCAGCTTGCGGCCGCACGCGCGAAACTCTGGCAGCAGACCGGCCAGCCCATCCTGACGCTGGAAGCCATCCAGCAGTGGCTGGGTCAGGTAGGTCTTGTCCTCTACACCCCGCGCAAACTGCAGATGCCCGCGCCCGCGCCCAGCTTTGCCGAAGCAGTCTTCGGTACCACCACCTCCGAACTGACCCTGGAGCAGCTGCAGCCCTCCCAGGAGCTGCTGCAGCGCCTCGTAGCCGCCAATCAGGCCGTCCTGCTGAACCTGACGGGCACGCTGGGCGAGACGCCAGACTTTATCGTCTCCGCGCAGGTCTTGTCCTACGTCTTCACCCTGCGGGGCGATAAGAACTGGAAGCAGCCGCCGGGTGGCGGTGTGGCAGGGCGCGTATCGCCACTGGCAACCCGTCTGCATGAGCTGCTCACCGAGCACGGCGCATTGAATATCCGCGACCTCATCACCCACGCTGGCCGCGAAGTCACCGAAGCAGCCGTGCTCCGCGCCCTGGGCGATCTGTGGGCCCAGTTGCGCGTCTTTCCGCGCCCGCAGACGGATGGCGCGCCCACCCTATGGGAGCTGGCCAGCGCGCACTTCACCAAGCAGCTCAAAGCCGGTGCCAATGCAGGTGTGCCGACTGCTCTCTCCGCGCTGATCTCGCTCTACCTGGGCTCGGTCTATGCGGCAACCGCTGAAGACATTGAAGTATTTCTTTCTCCGCTCTCGTCGCGCTCCAGAATTCGCGAGGTGGTGCACGGTCTGACCACCACGCGCCAGCTGGAAGAGACGGTTGTGGAGGGGAAGACGCTGCTGTATCTGGCAGACAGCTTGCCGGCCTTTGAGGCTGTCGTTCGCGAGCCCGTAGCCTATGATCCCGATGCGCCGCCAGTGGAAGAGACCCGCAGCGAGACCGAGACCCCGGCCCCCGGATTCAAGCCCCGCATCGCCAAGTTTGCCCCGCGTTCCGGCGCACGCCCCGGTGGCCGCAGCTTTGGCGACCGTAAGCCCTCGTTTGGCGACCGCAAGCCGGCCTTTGGCGACAAGAAGCCCTTCCGTAAGCCCTTTGGCGAGCGCAGCAGCGGTCCCGGCGACCGTGAGCGCCGCCCCTTCACCGGTGGCGCTGACCGCCCCCCGCGCCGCGAATTCACCCCGCGGCCCGATGGAGATTCCCGTCCGCCACGCAGAGAGTTCGGCAGCAAGCCCAGCTTCGGTGACCGCAAGCCTTTCGGCGACCGTAAGCCTTTCGGAGATCGCAAGCCGTTTGGCGACAGAAAGCCCTTCGGTGATCGCAAACCCTTCGGCGGCCCGCCGAGTGACCGTGGCGAGCGTCCAACCCGCTCCGGCTTTGGCGGAACCCGCCCATCCCCGCGCCGCGACTTTGGCGGCAAGCCCAGCTTCACCAAGCCGTGGGAAGAAGAGCGCAAGGCGCGTCCCGCACGCGCGCAGTTCGATGCAGCGGCAGAGTCCGGCGCAACCGGCGGACACGCCACCCCGCGCTACCCGCGCTTTGACGACCGCAAGCCGGGCGCAGAGCGTCCGCCGCGTCGCGACTTCAAGCCCCGCGCTGACGGCGATTCACGCCCCCCGCGCCGCGAATTTACCCAGCGCCCCGGCGGTGATTCTCGCCCGCCACGCCGTGAATTCAAGCCGCGCACTGACGGAGATTCCCGCCCGCCACGTCGCGAGTTCACCCCCCGCGAAGGCGGCGATTCCCGTCCGCCACGCCGGTTTGATACAGTGGGCGGGGAGAAAAGACCCTTCACGCCGGGCGGCAGCAAGTTTGGCGGTCCGAAGAAGTTCGGAGCCAAGCCATTTGGTGCGAAACCCTTTGGGGCAAAGAAGTTCGATGGCCCGCGCAGTTCAGCTAGTCCTCGCAAGTTCGGGGAAGGCGATGCACCACGCAGCCCCCGCGAGTTTGGCGAGGCGAAGAAGTTCGGTGGGCCGAAGAAGTTTGGCGGCCCCAGCAAATTTGGCGGGGCAAAGAAGTTTGGCGGAGCCAAAAAGTACGACTCCGGCAAAGGCAAACCCCGTCCGCAGGGCGAGGCGCGTAAGCCGCGCAAGGAAGGCGATGCAGAGTAGATGCCAGAGCAAGAGCTAAGTAACGCGCGGCGTGAGCGCCCGGTGATCGCAATTGATGGGCCCGCCGGTGCTGGAAAAAGTACTCTGGCCGCGCATCTGGCGCGTCGCTTTGGATTCCTCAACCTTGAAACCGGTGCAATGTATCGCGCTCTGACGCTGAAGGCCATTGAGAACGATCTCGACTTCGACGAAGAAGCGCCCTTGCTGGCGCTGGCAGAGAAGACCCGCATTGTGCTGGAGCCGCTGATCGACGGCAACCGCGTCCTGCTGGATACTGCAGACGTGTCCAAGCGCATCCGCGATGCCGATGTGACTTCGGGTGCATCCCGCGTGTCGGTCCATCCGCATCTGCGCGCATGGATGGTGGAGCAGCAGCGCAAGCTGGGTACCCAAGGTGGCGTGGTGATGGAAGGCCGCGATATCGGCACCGTGGTATTTCCCGACGCCGAGGTCAAGATCTTTCTGGACGCGGCTCCCGAAGTACGCGGCAATCGCCGCTACCGCCAGAATCCCGCCGCTGACGCTCCAGTAACGGAAGAGGCGATTATCAAAGAGATGAAGGATCGTGACTACCGCGACCGCAACCGCGCCGAGTCTCCGCTGAAGCCCGCGGATGACGCCGTTGTGTTGGATTCAACAAAAATGACATTAGACGAAGTGCTGGCCAAGGCGGAAGAGATTGTGCGCGAGCATATAAAGCTCAGCTAGGTCTCCCTTCGTTGACCAACAAATGAAAACGCCATCCGGTTCGGATGGCGTTTTTGCGTTGACAGCGCTTATGTGCGCCGGGTCGTGAGTACTATCGTCGGTCTCTGCAGGACTACCAGCTTCCGCCCGTCTGTAAAAATTCCGACGATACCGGATTCTCATAGAACGAATAATCGCGCGTGACCACGGTCAGCCCGCTCGGCGATACGAAATAATTCTTCTTATCCTCCACCGGATCGTACCCAATCACTGTTCCATCGGGCACATGCACATCGCGGTCGATGATGGCATGGCGGATGCGGCAGTGCCTCCCGATATTGACGTGCGAGAAGATGATGCTGCTGTCCACGTCCGCATACGAGTTCACGCGCACATCATTGGAGATCACGCTGTTACGCACCACCGCGCCCGAAATGATGCTGCCCGACGAGATGATGGAGTTGATCGCCATGCCCGTGCGCCCCGGCTCGCCAAAGACGAACTTTGCCGGCGGATACTGCCGCATGCGCGTGCGCATCGGCCAGCTCTTGTCGTACAGGTTGAAGGTGGGCGAGACCGCGCCGAGGTCCATGTTCGCCTCGTAGTATGCCTCCAGCGTGCCCACATCGCGCCAGTAGAGCGCCTGCTGCTTGTTCTCATCCACAAAGTTGTAGGCCTTCATCTTGAAGCGGCCCAGGATGGAGGGCAGAATGTCGTGCCCGAAGTCGTGGCGCGAGTCCGGGTTCTCTGCATCGCGGATCAGCTCCGGCAGCAGCACGTCCGTATTGAAGAGATAGATGCCCATGCTGGCATCCACCATCTCCGGATTGAAGGGTGAGCGACTGGTGGTAGTCTTGGGCTTCTCTTCAAAGCCGATCACGTCGCCGTTCTTGTCTACCTGCACCACGCCGAAGCGCGAGACCTCGTCCGGCCGGATCGGCAGCGTGGCCAGGGTCACATCTGCACCGCTGCGGTTGTGCTCTTCCAGCATCAGGCCATAGTTCATCTTGTAGATGTGGTCACCAGAGAGGATGAGCACGTGCTTCGGCTCTTCCGCGCCGATGGAGTAGATGTTCTGGTAGACCGCGTCGGCGGTGCCCATGTACCAGTTGGAGCTCACGCGCTGCATCGGCGGCAGAATCTCGATAAACTCGCCGAGCTCATTGGCCACCACCGGCCCCCAGCCTTCGCGGATGTGGCGGTTCAGGCTCAGCGCCTTGTACTGCGTCAGAATGTAGACGTGTCGCAGATCCGAGTTGATGCAATTGGAGAGTGTGATGTCGATGATGCGATATTGGCCGCCAAATGGCACGGCAGGCTTTGCGCGATCGCGCGTCAGAGGGAAGAGTCGTTCGCCGGCTCCGCCGGCCAGCAGCACACCGAGTGTATCTCTCATTCCGTTGCAGTTCCTTTATCGATCTGTGGACTTCATTCGTGATGTCAGATGCTTGAATCCACTGAATTGGCTGTTCTGCAAAACACAATTGCCGGGTGAAGACTATGCCACCCAAATATACCTGTCTGCATCATGTTCTGAATAATCCGCGTTTCAAAAAGTGATAGGCGGACGCCCATAACGGTGCGTCCGCCCATCCTGTGCCATGGTAACTGTGCCACGGCAGATGCGTTCTAGCTGGCTTCGTCTGCTGGTTCCAGCCCGCTATCGCTTGCTGCCGGTTCATCCGGTAGCGCGATGCGCAGGGATTTCAGAAACTGCAGATCGCCCTGCGTGAAGGGGCCAGTCTCCGGTTCGCTTGTGCTCTCCGCTTCCGCCTCTGCCTCGTCCACCTCGTTCAAGCCGATGGTGGCCTCCAGCATCAGCATCACGTCGAACCCTTGCTCGCGTATGTCTTTCACTACGCCCGCAACGTCTTCCGATTCGGAAACCGTCTCATGGATCGCCTCGCCTAACTGCTGGATAAGGTTTTTCACTTTTTGGTTCAACGCCACCCCCATGTTATTTCTGCGGCTGAGTGCTGGAACTGTCTCTACACACTACTGCGAAGCTGCTGGCTCTGCAATGTGAATTACTTATTCCATTTTAAGGGGGCAGCGAGCTGGATTCCTCCCTATGCAGAATTCTTATAGGACGGTGAGCGGCGCGGAAAGGTAGCAGCCTCCCCCGCCATAGAGTGGGGGATTCCTAGACGCGCGTATGGTGGTCGGCCCACGCCTCTTCCAGCCGGTGCGCCAGCACCGCAACCGGGCGCTTCTGTGACCTCTGGTAGACCACCCAGAGTGCCATCGCCGTAAATACGCCGCTGATGATGTAGGGAATTCGAGTCATGCTGTTGCTCCTTCGGGGAAAGTGCGTACTTAGTCACCGTTGGATGCAGCAAACCGCCTGCGGGTAACGCGATCCACGTCTGTACTATCGGCAATCCTGTAAACTGGCTGGCATGGATTCGGTTCGATTCGGTCGTGCGCTGGGAAAAGGCGCTCGCGCTGCCGCCAGGGGGCTCTACGAGGCGGCAGATGCCGTTGCCTCCCCCAACCCCAATCCGGCCAGGCCAGCCCCGCAGACGGGCGCCAGTGCCCAGCAGAGGGCTGTTCAGGGTGTAAGGTCGGTGGCCCAGGGCGCTGCAGCCTATAACCGGCAGAAGCAGGCTGTGGTGGGCGAAGCTGGCCGCTTTGGGCGTTCGATGCTCGGGCCCTTTGCCCGCGCGGGCAAGGCACTGTGGCTGGAAGTGACCGGCGTCTTCTACGCCATCTTTGCCCTCTTTTTCGCGAACTACGCCTGGCGCCTCCGCGGCGTACTGCGGGCCACCGCCCCCAATCCCGTCGACCGCCAGCACTTCCTGGCAGGCGTTGCAGCGGCCGTTGTCTTCCTCTACTTCACCCTCACATCGTTTGTGCGCGCCCGGCGGATACAGCGTCGTCGCGCCTAAGCAGTACACTGGTCTCCCCCATGCCAAAGCTCCTCCAAAAACCGGGCCCAGCACCGCTGGTCGAGAGCAAGACGACCTCCGGTATTCCCGTGGAAGTCGCGTACGACGCAGCCAGCCTGCCCGGCTTCGATCCCGCCACCGCGCTCGGTGCGCCGGGCGAGTTTCCCTTTACCCGCGGCATCCAGCCCACCATGTACCGTGGCCGCCTCTGGACCATGCGCCAGTACGCCGGCATGGGCGACGCTGAAGAGTCCAACAAGCGCTACAAATTTCTCCTCGCCAATGGCACCAAAGGCCTCTCCGTCGCCTTCGACCTCCCCACGCAGATCGGCTATGACTCTGACTCCCCCTACGCCCTCGGCGAAGTCGGCAAAGTCGGCGTTGCGATTGACTCCATCGAAGATATGGAGCGGCTCTTCGCCGGCATCCCGCTCGCCGGCATCTCCACCTCCATGACCATCAACGCCACCGCCGGCACCTTGCTCGCGCTCTACGTGGCGGTAGCAAAGCGCACCGGTGCCGAGGTCAAGAAACTCTCCGGCACCATCCAGAACGATCTGCTCAAGGAGTACATCGCCCGCGGCACCTACATCTATCCCGTGCCGCACGCCATGCGCATCATCACGGACATCTTCGCCTGGGCAGCGAAAGAAGTGCCGGAGTGGAACACCATCTCTATCTCCGGCTACCACATGCGCGAGGCCGGTTCGACCGCCGTGCAGGAGGTCGCCTTCACCCTCGCCAACGGCATCACCTACGTGCAGGCTGCGATGGACGCCGGACTGGATGTGGACGACTTCGCCCCGCGCCTCAGCTTCTTCTTCAACGCGCACAGTAATTTTCTCGAAGAGGTGGCAAAGTTCCGCGCCGCCCGCCGCATGTGGGCCCGCATCATGCGCGAACACTTCGGCGCAAAGAATCCCCGCAGTTGGATGCTGCGCTTCCACGCGCAGACCGCGGGTTCCACCCTCACCGCACAGCAGCCCGAGAACAACATCGTGCGCACCGCCGTGCAGGCCATGGCCGCGGTAATGGGCGGCACGCAGTCGCTGCACACCAACGGCTTCGACGAAGCGCTCGCCCTGCCCACAGAAGACGCCGCCCGCATCGCCCTGCGCACCCAGCAGATTCTCGCGCACGAGTCCGGCATCGCCAGTACGGCAGACCCACTCGCTGGAAGCTACGCCGTGGAATCCCTGACCAACGAGATCGAAGCGCGCGCCAATGCCTATCTCGAAAAGATCGCCGCGATGGGCGGCATGCTCCGCGCCATCGAACGCGGCTACGTGCAGCAGGAGATTCAGCGCGCCGCCTACGAGTATCAGCGCGCGGTCGATGCAGGAGATGCCGTCGTAGTCGGCGTAAACCGATTCGCCCGCGAGACCGAGCCGGAGATTCCCACCCAGCACATCGACGAAAACCTCGAGCGCCAGCAGGTAGAGCGCGTCCGCGCCCTGCGCCTGCGTCGCGATCCCGCCACGTACGCCGCCTCGCTCCGCGCCGTAGAAGACGCCGCCCGCAACAGCGCCAACCTGATGCCCGCGATCCTGGCCGCCGTCGAAAGCTACGCCACCGTCGGCGAGATTGCGACGATGCTCCGCAAAGTCTTCGGCGAGTACAAAGAAACCATCACGATCTAAGAATTTAGAAGCTGATCGAGCCACCAATTCGGGTGCCCCATCTTCGCCGCAGTTTCATCGCGGCTAAGGTGGGATAGCATCGCGTAGCGATGGCCGCGCGACGCGCGCAAATGTGTCTCCATCACAACCTTCGTCAGGAAAGCTCCATCTTTAAATCTTGTCATTCTGAGCACAGCGAAGAATCTGCTTTGCGTTTGTTTTGCTTTTAGGTAGGTGCGGGCTTTAGCCCGCACACAAAGGGCAGCCACAGAATGGCTTTAGCCCCTGAGATACCCACCTACCACTCCTTCGCCGCCGTATCCACCTGCACATCCTCCGCCGGCCCCTTCCACCGCAACACCGGTTTCCGCGCCGCCATCGTCTCATCCAGCCGCGAGAGCCGCGTGGTATACGGCGCATGCAGCAGATGCTCAGGATTTTCCTCCGCCTCGCGCGCGATCTGCTTCATCGCATCCACAAACAGGTCAAGCTCTTCCTTCGATTCGCTCTCTGTCGGCTCAATCATCATCGCGCCATGCACGATCATCGGAAACGAAACCGTATACGGATGAAATCCGAAATCAATCAGCCGCTTCGCCATGTCGCCCGTCTTCACGCCCGTCTTATTCTGCAGCCGGTCAGAGAACACCACCTCATGCAGCGTCCGCGTCTTGAACGGCAGCTCGAACGTATCTTCCAGCCGCGCGCGCACATAGTTCGCATTCAGCACGGCGTCTTCCGTTGTCTGCCGCAGCCCATCCGGCCCATTGGCCAGAATGTACGCCAGCGCGCGGATGAACATGCCGAAGTTGCCGTACCACGCGCGCACCCGCCCTACGCTCTGCGGCCGGTTATAGTCCAGCGCCAGCGTGCCATCCGCATTCGTGCGGACGACGGGCGTCGGCAGAAACGGCTCCAGTATCTTCTTGCACGCCACCGGGCCAGAGCCTGGGCCGCCGCCGCCATGCGGCGTAGAAAACGTCTTGTGCAGATTCAGGTGCATCACGTCCGCGCCAAAGTCGCCGGGCCGCGTCTTGCCGCACAGCGCATTCATGTTCGCGCCGTCCATGTAGAGCAGCGCGCCCTTGGCGTGCAGAATCTCCGCGATCTTGTGAATGTCC
>JARLFX010000434.1 GCA_031296355.1 Acidobacteriaceae bacterium
CACTGGGAATCGGTTGCTTGATTTGCAGCGACAGAAGCAAAACGGCTAGGCGTAGCGTGAGACAATAACAATAACAACGACAAGGAATAAAAAGGGATAAGGCAAAAAATGGGTCACTGCGGGAATCGAACCCACAACCTCGTGCGCCCTAGGCACGAATCATGCCACTAGACCAAGCGACCTTGTTACTATTTTGAATTTTCGGTCCATTATATACTTCTTCCGATCCCCCTGCTCCCTTGCGATTTCGGCTCTATCGAGCTCATTATCGATATTATTGTTGTTGTGCATGCGTTAAATATACGCTTAAATCGCTTAGTGGCTAGTGAAACGCGAGTGCGTACATAATCTTTCCCAGCTCCTCGCCCGCCGAAAGCGTGTCGCCCTTTGCCGCATATCCACGGAACTCCGCCACTCCGACGTAGAGCAGCTCCTCGTTGGCAGCGATGGTGAGGGCAAGCCGGATGGCCACCTTTTGCCACGTCAGGCCCATCACCAGGTCCAGCAGCCGGGCCGCGTATCCTGCGGGAATGTAGCACGGCAACAGGTTGGCCAGTACACCACCGCTCAGCTCGATTATGTGGTCGAGGAGACCGGCGAAGTCGGGAGTGTCGATGTTGCGGAAGAAACGCTTCATGAACTTGATGTAGACAAGAAGGTCGCGCAGCGCGCCCTCGCCTCCGGCCACGCAATTTGCGAGCATCCTGACGTCGCTCTTGACGGACAGCGAGACGCCGGTCCAGATGCCTTTCAGAAACTGACCGAGACCACCTGCGAGCGCACGGGTCTGGAGCAGGGCTGGGAGGCTGGCCTTCGGGGACGAGGAGGACGATTGTATAGCAGAGAGGGAGGCCTGGGAGAGTCCGACGAGGGCGATTACAGCGAAGATGACAAACTTCATTATTGATGTTGTCACTATACGCGACTAATAATAAAAATTCTTAGTGCTTTTAAACATATCATCAGCCCTACAATGCATGGACTTCCCTCACTTCGGTCTTGCTTTGCATCACGCTGAAAACATTATTTTGTTGCGTTTGCATCTTACGTATGTCTCGGGCTCGGGGTTTTGGG
>JARLFX010000074.1 GCA_031296355.1 Acidobacteriaceae bacterium
ACCAGGCGAGTCCAGCACTTCCGACTCTTCCTGCCTGGCAAGTAGGAGTAGTGCAGCTGATTGATGACATCGACGGCACGGGCGTGATGGAAGTAGTCGCGAATCGCCTGTGGGCAGCCGAGCTGATAGATCGCACCATCCTCGCCCCAGCGCTGCATGGAGGTGAGCTCGTTGGGATCGCAGTGGTTATACAGCAGCAGGATGAGCTTCTTGTCACGCCAGGCGCAGAGGGTGACGTCGCCTCGCTGCATCTGCATGTGGGCGCCGCGAGGGATGGCGAGGAGCTGTGCGGGAGTGAGTTGGGCAACGGACGGCATGCCGATGCGGTTGCGCTTGACGGAGCCGCACACCCGTATGCCTACGTCGAAGAGGGAGGCCACCAGCGTCGGAGAAGTGAAGAGGGTGTCGACGTAGAGCACGTGATTGGTGTTGCGGTAGAGTTGGGTGAGCTGCACTACCATGTCGTGGATCGACGGTCCAGGTGCGGCCTTCCCCTGGTACAACTGCAGCTGCAGCATGTAGTTCTCGTTGGCCAGCACCCATATCTTGTAGCCGTGGGGGTGTGGTTTGCCAGGCACGAACTGCTTGATGTCGCTGCGTCCTCTGAAGCTGACCATACTCTCGTCGAGTGCGATGTGGCGACCAGGATTCCAGTGTCGAGGGAAGGAGTGGTTGAGCGACGCGATGAATGCGCTGACGAAGCTGAATGGGTTGCGTGGAGCAGCACCAGCCTCTGGCGGACTTACCCTGAGAAAGCGGGTGATGGACTCGAATCGGTCGCGGCTGAGCACTGCGGCGACTGTCGAATGGCGTGTGTCGGCCTGCCAGTACATGCGCCTCTCTGGCAGCGAGTCGATGCCCATGAAGAGATGCACACCAATGAACGCCAGCAACTCGTACGAGTCGGTCGGCTGCCAGGCTGCACCAGCGGCTGCATTGGTCAGCTGTGCCCACGACGTCATGAGCTCGGATGGCAGGAAGAGCTGGAGGAGGCTCAGACGGCTCATCTGTGCTGGGAGTCGCATGGGTGCGCCAGTAGCGATGTGGCGGGCCAGCCGTGGTGGCTGACGCAGAGGTGCAGGTGTGTGCCACTCGTCTGCTGCAGGTGGCTCGGCTTTCTTCTCTTCCTCCTCATCCTCTGGCTCATCGTCGTCGGAGGGTGCCACCTCGAGATCCACGTCGTCGTCCGCCAGAGCCGCCTCCGGCTGCAGCGACAGTAGCAGCGCCGCCTCCACATCCGCTGCCTCGTCGCGGGAGAGTGCCTCGCCTTCTTGCTCCGCCTGCAGTCGGACCGGCTCCTGTCGCTCCCTCATGCCACGTCGGAGCGGAGGCGCGTCGGCCTCGGCATGCAGTGAGAAACTCATGCGTTCGGCGCTGTAGCAACGGCCCCGCAGCACGCACGGTAGTGACACGGGGCAGGTGGGTGGGAGACGTGTGCTACTCTCCACTGATGCACTGGTTGGGCTGCTGTGTGCACGGTGTGTGCGTGTGCAGGCAGGCGACGGTTGAGCGGCGCTGTGGTCGGCTTGCCAGGTCGGCACAGCGTGTTGCGGCAGAGCGCGCCACAACAGAAGCGACACCATTACAACCAAACACATAATATTTGCGTGTAGCTCTAGTCAAGGGCA
>JARLFX010000075.1 GCA_031296355.1 Acidobacteriaceae bacterium
ACCGCCTAACCGCGGTATCGGTGCGCTGTGTATCTTGCGCTCCTGATCGGGCAAATCAATGAACCCATAGTGCCACGCCAGATTCCTGACCATCGGCGTCAGGACCAACGATAGAACGAGAGAAACAAATCCGAGGAAAAAGAGTGAATACATAGTGGTGTCTCAATGTTTATTGCTAAACGTTCATGGCAATGAATTAAGGAAATGAAATCATAACTCTACAGTAATTCGAGGTACGGTTGATATAAAGAGAATGGCTGACTAAATTTGCTTCAGCGAGTGCTTACTTGTCAAAACAACCAAAAGTGAAAGTGGGGGAGGCTTAGCGGTCTACTAAGGACGGGTGCATGCAATAACCCAAAATTTCGGAATATCAGACCGCATTCCCTTTGGTACAACCTTGACATTACCCCAGTTACTGTAAAGATTGTTTCTAAAGTCATGAGCCTTGGTCGTGCCTAGACAGCGACAGGCGGCCTTGATAATAAACTGAATCGGCCAAAACACCAGCCAACGTGGCACGAATCCTTGTCCGTAGCAAGTCTCGATTCGAAACCGTGTGGATAATAGACTTATTAGTTCGCGTTCCGTGTATTCACAGATGTGATAAGGGTTTTGGGGATGACCTAGGAAGCAATGAAGCACAGATGCTATTCGTCTATCTGGAGTCGACACCAGGAATTTACCACCTGGACGCAGAATGCGCACCATTTCGTCGAGATAGGCCTCCACGTTCGGAAGATGTTCGATCGTTTCAAATGACACAACGACGTCGAATCTATTGTCTGAAATCGCAGTAAGTTTTTGTGCATTCGCAACTACGTAGCACACGTTGGGGGTATTGCAGTTTTCTTGAGAAAATACAACTGCCTCCTCTGAGATGTCCATGCCCTGGACGTCTTTGGCGCCACCTTTGGCAAGCAAGATGGTTCCATAACCAGTTCCACACGCAATGTCCGCAACCTGCTTTCCTTCGACGAATTGTTCAGCAAAACGGTAACGGGCCAGATGCTCATTTTCTGTCAATGCAGAAAACTTGCCGAGTATGAGCCGCTCGCATGTGATATCCATAGTAGAGAAACTCTCCTGTTCGTATTTTCAGATTGAGCGTGACAAAGCTAGTTATTGTGAATGGGCATCATCTGAATTTGCACAGACGTTTATTCTGCTTCTAGGCAGTTCCACTCAGTTGCTCGGCTGTTAATGTCGAGCATGGGGCGGAGCATCCCTAGCGATGTGTGGTTGTTTGCGACGTCATTCCGTCCCCGATTCCCCTAAGTTCAGCAACAATCGATTTCCATTGCGCGGTAGTCACCATCCGTGCGATGCGGAACAAGGATCGCAGAGGCAAGATGCAGAAGCACAAAAGTACATCGATCATTGAGCCGTTCTTTCGAACTACCCACAGATTGTTGCGCGTAGACAAATATCTGTATGTTGCTGTACGTGTTCGGTCTGTTTGCCCGCTGCTCCCGTGCCACAGCAGCGCCGCAGGCACATAGCGCAAACGGAAGCCTGCTTTGCGAACGCGAAGGGAAAAATCAATGTCCTCACAGTAGGCAAAGAACGTCTCGTCCAGCATTCCGACTCGCGGAAGTATCTGCGTAGGAATCAACATGCAACAGCCCGACGCATATTCCATGTCTCGTGGCTCCGACCAAATAGGCGAGTCAATTTGATTGAATGCAGGATTCTGGAATAAGCCCGCCCATAACTTGACGGTTCCATAAGCAAACCACAGACGTTTTGCCCCGTTTGTTGAACCATTAAGATAAATTCGCGGGCAAGCGACGACCTTATCGTTCTCGCGAGCAACCACCGTAAGCAGCTCGTGGATCGTGTTTGCGCCCATGCGCGCATCGCCGTTCAAAAGAAGAACATACCGAATCCCACGATCTAGTGCCCACTCCATTCCCTGATTGCTTCCCTTGGCGAATCCAAGGTTCTGCGAGTTAACAATGAAATGCACATGAGGGAAGCGCGCACGAATTGCATCAGAGGAGCCGTCTATCGAGCCATTATCGACAAGGATAACTTCGATTGCCTTGTGCGTGGATGCAAATACACTCTCTAGGCAATCCAGAACATCATTGCCGCCATTCCAATTCAGGATGACGATGGCGACAGTCTGGTCTTCGTAATCCATTGCTCGGTCAATTGATGCGGCTTTGCTCGTCATTGTCCAGCGACTCGATAAGTGATGTCGTTTGTGCGCGTAGCACTAGACGCAATCGTCGTACGGTAAATCTCATCCAAGGCAGCCATCTTAGTCGACCATGAATAGGCGCGACTGCGGCGGATGGCACCTTCCGAAAGCTGCAAACGCAAAGGCTCGTTGCGGTAGAGTGTGCTTAGAGCGCCGGCAAATTCTGCGACAATTTGTTCTGCGGATCCGGGTCGTACTTTCATACCGCATTCATTGGTTACAAGGTCTGCAAAGCCGCAATGATCCAGGCTCACGACGGGTAATCCTAGAGAAATTGCCTCGACCGCGACAGTCGACGTGAGGTCCTTGAGGCTGGTGATCGCAAAAACGTGTGACTCTTTCATCACCGCCAGGGACTGGTCGCGGCGAAGCCATCCATGCCAATGGCAACGGTCGTCAATGTTGAGTTTGGAAGCCAGAGATTGCCACGACTGACGACAGGGGCCATCGCCAAGGATTTCGAGGCTGTATTTGAATTCCTGCGGCAAACTGGCCACGGCACGAAGCAGCAGAGGAAGTGCCTTTCCTGGCAAATGCTGGCCACTCCAGCAAATTCTGAAAGGTTCGTCTTTGTCCCGCAGTTCTGGATGAACGGCATCGACTTGTGGTGGGCCCACCTCGCATATCACGCTGCTCGCAGCATTGAATCGAGATCGCAGTTCCTCTCGAATCTCTGACGTCGCCGCGATGACGCCTGTGTGTGCAGTTCGCAGCGCGCGCCGAGGCCCTTGCAGAGCTATGAGCTGCAGCGAATTAACGAGATTGCGTGCTCCATAATAAACCGCACCTTTAAATCCGAGCAGTGGAAGTAAATGCCACGGCGTGCTTTTCATTCCGCCAATCGGCCCCCATACAAACGGAATGCCGAGTTGGTAAAAACGACCGGGGAATCGCCACCCAACATATGTGATGAGGTGCACCAGGTCATAGTGGTTTATCTCCGTCTCTCGTTTAGCATCTTTGAATGCACATCGCAGCCAATCCTGATAAGCGATGTTCATCAGTGGCTTGGCAATGGAGTCTTCAATCGCAAGCCATGCGTCAGTGGGGCGGTAATGCCATGGGCGGTTTCTTGCGTAGATGAAGCGTGGGTTGCTGCTTGATGAATCCGCGCGATCACGGAGATGCTGGCTAATATTCTCTGCGTTGTAGTCTGCCGTTAACACAGTTACATCGTGACGGTCCGCAATGGCATTCACCCAACCCCATCCTACGCCCGATTCAGATCCTTTCGTTGGATCGCATGCATAGGCGACAGCAAGCACTTTTAAGCGGCTCATATCTATTGCGTACCCCTGACTTTAGCCGGCGCACTGGACTTATTTGCCCAGGACGAAACCAAATAGTATTGCTGAAATACTTGCTGCAGCTTTTTGGGTCTAGTTTGAACAGTGAGGCACTCAAGGTAAACATAGATGGCGACCATTACCAATAGATCCACCGCAAAGCTGGCCGTGGTGGTTTCAGGTATAGCGCGCACCGTGAAAAACATCATTACAGCGCCGCACTCCAGCATGTGGACACGATCTTCTGCTCCTAACTGGGTGTTCTTTTTCTGAAGCCTATAGAAGAGCAGCCATCCGACGACCCAAGAAGCGAGATAGGGAATACCACCGACAACTCCTCCATTGAGAAGTGCCTGGAGAAAGGAATTGTGAACGTGTTCATGGAAGACGATACGATCTGCCCATTGACCACGGCCGAAAATTGGAGCATCTTGGAAGGCCACGATACCATGCTCATACGCGCGCGTTCGTCCAGTCATGCTGAGGAATTGCTCTTTTGTTTGCCCGCGCTTGAGATATGTTGCTACATTATTCGAAACGGTAGACGGAGAATCCAGGAGAAGGATCAAGATAAGAGCTGCGGCCGCAAATGGAAGCGCATAGCGGCGCATACGGGACGAGACAAGGAGAGAGAACAGCAGGGCTGCCACCGCGCCGAAAACGGCCCCACGCGATTGCATGCGATATACGATAAAGAACGAAAATGCTGCTGCGCCAAGGTAGAACGCAATGAGGCTCGAGCGACGGTTATGATATGCCCTGACGAGACTTACCAATCCAGGTACAGCAGCCCATCGTGCCACACCGGATGATCTGGATAGACCGTTTAACTCGCCGATAACTCCATAGCCGGTTACAGTATCGCCGAACACAGAGTTACGGGCTTGATAACCAATGATTGCGGCAACTATGAAGGTGGCTACCCAAGTGAACTGAAGTAACTGCCTGGAGGATTCAAGAGGATCCCTTCGGTCGATAAAAGTCCATGCTGCCAGGATCGTCGCCAGGAATGGAAGCGACCAATACAGGGACGCCATTGTGTCCGGCGAAAAAATGGAAGCAAATGTTGCGACAACGCCGTATATAAAAAGGAGGCGTGATGGGCCTGTTCTCGGTATGGGAAGCTTTCCCCGGCCGAGTAGAAGAAGAGCTGCAACAGGAATGACGATGAAGGGAAGAGCGGCACGAATTGAAAGTTGCCAGTCGTAAATGTTGTTTGCTATACCAATATTCCAGAATCCCGTGTTCAGATTGCACCAGAGGCACACCCATAGGACAAGGGCAGACGTTGGCGCATGCCACAGCCGAAGAGCCTGAAATGCATTTGAGCGATGTATGGTCATCCTCAGCTTAGCGAACCCTCACAATTTCGAAATGCAACTTAAGAATTCTCAAGCTCATTGGCAAACCTGCGTAGTAGCAGCGTCCAGTCAAAAGTGGATCTTACGAAGGCACCAGCCTGCAGTGAAAGGCTTTTGGAAAATGATGAATCGTAGAGAAGCTTGAGTATTGCTTGCTGAAACTCCGCTGCTGTTTCCGCATAGAGTACATGCTTGTCGCCGTCAAGGTTCAGACCCTCTGCGCCTTTTAGCGTCGTTACAACAGGGAGACCAGCGGCGATGTACTCGAGAATCTTAAGCCTGGTGCCACTTCCCTTGAAGATCGGCGCCACCCCGATCCGACAGGCACAAATCACAGCGTTGAGATCGCGCCGGGAAACAACACCGGTGTTGATCAACCACGGAGGCGTAACTACTGGGCCACCTCCGGTTGCTACCAGTCGAAGATTTGGGCGCCGCAGGTGCAATGCTGGCATCACTTCCTCGATAAGAAAGCGAACTGCTTCTGTGTTCGGCGGGTATCCATAAAGTCCCATGAAGAGTATCGACTCGTCGGTGATCCCGAATCTCTCTCTCACAAAGTCAATCTCGTGTTGCGGCACAAGGTACGCGCTGCAGTCAACTCCGTTCGGAAGTAATGATGGCAAGACACCATAAAGGAAAAAAAGGCGCTTACGATCGTCTTCGGATACCGCAAAATTGCGTGCGCAGGTCGTTAGAAGATACCTCTCGGCCCGTTTTGTAAGTGCTACAACAAATTTACTATTACGTTCTTGCCGGAGAAGATACTCGACATTGTGGGCATGATAAACGAGCTTTACATTTGGTAACGTCCTTCGCAGAACCAGAGCAATGAGCGCAAGATATACCACCCAGGAAGCCCCTTCAAGCACAATGAAGTCTGGTTTGAATCTTGCAACTTCCCTTTGAATTCTCATGATCGTCAGAGGAAACCCGATCAGTTTTGCTAGACGGGAAGGCGACCACTGTCGAAGGCTCACAACTGTCAGGTCGCCCAGAGTAGTTACGCTGGCTTGCTGGGCGAGTTGCACAAGAAGACCGGTGCCAGGCGTCAAGTGTGCACAATTGTATGTGACATAGGCTGCGCCTGAAGCTGGCGGATAGGCCTCGTATAGGCAAATAAATGCGAGTCTCATTTACCTACACTCTCTCTGTTCATCTGGATGTGCATCAATAGCGATATATCCAGCGGGCTAACTTGCGTTTAATGTTCTGCTTGACTCGATAGATGAGTGTATCGCTTTGTGGCGTATTCCAACTTCCTGATATACCGTCGCAGATTGGTGTACAGGGTAGAGGTGCCCAACTACCACCTGCCAGCAAAGTACGGTGGAGACATTTCGCCATTAAATGCTCAATAAGTATTCCGCTCGCCTCGTCGAGTTCATCTTGATATGGAATTAGTTGCGTCAGCGCGATTTGGGGCTTGAAGGCGACAGTTCTCGTGTCGCCATATGTCAAGTTTGCATGGACGTCACAAATCAGGTCAGCGGACATCTTCCTGATTTGCTCAATGAGCTGAACACAATTGCTTACACGGTAACGTCCGGACACTTTGATGATATAACGATAATCCAGCAACTTGGGCAGGGTGTTGAAGGCGTAGCGTAACATCTCGATTTCGCCATACCCTTTTCCTTTTCGCTGAGCCCCATCATTTCCATCGAACGACAGTAGTCGGATTGTGCCATTACCTGTGTATTTATCTGCTTCGTCATGAAAGAGGGCAAGGTCTGCCTGTGAATTCTCGCAAAACAAAATATCGGCATCGCAGTTAAGTGACATCCAGGTCCGAAACGCTGTCAGGTAATCATGTTTTCGCTCTTCGGGGTCAGCCCGCTTTACTGCGGGAGTCTGACCGCAATTGATAGTTGCCGTGATGAAGACGAGTACATCAGACATACTTGACATTCCGTCCGCAATAGTTAAATTTCATGTGTAACCTTCCTTTAATATGTTGCAATTGCTTCTTTGGTGCTCGTTATAGTTCAGGTCTTTGGATATGGAGTTGCAAGACTGTAGACTTCTTTTTACGTAAGAGCGTGTTGGTTGGCCTTTGTCCTGCCAATGTGAGTTTCGTGGGCTAACGACGACGCAATGGCTGCCACGCTGGTTTCTATGAACTTCTCTGCGCTGAAAATCGTTGCCCGCTGCGCCAGGTGGCTGCGAAGAGCGGCCTGTTTCTCTGCGTTTCCGAGAACGGCGCAGATCTTGTCCGCCGCTTCATCAATTCCTGTAAATAGCAAATCTGCGGAGTCAAGTACCTCGGTCTGTCCTCCGTCGTTGGGCGCAAAGACAATTGCGCCGGACTTGACCATCTCTGCCACCGATATTCCGAAAGGTTCTGCGGCTCGCGTCTGGATTCCGAATCGGCAGTGCGCGAGAATGTCAGCTTTTCTTGCGCCGCTCACCCACCCCTCAGGAATGATCCAATTCGCGTGCATCTCGCAGAGTTGCGCGATGCGCCGCCCATAGAGGTCGTTTCCAATATGCCCGCAAAGGTGAAGCTGTATGTCATGCCCGCGCTTCCGCACAGTATCCAGAATAGAGATAGCCCGTTCTATCTGTTTTTCCGGCGCTATGCGGCCAATCATCGCAAAGTCAGGTTTCTTCTCCTCCCATGAGACTGCGAGAAACTCAGTCCAGACGGATGGGTAAACGACTGCCGCACACTCTACGCTACAATGATTTTTAAGAAGGGCGCTGCTCCACTCCGAGTTAGCAATCACCATATCGTCCTGAAGTACAGCACGCCCTGAAGGTTTGCAATAAGCTGAAGCAATTTTCAGGTAGGCTCTGCGCAAGAACGACTCCCGATAAATCAAACCCGGAGATGGTGGATCAAGCCGGTCACGAATCTCACGATTCCAACTGAAATCTGCAATGAAGTGAACAGCAGGCAAGCCCCAATCCGTCACATTGTACGCGCTTACCCGCACATCATATTCTCCTGCAATCTGACGTGCGAAGCGCTGATAGCATGCGCCGCGGAACGCAGCGGCATTCAGTCCACGCATAGGGAAGGGAACAGGAGCAATTCGAACCGTGACTTCGTTTGCCTCAACGTGTGTCCCGTAATAACTGTTAAGCCGCGTAAGGTCCCAGCCGCCGGTCGTCATGACGGTTACGTCAAAGTCATGCTTCAACGCTTCGATCAGCCACATCATGGTGGATTCCGATCCGCCGAAACCAATTCGTGGATGTCCGATCACTAGGCGCATTTACATAGTCCCTGCTTAAATTTAGGTCGAAGTCACATCCAAAACTAAAGGCCAATCAGCTGGCACAGATTTCAAGGAACCCTTACTGATGTATGTATCTTCTCTCGGAGGACGCGAAGGTGATTTTTAATCGGATCGGGAAGTCTGTACCACCATGCTGGTTTCAATCCCGACGCCAGTTCGCACTTATCCAGAGATTCTGGTGGCTTGGTCTGCATGGGATTTGACAGAACATTGCAGAACAACTGATAGTACTGTTCAGTCATCAAATCCAGGCTGTACTTACTAACTCCCGTTTGAGCGCGTTTACGTAGTTCTGCCAGTCGGAGCCGGTCAGAAAGAAGACCTAAAAGGTGTTGAGCAGCCTGCCTGACATTCCCAATTGAAAACAGCAGACCATTGTCACTGTCTTGAACGATCCAGTCGGTAATGCCTGGCAATCGTGAAACTACAGGAACGCATCCCCCAGCCATTGCTTCAAGCAGTGCAATGGGAGAACCTTCATATGTAGTGGGGAAGAGAAAAACGTCGTGCCGATTCATGAGTTGAGGAACATCTTGTGACGGCGTCCAACCGGTAAATTGTATGCGACGTGATAACCCAGACTCTCTCACTCGCCGCTTCAATTCCGCAAGGTCCGGCCCATCACCACTGATTGTGCAGTTCCAATCCTTCGAATGTCGGTCCAGCTCCACGAGTATCTCGGGAAGCCAGAAAACGCCCTTATTTCGGTCGATCCGGCAGTGACTCAGAATCCTGAGCGGACCTGCACGATTCTCGCTCAGCGAATGATTAAAAAACGAACCAGTATCGACCCCGTGCGGTAGAAGTCGTATCCTGTCTTCATTAAAGCCGTAGCCTGATAAAAGGTCTTGCTTGATCCGTGGACTGATCGCAATGGTAGCGCTCATATAATCGCGAACAACGCTAGCACTCCGGTACACCGCTAAGGTACTGCCATGGAGAACAAGGATTTTGGGAATTGAACAGGGGAAGTATCGAATTGCGTTGAAATCGGTTGGATCTCCCCGAGCATGGCAGACCAGCACATCTGGTGAAATATCACGTACGTATTCGACCAAGGCTCTGGTCCTGTCCGCAAACTTGTCCGTCTCGGGTGCCACAACTTCGCCATCACTATGCTCTGCACCATCAGCGCCAGCGCCAACCTGGTTGGCATAAAAGGAGCCAGAGCAGAGCCACGTAACCGAACATCCGTACTGGGCCAATCCGCGCACTAGATTGCAGTGAAATTGATATACACCACATCGCAGCGGGGCTAGAAGGCTGATAACGCGCATGTGTGTTGGAGTAGGTCCTGTCGGCTTATTTAGTTGCTTGCATGGAGAACGCTCTGTCATCTTCCTGATTCAGTACGCCAAATCCTGTGGGGGCGCCAATTGACTCCGAGAATCTTATGAATTGGTGCGAAGCAGGTGGATATCCGCATCGCTGTAGGTTGCACTTATCTGTCGGTCATTTCCAAGCCCACTGACGTTGTAGTTACAGAGCGCGGTATCCTGTGTGCCAGGTATTCCTCGAAATGACCAATAGGGTAAATGCGGAAGAATCTGGCGAACTCTATACCCTGATCGCAGAGCCTGTACATGAAGCCAAATGTCATCTGCTTTTGGACAGCAAGTCTCAAATGCGTTGCCTGCCCGCTTCAATTGCGTCAAAAAAGCCGGTGGATAAATCACGCCTGTGACGCCGGCAGCGACATGACGGTATTGCGGTTGTGTGGAATCGCATTGTTTCCAATCCTGGCTTTTTCCGATTCCGTTCTCATCTATCGCGATTACATGACACCAGAAGCAATTTACGTACCCCGAAAATTCATGGTGGGCTTCAACTAGCTTCTTCAGCCAGTACTTTGGATAAAGCATATCGTCATCGGCTGTTACAAGAGGAATGTCGAATGACTCGGTAGATTCAACATATGGATAGTATTTTGTGTGTGGGCCGTAGTTCTTGCATAAACGGACTTCAAGTCCACGCTCCTGCAGTCGGCAGAGAGTCGTCGGCAGATGATTGAACAGC
>JARLFX010000435.1 GCA_031296355.1 Acidobacteriaceae bacterium
GCCACGGCATGCTGATTGTTCATCCGCTGCGCACATGCAATGCCGCGCCGCAGTATCCCCGCAGCCTCTTCCGTGCGTGCCGCCGTCGCCAGCGTCTGCGCATACATCTGATATCCCGGCACATAGTCGGGATTCAGTTCCACCAGCCGCTCAAACTCCGCGTACGCCGCATCCAGCTTCTTCTGGCTCACCAGCTCCATCGCCAGCCCATACCGCGCAAACGCGTCCGTCGGATTCTGCTGCAAAATCTCGCCCAGCATCGCAATCTTGTCCATGCAGATATTCTCCCACTTCCGCCCTCCTTGCAGTTTCGGCCCGTACCCCACACACTGGTATATGGAGCCTATTGATGACCCCGACCAATCCGGAACCGCCCCGCGCCGTACGCACTGTCGCCGAGTCGCAGTCGGAGCGCAGTGAGATCATTTTCCCGGCCGACACCAACACCATCGGCAACCTCTTTGGTGGCCGCCTGATGCAGTTCATTGACCTCGTCGGCGCCATGGCTGCATCGCGCCATGCCCGCGCCATGGTGGTCACTGCCGCCATGGATCATCTAGACTTCGTCGCGCCCGTCCATGTCGGCAACCTGCTCATTCTCAAGTCCAGCGTCAACCGCGCCTTCCGCTCCAGCATGGAGGTCGGCGTCAAGGCGATGGTTGAAGATGTGCAGAGCGGCACCCTGCGCCACGTTTCCTCTGCCTACCTCACCTACGTCGCCATCGGGCCAGACGGTAAGAGCCTCCTCGTCCCCGAGATCCGTCCTGAGAGTGAGCACCAGAAGCGCCGCTACGAAGACGCTGGCCGCCGCCGCGTCATCCGCTCGCAGGAGACCGAACGCTGGCGCGAACTCAAACGCAATCTTGAAACCGGCTGGCACGTCTAGCGCCGCCATAGCACTGAAGGAGACTCAAACGATCATGGGACATCAGGGACACAACCACGCAGCACCGCAAGGCCCGCAGCCGCTCCCCGGCGTAGCGCACGTGGTTGCCATCGGCTCCGGCAAAGGCGGCGTCGGCAAAACCACCGCCTCCGTCAACATCGCCGTCGCGCTTGCCAAACTCGGCTACAAGGTCGGCCTCATTGACGCAGACATATACGGGCCCAACGTCCCCATGATGCTCGGCGCCACCCGCCAGCCCAACATCGTCGGCGACAACCGCATTGAGCCGCTCACTGCACACGGCGTCAAGTTCATCTCCGTCGGGCTCATCTCCCCCGGCGACAAGCCCATGGTCATGCGCGGCCCCATGCTCCACCAGATCATCCGCCAGTTCCTGCAGCAGGTCGAGTGGGGCGAGCTGGACTTCCTCCTCGTCGATCTGCCCCCCGGCACCGGCGACGTTGTCATCTCGCTGGTGCAGACCGTACCCCTCACCGGCGCAGTCGTCGTCTCCACCCCCAGCGACGTCTCGCTGCAAGATGCGCGCAAGGCCCTCGAGATGTTCCACCAGGTCAACGTCCCCATCCTCGGAATCATCGAGAACATGAGCCACTTCAGCTGCCCCCACTGCCACGAGATGATCGACATCTTCTCCACCGGCGGCGCAGAGCGCACCGCGAAGCAGTTTGACGTCTCCTTCCTCGGCTCTCTGGAACTCGACCCCGAGATTCGCGCAGGCGGCGACACCGGCATGCCCGTAGCCCTGGGCGGCCCCGAATCCACCCGCGCCAAACAGTTCTACAATATTGCCCGTGAGCTCGTGGAGAAGGCACAGCAGCAGTCCGCCAAGTCCGAAGACGTCTTCGAGATCACCTAGCTTTGAAGTGAACTGGCTTTATTTGTTGTCCTGTTTTTTATTTGTCATCCTGAACATAGCGAAGGACCTGCTGTTGTCGTTGCCTTTGCCGTTGCAGTTGCGTCTTAGAGAAAGGAGGAGAAGCACGATGCTGGACCCACGCAACACTAATTTGCCGCCCCGCCATCGCGCCATCCTCGTCGCCGTGGTGGAGAACTACATCTCCACCGGCGAACCCGTCGGTTCGCAAACCATCGCCCATGTCCTCGCGCGCTCTGAGACCGTCAGCTCCGCCACCATCCGCAACGCCATGTCCGAGCTGGCCTCTGCCGGGCTGCTGGAGCAGCCGCACACCTCCGCTGGACGTATCCCTACCGCCCGCGCCTTCCGCTTCTACGTGGAGCAGCTAGGTGGCAACATCGCCCCTGCCACGCCGCGGCCTGAGATTGATACCAGCTACGCCGGCATTGATACCGCGCAGAGCTTCCTCGAACGCACCTCGCACGTCCTCGCTCTGCTCTCCAGCGGAGTCGGCGTCGCCATCACCACCGCCAGCGGAACCTCTGATGCGCTGGAGCACGTCCACTTCTCCCGCCTCGCGCAGGGCAAGGTCCTCGCCGTCGTCGTCATGACCTCGGGCCTCGTCCGCGACCGCGCACTCACCCTCGACATTGACCTCGATATCGGCGCGCTGGAATCCGCCGCCGCGTTCCTCAATCAAAATTTCCGCGGCTACTCCATTGATGCCATCCGCAAGGAACTCGACCGCCGCCTTGAGATCGAGCGCAGCGACTACCACCGCCTCCTCGCCAGCGTGAACCAGCTCTGGCGCAAGACCATGCCAGCCGAGAATGACGACCTCCGCCAGACCGTCTACATGGAAGGCGTCGCCAACCTCCTCGGCAGCGAAGTCGACCGAGACCAGCTCCACGCCATGATGGCCGCCCTCGAAGAGAAGCAGCGCATCGTTGATCTGCTCACCGCCTACGTCGATGCCCGCCAGGAATCCGTTCGCGTGGTCTTCGATCTCGAAGAGCACGCCCCCGAGATGCGCGATCTGGTGCTCATCGCCGCTCCAGCGCGCCTCGCCGGTGAGAGCCACGGAGCCGTCGGCGTGATCGGCCCCAAACGCATGCACTACGAACGCGCTATGAGCGCCGTCAGCTACGTCTCGCACCTCTTCGACCGCATGCTCCAGCCCCCACAATAGCGATGCACCGACACTCATTTGTCATTCTGAGCACAGCGAAGAATCTCAAATACCACTTGCGCCACCACCCCGCATCGCCGCCAAACCCACACATTCCAAACGCCTCGCGACCCGTCTGTCCCCTCCAGCATCCAATAGACAGCTGCGAATCGTTACAATAGAGAAAGAACCCTTATGAAGAATCATGTGCATGACGATCAGGAAGTACTGAACGAAGAAGTATTGAATCCTGCGGATATCGTGGGCGCGCCGGAAGCTGCCGCCACGCAGCCCTCTGAGTTGGAGTCCGTCAAGGCCGAACGCGATCAGCTCTTTGACCGCCTCGCACGCCTGCAGGCCGAGTTTGACAACGCCCGCAAGCGCGCCGCCAAAGAGAGCGCAGAGTTCCGCGAATACGCCATTGCCGGCGCGGTAGACCAGTTCCTTCCCGTGATTGACAACTTCCACCTCGCGCTCGCGCATGGGGGCACCATTGAGCAGCTACGCTCCGGCGTCGAGCTCATCGTGAAACAGATGGAAGACGCTCTGCGTTCGCTCGGCGTACAGCCGGTGGAGACGGTCGGCACGCAATTCGACCCGCACCAGCACGAGGCCATTGAATTTGTTGAGACCACCGAGCACCCCGACCATCAAGTGCTCGAAGAAGTGCGCCGCGGCTACCGCATCAAGGAGCGCCTGCTGCGCCCCGCGCTGGTCAAGGTGGCAAACAACACTGCCACGCAGGACGCATAGTATTTGCGCGCACCAGTTGCGCGCCGCAGCACCAACACACTCTCTCCCTCCTGGGCTTTACCCACTGAGGGAATGCAGCGGACATAAATAAAATGGGAACTACTGCCAACGTGAAGATGGATTACTACGAAGTTCTGGGCGTATCGCGCGACTGCTCCGATCAGGAGCTGAAGGCCGCCTATCGCAAACTCGCCATGGAGTTTCACCCCGACCGCAACTCCGACCCCGACGCCGAGGACAAGTTCAAGGAGGCCAGCGAAGCCTACCAGGTCCTGAGCGACTCTGATAAGCGCGCCGCCTACGATCGCTTTGGTCACGCCGGTGTGAGCGGCGGCGGCCCGCAGGCGGGCAACCCATTCAACCAGGCCGTCGACCTCGGCGACATCTTCGGCGATATATTTGGCGAGATGTTCAACATGGGGGGCGGCGGCGGCGGTCGCAAAGCAACGCGCATGCAGCGTGGCCGCGACCTGCAGTACGACATGTCCCTCGAATTCGAAGAAGCTGTCTTCGGCAAAGAGACCGAGATCACTCTGCGCCGCATGGAGGCTTGCGAAGCCTGCCACGGCACAGGCGCGGCTAAGGGCAAGCAGCCCATCACCTGCCCCGCCTGCAATGGCCGCGGCCAGATGCGCTTCCAGCAGGGCTTCTTTCAGATGCAGCGCACCTGCACCAGTTGCGGCGGAACCGGCACAATCATTGTTGATCCTTGCACTAGCTGCAAGGGCGATGGGCGGCAACAGAAGGAGCACAAGATACTGGTGAAAGTGCCCGCCGGCGTTGAGGATGGGACGCGCATTCGCTACTCAGGTGAGGGTGATGCTGGGCGTTACGGTGGCCCTGCTGGCGACCTCTACATCATGCTCTCGGTGAAGTCGCACAAGTTCCTGGAGCGCGAAGGCGACAACCTGCACTGCGTTATTCCGATCTCATTCCCGCAAGCCACACTGGGCGCGGAGATCGAGATCAGCACGCTGGAAGGCCCGTATTCATTGAAGATTCCCGAGGGCACGCAGAGCGGCAAAGAGTTCAGAATCCGCAATAAAGGCGTGCCTTTTCTGAACCGCAACGGCAAAGGCGACCTCATCGTGGAAGTCCGCGTGCAGACGCCGACCAAGCTCACCAAGACGCAGCGCGAGCTGATGAAACAGTTGCAGGAGACCGTCATCGTGGAGAACACACCATCGCACCGCGGCATCTTCGGCAAGGTCAAAGACATCTTCAGCTAGGTTCAAAAAGCCCTGTTTTGCCCTGGCTCAAGCGCGGCGAATCGCGGTCCATGCCCGGTGTTTTGTGGACAAATTTTGCGACTTCGGGTTTTCCGCGGGGATGATGGGTGTTTCTTCGGGTTTCTTACCGGTTTCATCGGGTTTTCCGCGGTTGTCTTCGCGGTAACTTCGGGTTTTGGACTCGGAGGGTACTGAAAAAATTCTCCCACTCGGGAAGGATTCCCTCAGTGGCTAAAGCCACACTGGCAGAATTCGACTTGCGGCGGGACTGAAGTCCCGCCCTTTCAAAACAGAGGCCAATTTTTCACGAAGCCACGACTTTTTTTCAGCAACGTCTTCAGGGCGCTGCAGCCTGAGATGACAGAAAGCCAATTTCAGGTATGCTGCCCCCGAATCCCTACGTGCAGATAATTGTTCGGAACGGGAGAGTAGTTATTACTTCTCCATGCCGGGATGATCTTTCAGCCAAACCTGCGCACGCTTCTCTGTACTCTTGATCTCATCTTTCTTCAGCATCGTGCCAATGCCTTTAACGTTTTCGAGTGCGTGTTGTCTCATTTCGTTATCTGTCGTACCGGCGGCAGCGAGAGACATCCAGAAGTAGGCCTCTTCGTAGTCTCTGCTTACACCGGCACCTTGGGTATAGCTGATGCCAAGACAGAACTGTGCCGATGAGTTACCTTGTTCAGCGGCCTTGCGATACCATTGCGCCGCTTGTGCGTCATCCTTCGGAACACCGTGTCCCGTATGGTACAGGTAGCCGAGATCGTATGCCGCTAGTGCAATTCCCTGTTCAGCAGCCTTGCGATACCATTGGGCGGCCTGTGCGTAATCCTGTGGAACACCGTTGCCAGTGTCATACAGCGCACCAAGGTTGATCTGGGCCAGAGCGTCGCCTTGATCGGCCGCCTTGCGGTACCAGATCATGGCTTGCGCGGCGTCTTTCGGCACGGCTTCGCCGTCCTGGTAAGCAAGTCCAATGTTGTACTCCGCCCTTGCGTTGCCCTGCTCTGCAACTTTGCGGTACCAGATCAAGGCCTGCTCATAATCCTGCATTTTGTCAAAAACTACGCCAAGTTCGACCTGCGCAATGATGTTGCCCTGTTCGGCGGACTTCCGTAGCCAGAGCACAGACTGCTTGTTGTCCTGTGGTACTCCAAGTGCAAACTCGAATTGTTTGCCCAGACCACATTGTGCATCTGCATCTCCGGCTGCAGCTCTCTCCTGCAAGGCCTTGAGTGCGTTCTTATCGTGCGCCAGCTGACACTGCTGTGCATGGATGTACTGTGGGAATGAACTGAGAGTGATTGCAAGTATTGCGGGCAAGAATACACAGGGCACAGTTCGCCTAGCAGACATCGTTCTATCTCCAATTCGAATCGCACCCAGTATAGTGCGCCCCACTTGCATCCCTGTTTACCGCACTGGTTCGAGCACTACCTGGCACAACTCCCCAGAAAATCCGCGACGCATCGGGGCCAGACCGCAGAAGCGGTGCGTCTCGTGGTAGCCATGTGCTCGGTAGAAATCGCCGACGTGCATGATGTCGCCGGGTTCGTCATTCTGCGTATCCAGCATGGGCAGAATTTGGTTCAGGATCATCTGATGGCGGAACGCGATCGTCCCCAGCACCACATAATCCGGCTGCGCCGTGAGCACGTCTGCATTGCTCATGGTCAGGCGTGGGTTCTTGCTGTACTGCCAGTAGCTGGTTGGCTGGTTGAAGTAGATCTTCGAAGGGAAATACGCCTCTGGCCCGACAGAGAGCGAGTAGTAGCCGGCAATCTTTTTTCCTGCGGCATGCTGCCGTAAAAAATCTGCCGCAGCGTAATCGCCTGAGTACGGCGTGAGCCGCTCCGCGCGCACGGCATGGAGCGTCCACCCGATCTGCACGACAAAGATCAGCAGCAGGACAGCGCGCAGGCCGAACTCCATCCAGCGTTGCAGCTCGCGGTCACGCGCTTTCGTTACAAGATTCTCTCGCCACGAGATCCACGCCACGGCAATGAACGCGACCAGCAGCAGGCCGGTGTGATGCTCGGCCGAGTAGATGGCCACGCTGGCGGCAAAGACCAGCAGAAACGGCAGCAGGCCCACGGCGAAGCGTTGCCGTACGCAGTGGTAGATGAGTCCGGCCACTGCGAGATACGCCAGCAGCATCGACCCCGAAAACGGAAACATGAGCAGCGATGCGGCAAAGATGGAGCGCTCGGTGCGGTAGACATGCCGTGCCTGCTGCGTTGCGCCGCTGTAGAACTTATGGCTATCGCGCCACAGACGGTCTTTGAGCCGCGAGCCCGTGTGCGGCGGCTGTAGCTTCGCGTCCTCTGGATTCATCGTCCACGAGGGCTGCTGATTGGCCGCTACCGCCGCCACCGGTTCCTGGCGGTGCAGCACCTTCTGCACAGACGGCAGGTCCATGATGCCGGTGGTGAAGGCGACATCCTTCGCTGGCCACGCCTGCAGCGCCGCCAGCGCGCACCCTGCAAACAGGATCGCAACTGCCAGCCCTGTGCCGCGAAACTGCTGCTTCTGCAGGAAGCCGGAGCGCGTACGCCGCCACAGGCGGACGGCATAGGCTATCGCCAAGCCGATGGCGGCCATGGCGCCATACATACAGAGATTGGCCAACAGCCCCAGCAGCACGGCCATCAGCAGCGGATGCGGCCTGTACCCCGGCGCACGGTCGCGGCTGCCAATCAGCGCGCACGCCGCAAACACCAGCAGCGGAAACAGGACATAACTGCGCGCCACCACGGCGTATTGAAACGCAATAAAGAAGGTGAAGGGAAACAGCAGCTTGAGATAGCGCGGAAAGGGAGACCAACGCAGCCATACGGCAACGCCCACGGTTGCAATGCCGGCAGTGACATAGTGCAGTGCGCCATATGGCAGGCCGATGCGAACCAGTACCCATAACAACAGGTGCCAAAGGCCCGGCGTCCCCTCGTAGTGCAGACGGTGCAACAGCAGGTCATGCAGCGAACAATCGCGCGCCAGCAGCCAGGCCTGCGCCTCGTCGGCCCATGAGGTATGGTGGCGCGCCTCCACTGCGACCAGGCCGGTGTAGGCCGCCAGCGCGCTCCATTCACCTACGCCAAACCTCTTGCTTTGCAGTGACGACACGTTGCCTCTCAGGGTATGGATACAAGCTAATGCCTGCGGGCCTGATCCCGGTCAACGATTCTGCGGGAAGGGGATTTATTTTCGGTATCGCGGATGGTTCCACTGCCGGCAATCAGTGTGGTGATGTCGGAAGTTTGCTGAACCTGGTTGCAAATTCTCGAAAAGCAGATTCTTCGCTGCGCTCAGAATGACAGAGTATGGGGGGAGCTTACGGCACGGCTGAAGCCGCGCCCTTAACGAAAGATTTAAAAATAGCGGCAAACTGCCCTTTACTGCCGTTCGCACCAGAGCTTGTACATACCCCACGCCGCCGCGCTGCAATTGTCCATGATGCGACCGCTCAAGAGCATCGCTTCAAACTCGCTCACGGGCACGCGATGCACCTGCATGTCGTGCTCCTCGGCGTCGCGCTGCGTTGCGCCCTGCTTCAGCCCGCGCGCCAGGTAGATGTGCTGCTGCTGCGCCATCACACCCACGGCGATCTGGAAGCTGGCGAGCCGCGTCATGCTGTCTGCCATCAGCCCCGTCTCTTCACGCAGTTCCCCACGCGCGAGCTCTTCCGGGACGATATCTGCCCGCTCCCATCCGCCCTGCGGAAACTCCAGACTGCGCTTGCCGATGGTGTAGCGAAACTGCTCGACCAGGTAGACGAAGTCTCCGTCTGCCGTCTCGTCCAGCGGAATGATCAGGCAGGCCGGATCTTTTTCAATCACGCCGTAGATGCCACGCTCGCCGTTCGAACGCTCAATCACATCTTCGCGAACCCGCGTCCAGGGGTTGCGATAGACTTCACGGCTGCTGATCTGCTTGATCGACATTCATCTCCCCTCAAGCGGTAGTTCCAGATGAGACGGATACTGCGCTGACTCGTAGATCGTCTCCGTCGCGGGCTGATACGCCTTCGCCGGCGCGGTCATAATGTTTGGCACAAACGTCTGCGGATTGCGGTCGTACAGCGGGAACCATGTGGACTGTATCTCCACCATCACGCGATGCCCTTTCAGGAACACGTGGTCTACCCCATGCAGGCTCCACTTGTATTCTTCCACTTCGCCGGGTGGAATCGCCTGTGGCTGTTCGAAGCTGGCGCGGTACCGGCCGCGGAAGATCTCATCCGCGATCATCAACTGGTAGCCGCCCATGCCCTCTGGCGCGTCATCGGGATACACATCAATGAACTTCACTATCCAGTCCGCATCGCTGCCGGTGGTCGCGGCAAAGATGTCTGCCTTCACGTCGCCCGTCACCGTGAGATCGTGATCCAGCACGGGCGTCTGCCATACGGCGACATCGCTGCGCCCAGTGACGAAGCGCTGGTCTTCTACGAGCCACGGATACCATGTTGATCCCGGTGCATAGGTAGCTTGAATGGGCCGGCGGCGGTAGGGCACCGGGTTTGCCGGATCGGAGAGATACGATGCAGAGGCAGACGCTTCCTTCGGCTTATCGAAGCTCAACGAGTGTGCATCAGCGTGCAGATACAGGTCGCGCAGCTTTGCCGACTTAGTGGGCCATTCCCAGTAGTGCTTCCACGTATTGCTACCCGTCTGGAAGGATTCAACTGGAAGAAGCCTCTTTTCATCACATCCCTCGCAAGGCGTCAGGTACTTTGCGAAAAAATTGGCCTCGCGATTGCGAAACTCCTCCGTCGTTGCCTGACCAAAATCTACCGCGCCCAAGTGGCGCGTGGTCTGTCCGGCCCACTGCCCATGCCGCCAGGGCCCGAGCATCATGCTCAGCTCCGGGCCGTCAGGGCGCGCGTGTGCAGCCAGCGCAGCATATTCAGCCTGCGGCCCCCACATATCTTCCTGATCCCACCAGCCGCCAACCTCCAGCGTGGGCACCGTGACCGAGGTCAGCCACTGTTGCACGTTCATCGCCTGCCAGAGTGCGTCATACGCCGGGTGCTCGACGAAGGCAGTCGCCGTCGGCAGCTTGCTGATCTTGCCCCGCTTCGCTGCGCCAGCGAAGTTGCCGGCTTTCAGGAAGTAATCGAACGCATCTTCATTCAGCTTGCCGAACTCGTTCTTCTTCGTGCTCTCCATGCCGAGCACGTAGTCATAGCCATACGTCTCGCGGAAGGCGCCGTTGTGGAAGAAATCGTCGCCCAGCCAGACATCCGTCATCGGGGCCTGCGGGGAGATCGCCTGCACCGCCGGGTGCGGATCGATGCCCGCCATGATGGTCAGAAATCCCGGATACGAAACGCCATGCACGCCGACGCGTCCATTGTTGTCCGGCAGCTTCTTGACCAGCCAATCCACGGTGTCGTAGGCGTCGCTGCTCTCATCCACCTTCGCGGGATCGGTGCGGTTGCCAAGGACGTGCTGCACTGGCCGCATCATCACGAACTTGCCTTCAGAGCCGTAGCGCCCGCGAATATCTTCGAAGACGAAGATGTAGCCGCTCTGTGCCATCTCCGGCGTGCGGCGGTTCACGCTGTCGCTGTCATTCGCGTCCACGCCGTAGGGCGTGCGTTCCATCAGGATCGGCAGCGGCGCGGTGGCGGCGCTGGGCCGCAGGATGACCGCATGCAGGCGCACGCCATCGCGCATGGTAATCATCGCCTCGCTACGGGTGTAGCTGCGGAAGTGATTTGGCACGGGCGTGCCGCTGATCTTCACCGCATCGCCGGACTCGCCGTCGTGAACCCGGCGCCAGCCTGTCACCACGCCGGCGGCATCACGCTGCAGCAGGTAGTGCATTCCGCCCTGCTTGGCGACCAGTTCGTCAGCCGACTTCACGGTCAGCCGAGTGCGCGCCATGCGGGGAGCTTCGATGTAGAAGGCATCGCCTTCGCGGGAGATGGAGTAGACCGTGTCCGGCTCGGCGCTATCGCGGTACTGGCCGACGCAGCCGGCAAGATTCGCGGGCGCGGCAGCGGATTGCGCAGCCACACGCACCAAAAGGGCGAGCGACCCTGCCAGGATCAGCAGGGCCGCCAGCGCTACGTGCTTCAGCCGGATTGGATGGAATTTAACCAAGCTCTCAGGCTACCGGGGTTGGGCTCGCGTTGCAGGAGAAACCCGCTTTTCCGTGGGTTCCGTCGCAGAAGGGGCGCTTCTCGGAGAGGCCGCAGCGGCAGAGTGAGATAGCAGGCTTGCCGGTCAGGTCCCACTCGGCGCCATTGGCATCAACCAGCGTGACGGGGCCTTCGACACGGAAGGGACCATTGGGGCGGACGGTGATTTTTACGGGGGTATCAGACATGGATTCAGTTCCTTTATGCAGGCGGGGATGTACTGCCGATTAACCGGAGCATATCAGCCACCGGCTCCCCATACCTAACCAGTGTGTCTTTTTGGGCATCGTCATGGATGAATCACGATGCTACAATTCGTGCGATCAGCCACAAATTTTCGAATGGGCCCCTAATGAACACAATGGACGCATGCAGCCGGATTCGTTGGATGCCCTCATTCCGGAGGCAAACATGAGCCCATCGCGAGGCGCTGGCCCCAGACTGCTGGAGCTCGCCTGGAACCATAATATCGATGCCGTGATGGCCATCGATATCGCTACGGAACTCCTTGTGGATGCTAATCCGGCAGCGGAGTTGCTGACGGGATATACCCGCGATGAGCTGATCGGCACACACCCCAGTCTCCTCCATCCCGAGGAAGAGCGCGCCATCATTAAGCAGACCTTCCGGCAAGCCCCGAACCGCTCCGCCGTCCTTAGCGACTTTCACCTGCAACATAAGGATGGCCATCTCATCCCCATTCGCACCTCCAGTTCGCCACCCATTGAGTCTGCCGGCCACATGCTTTCCATCCTCACCTTTACTGACATTACTGCGTTGAAAGCGAGCGAGTACCGGCTCTCTACGCAGAACTGGGCGCTTTCAGCCTATGCAGCGGCGATCTCCGCCCTGAACCAGGAGATCACGCCCGAGGAGTTGCTACAGTCCCTTTGCGAAGCCATTACCTGCGAATCCGCCTATCTTGTCGCCTGGGTGGGCATCGCGGAAGACGATCCTGGAAAGACCATTCGAGTCGCCGCTTATGCAGGTCCTGCAAAAGCACTCGTCTCAGAACTGAGCACATTGAGCTGGGACGCTGACACGGCCCGGGGCCAGAGCTCGATCGCACGCTGTATTCGAACCGGCGAAACTCAGGTTGTTCAGGATGCCGAACAGTATTGGCTGGAAGAATGGAGAGAGCTGGCAAGACGCTATGGCGTTCGTTCCAGCGTGGCCGTGCCCTTTGGCATGCATGGCAGCCAGCGCGGCGGACTTCTTGTTTACGCTGCTCAGCCCCAGGCCTTTTCCGAGGAGGCGATCCGCGTCTTTCAACATCTGGCAGGGCAGATTGACCATGGTCTCCACGCGCTGGAGCAGGACCGTCTGCTGCGCGAAGAACGGACGCGGCTGGTGAAGACACAGCAGCAGTTGACGGAAACATTGACCGCCACCGTCTCCGCCATGTCTGTCACGATGGAAAAGCGCGACCCCTACACCGCCGGCCATGAAAGCAGGACCGCAGAGATTGCATACGCCATTGGCAAGGAGATGGGCTGGTGCGAGGACCGGCTGCTCGGCCTGCGATTTGCCGCGCTGATGCATGACATCGGAAAAATTGCTATTCCCAGCGCCATCCTGAACAAGCCAACCGCGCTCACTGCCGCTGAACGCACTCTCATTCAGGAGCATCCGGAGACGGCTTACCTGATCCTGAAAGATATTCCCTTCATCTGGCCAGTGGCGGATATCGTGCGCCAGCACCATGAGAAGCTCGATGGCTCCGGGTATCCGCTGGGCATTCAGGGAGACGCCATCCTGCCGGAGTCACGCGTGCTTGCCGTGGCCGATATCGTGGAAGCCATGGCCTCCGCGCGCCCCTTCCGCCCTGCACTGGGGCTGGATGCAGCACTGGCAGAGATCGCAAAACTTGCCGGCACGAAACTGGATGCAGAGGTCGTTCGCATCTGCACGCAGCTCTTCCGCGAGAAGCGTCTTGAGCTCACACCCTCCTAGAGCATTTTTCTGTTGGTGTGAAGATTTGTGGCGGCACTTAAAAGCAGATTCCGCGCACTGCGCTTCGGAATGACAAACAAATGGATTTAAGGATGGCAAATAAGTGGGTTTAACGAAGCGCTCTACACCAGCAGAAAATTTGCCCTAAAAGAGAAAGCGTCTACTTGCGGTTCCCGATGTTGGCCGGGTTCTCCGCCGTAGCCTGAAGTTTTTGCCGCAGGCTCGCCGCCAGCTCCACCAGGTGGCGCAGTTTAGCCTCCAGGGTTGGCGGCATCTCCGGCTCGCGTAGCGCCAGTTCGCTCTCCAGCATGATCCCGGTTACGGTCGAATTCAATTCACTCTCGACCGCCACGGCTGCCGCTCTTCGCGCCACAACCTGTTGCTGCGCACTGCGAGCCAGCGCAGCGCGCACTTCGCGAACCAGGCGGTCCGTGCCAGAGATTGCGAAGTTCACCTGCATCAGCAACGCC
>JARLFX010000436.1 GCA_031296355.1 Acidobacteriaceae bacterium
GCCGCTGGAGATTCCGCGCCTCCTCCACAGCAATAAGACGTTTGGGTTTTTCGGATACCAGAGGACGATCAATCACGGAGCATCAGCCTTCTCTTCGACCATCTTGCCAACCATAACCCAAGCCGGCGCCAACTCGTCAGGTGCAGCGCCGGGGACAAACAACCTGGTGTTTACCGGTTGCATCAAGAATCCGCTGATGCCGTCGGCAATTCTTACCCCGACGATCACTTGCGCAGCCGGGACATCGAATGTGTGGGGCGCGTCAGCACTGAGCCCGGTGTCGCTGAACCTGTTGAAGTATCTTCCAGCATTAACCTCGTCAGGCTCTGTTCTCGTCACCAAACCCAGCATCTACAGCCAGGCCGAGATCACGGCTCGCGTTGATCATGAGCTGACCCCGAAGGACAAGATTACGGCGCGATATTTTTCCGACTCATACGTGTTTCAAGGCGTAGAAGATCTGAAGAATCTGCTCACCTATACAGACGGCGCGGCAAATCACTACTACAACTCGCTGATCTCTGAGACGCACACCTTCAGCGATCACATCGTGAACAACTTCATCATCAGCAACCAGATCGACAACGACGCCCGCGGACCGATTGCGAACAGTATCTCGGCGGCCGACCTTGGTGTGAACATCTGGCAGCCGGCTTTTAAGCAGATCAATCAGATCGCCGTATCGGGCTTCTTTACCATTGGCGACAATCCCCAGGCGTTCTTCCGCCGCGGCAACTACACTCTGACCGACGACATTCACTTCCTGCTTGGCCGGCATGCGATCGACGCCGGATATCACGGAGAGGTTTCGAAGATCGACGTGGACAACCTGTTCCAGCAACCTGGCCAGTTCACGTTCAACTCGAACATCACCGGCGATGCCGTCGCCAGTTTCCTGTTCGGGTATCTCTATCAGTTCAACCAGGCCTCGGGCCAGTTCTTCAATCCTCGCGGCAAGTTTCAGGGCGCTTACGTTCAGGATAGTTGGAAAGCAACGCGCAAATTGACGTTGAATTACGGCGTGCGTTACGAGCCGTTCATGCCTTGGCACGAATCGAAGGGGCGCATGGGCAGCTTCTTCCCGGCTTTGCAGGCTTCAGGCACGCACTCCGCGAAATTCCCCCTGGCGCCAGCGGGAATGCTGTTTGCTGGAGATTCCGGGTTTAACCCGAATGGGGTTGCCTCCGCTTACAACCACTTCATGCCCCGGCTTGGGTTCGCCTATGACGTCTTTGGCAATGGAAAAACCAGCATTCGCGGTGGCGCCGGAATGTTCTACGACAGCCGAATCAACAGCACTTTGTTCAACATCTACTCGAACCTAGCGCCGTTCATTACGTCGATCCAATTGAATTCCAGCAGCGCGGTCTCAATGACTTTCGCCAATCCATACACCAGCTTTGGAACCACCAATCCCTTCCCGGCGCCGCAGCCGCCTCTCTCGACGACACCGATCAACGCCAACCAAAGCTGGCTGACCTATGACCCGTTCAAGGGCTTCCAGGATCCGCTGACGTACGACTGGAACATTGCCCTGGAACAACAGTTCACCAGTAGCCTCTCCATGCGCCTGGCTTACGTGGCCGAGCACAGCAGCCATGAATGGTCGCCACTTGAACTGAATCCCACGGTGAGCGGAATGCGCATCTACAATCAGACGGGCTGCGCCGCCACCAACAGTTGCTATCCTGGAACTATTACGGCAGCCAACACTGGCGGCAACACCAAGTACAACTCGATGCAGCTTTCCGTCGAGCAGCGCATGAAATATGGCCTGACTGTCCTCTTCAATTACACCTGGTCGAAGGCACTTAATAATCTGCCCTGGAAC
>JARLFX010000437.1 GCA_031296355.1 Acidobacteriaceae bacterium
CATTATCAAACATGAACGGAATATCCATCGTATGCGGAGCGCTGAATTTGCCTCCGTCTACCGGTGAACGCCAGTCCATCTGGTAGACCCATGTGCGTGCTGCGGCAATAGGTTGTGCGGCACGGCGTTCGGATTCGATCAGCTCGCCGCGCCATGAGCGGAATGCGGTTGTTGCTGCGAAGAACACGTCTGAGGCAGAGTAGTGCGGATAGATCGCGCGATACTTCGCCACCACGTCTTCGGTCTTCAGCTCGCCCATAAACGGCCGAACCACCTCCAGCTTTGTGGGTAATTCCTCCCACGTCAGCGAAAACAGCGAAGGGTCGCCGCCGCCGATCAGCAGCCGCGTCTCATCATGCGTATTGCCAAGAATCATCGGCACATGCGCAGAAAGCAGCGGCGCATCGGGGTCAAACGGATCACGCGGCATACTGCGGCCATCCTTCACCGGGCCCATATAGCCCGCGCTGTGCGTTGCTGCGACCAGATTCTCCATTGGCATAGTGCGCAACTCGTCAAGACGTGTTGACGTCAGCTCCAGTGCTTTCATCAGCACCGTGGTGCGCGCCGTTGCACTCTCTGGCCGCGCTGCAGTGATCTGCTGCCCACTCATCGATACAACTCGATGAAACAATCCATGCGCCGCAGGCATACCCATCAGCGTGGCGCATTTTGCCCCGCCGCCAGATTGCCCGAAGATCAGCACGCGTTGCGGATCGCCGCCAAATTCAGCGATATTATCGCGTACCCATTGCAGCGCCTGGATAATATCCAGCATGCCCGCGTTGCCGGAGTCGGTGAGCTCAGGCTGCGCGCTCAGCTGTGCCAGGTAGAGATAGCCAAAGATGTTCAGCCGATGGTTGATCGTAACTACCACCACGTCGCCACGCTTCGCCAGCCGCACGCCGTCGTACAGCACATTGTTTGCCGAGCCACTGGAGAATGCGCCGCCGTGAATGTAAAAAAGCACGGACCGCTTGCGATGATCGCGCAGTGCGGGCGTCCACACATTCAGGTGCAGGCAATCTTCGCTGATGCCGCCAAGCTCCGGCGGAAGATAATAGCCCTTTCGGCTGATGGTTGTGGGCCCACCCATTACGCCGCGTCCACCGGGCTGCGGAGCCCGCGGGCCAAACTCCGTTGCAGTGCGTACACCTGTCCACGGAGTTGGTGGCGCTGGCGGTTGAAAGCGCCGCATGGCCGTGTCTGCGCCATAGGGAATGCCCTTGAAGACCATCACGCCGTTGTCTACCGCGCCGCTGATCTTGCCATAGGTGGTGGTGGCAACCGGTAAGGAAGTGGCAGCAAATAATGGCGGCGTCAGGCGCGGCAGCGACGCCCCGGCGCACAGGGCCGAACTCTGTAGAAAACGGCGGCGGCTGATGGAAGAGTTATACATCAATCCGCACTCTACACCGCTGCTTGAAGCGCGCGCAATG
>JARLFX010000438.1 GCA_031296355.1 Acidobacteriaceae bacterium
ATTCGCATACCGCTGTTGCAGCGCAATCACCTTTTCGAAGTAGTTGACGCCCAGCAGCGTCGGCTCCCCACCTTGCCAGGCGAAATCAATGATGTCGACCGGTTGCGACTCAATGTATTGGCGGATGTACGTCTCCAGCAGATCATCGCGCATCATCCAGTGTTCTGTGTTTGGATATAGCTTTTCCTTTTCCAGATAGAAGCAATACGTGCAATCCAGATTGCAGATCGGCCCCGTTGGCTTTGACATGATGTGGAAAGGAAACTCTGACCGCCTGGTTGCACTCTCGGCCATCGGGTTGAATGCGGCGCTGGTCATAGGTATATCGGCGGCTCCTGTATTTACAACTTGCTATCGAAAAAACCGGCATGCATGAACTCGTGACGCCGAGCTGTGCCTGTGCTGCTACTACACGCTCCGCAGCTATCCGGGCGTTGTAGCTATTTGCGAGCGCTGTGCGAATCAATAATTATTGTAGTGGTGAAAAGTCGATGGACAAATTTATTTAGGCGCTTTGGCGTATCGGAAACACTTCCGCATTAGCCTTTAGCTTGTCCAGATAATCTGCCCATAGTTGCATCATCTTCATACGCTCAGGCAGATGCGCCGTGCGGTTATAAGCACGTCCATTGGGATCGCGCACGGCGTGGGCAAGCTGGTGTTCGATGTAGTCCGGTCGAACGCCGAGTACTTCGTCAAGGATCGTCCGCGCCACCGCCCGGAAGCCGTGTCCGCTCATGACATCTTTATCGATTCCCATGCTCCGCATGGCAACAAGGACAGCGTTGTCACTCATCGGGCGCTGATTGCTCCGTGCGCTCGGAAAGACAAAGCGTCCCTTCCCTGTAAAGGGGTGCAATTCACGCAGGACGGCCAAAGCCTGTTTGGCGAGCGGGACGATATGCGGAGTGTTGGTCTTGGTCACAACGTAGCGCCACTCCGCCCCATCCAGATCGATGTCGGCCCATTCGGCTCTGCGCAGTTCCCCAGGACGGACAAATACCAACGGGGCAAGACGCAAGGCGCAACGCACCACAAGAGAGCCCTCATAGCCATCCATCGCTCGCAGGATCTTGGCAACCTGTTTCGGCTCCGTTGTTGCTGCAAAATGGGAACCCTTCACCGGGGCAAGTGCGCCGCGAAGGTCACCCGACGGATCATGTGCGGCTCGCCCTGTCGCAATCGCATAGCGGAATACCTGTCCGCAGTTGCCTAATGCCCGATGTGCTGTTTCCACCGCACCCCGGTTTTCGATTCGACACACTACACTCAACAACTCCGGGGCCGTTATCTCGGCAACCGGCCGTACGCCGATCCAGGGGAAGATATCCCGCTCGAAGAGCTTGACGATGCGGTCGCTGTGGCTTTCGGCCCAGGTCGCGAAGTACTTCGCAAACCACTCTCGCGTCACCACCTCGAAGCTGTTCGCTGCCCGGTCGGCATGAGCCGCTTTTTGCAGCTTGCGGTTTACACTGGGGTCGATGCCATCGGCCAGCAGCTTGCGCGCCGCGTCCCGCCGGTCACGGACATCTTTCAGGCTCACGTCGGGATAAACACCCAGGGACAGCCGCTTCTCCTTGCCGTCGAACCGGTACTTTAGCCGCCACCATTTGCCTCCTGCGGGAGAGATTTCCAGGTACAGGCCCCGCTCATCGAACAATTTGACGGTCTTCTCGCCGGGCTTGGCGTTCCGGATTGCAGTATTGCTCAGAGGCATAATGGGGGCAACTCCTTTTCAGTGAAACCCACTTGCCCCTAATGTTGCCCCCACCAGTTCCCGGATGTCAAGGAATGGCATTATCCTCTAATGGACGATAAACACTGAAAAACCCAGCATTTACGCTGGGTTTTGGATGTCTCTGGATTTCTTTGGATGATGTATTGGTGGACCTGGTCGGGATCGAACCGACGACCTCTTCCATGCCATGGAAGCGCGCTCCCAGCTGCGCCACAGGCCCACTCTTGAGGGGACTTTGTTATTGTCGCGTCAACTGCGTGACAAGTCAACCGCACGGG
>JARLFX010000439.1 GCA_031296355.1 Acidobacteriaceae bacterium
CTCGGCCTTGGCACGCTTGCCGGCAACGGCGGGTGCCTTCTCTTCATCGGACTCGGAAAGTTCGACTTCCTCCTTGTCTGCACCCTTAGCCTTGGTGGCGGTCTTGTCTGCCTTCTTCATATATGTGATGATTATTTGGGCCACTGGATCTAATAAGCCCATTTCACTGTGTTGTACCATATAGACTAGTGTATATTATAGGCACCATCTGTTGGTCCAAAATTTACCCATACAAATACCCATCTCGTCCCTTATACTTCGGCTGTATCGTCGTACAGTGTCACCGGCGTGGTGCACACGGGAACTCATAATGCACTATGCTATATATATAGGATAGCACTGTCGCCATCACTATAAGATAGCCAGAGGGCATGCTGAATGTTGAATGACACAAGGTCAATGTTATTCAGGGACTGTTAAGACTGCATCTTCTCGTGGGGTGGAGTAGCCTCGGTCGGCTTATGTTCCGCCTCCTTCTTGGCTTCGGCCTTGGCCTCTCCGTTGGCCATCGGGGCCTCCTTCTTCGCCTCCTTCTTCTCCTCCTTCTTCTCCTCCTTCTTCTCCTCCTTCTTCACCTCCGCCTTCTTCGGTTCCTCCTTCTTCACCTCGGGCTTCTGCTTCTTGATCAGCTTCTCTATCGCCTACCCCAAGTTATTTTCGTCTATTGTTATACCTCTTCTAGCTTGTGAATGCGGTCCTCGTATTCGGTGTTCTTGACTGGTGGATCGAGAGTGCGCGGGCAACCCTTGAGAACTCCAATGCTGGCCTGGCTCCACACGATCTGCTCAGTTATGAGCTTGTTGAGTCCATCTCTGTCCTCACGAGTGTAGTGATCATGCTTGGAAAAGAGCTCCTTGCCTATGGCCGCTGTCTTCTGGCACACGCTCGCCAGCATTATGTTCATGTCTGACAGTCTCTCGTACGCCTTGTATCGTGACTTAACTGGCACAAACACGCTCTCGAGCTCTTTGATCTTCGCCTCATATGCGTCCTTAGCCTGTTCCCTGCCCTCGCCGAAGAGCCAGTCCTCAGCCTTCTGGGCGTATTCGATAACCTTCTTTGCGGTGGCAGCATCGGAGTAGTCGCGCATTTCGTTGCCGATCTTGGACCTCATCTCGTAGATGTAGCTCTCCAGCGCGTTCTTCCGCTCCTTCGTGCTGATAATGAGGAGGTCCTCGTGGTCCATCTTCTTCTCGACCTCGACGAAGTCTGCGATGTCCTTGCTGGACAGGCCGTGCACCTCATACTGGAAGTCAATGGGAGTCTTGCGCTTCTTGGGGATCTTCTGGATCTCGTACTCCTGCTGGGGAGGCGGAGGAATTGGGGCGGTCTGGGAGTGAGGGACGTCGGTCATCTTCTCGCCCTCCTTCTTCTCCTCGGCCTTCTTTTCCTCTGTCTTGTGCTCCTCCTTCTTGTCTTCTGGCTTGGCCTCCTTCTTCTCCTCCTTGACGTCCTCCATCTTGGCGGGTTTTTCCTCCTTCTTCTCGGGCGCAGGAGGGGGCGGGGTCGGCGCATCGCGCTTCACGACCACCTTCTTCTCCTCGACGTAGTCTTCCACGGTCTCGGCCGCAGACACGTACGTGATCATGTTGTGATCCAGTGATATCTTCACACTCAGCGTGAACTTGCTCTCCAGAGGAGTCCCGGGATTGATCTTGTAGTTGCCCAGCAGCGTCGGGCCGCCGAGGGGAAGCGCCCCTAATGTGTGGTTGTACATCAGCTGCATCTCCAGCGCCTCCTTCCTGTTCTCGAAGCTCATCGCCTTTGTGACGGGGAAGTTGCAGCCACGCTCGAAAAGGGTGCGGACCTTCTTCAGCTCGGTCCCGTCGGCAGACTTGGGCTGGTTGTAGGCGATGTCGACCGGGAACGGGTTGTAGTCCACGATGCCGTATTCCTTGACCCGGAAGAGCGGGCTGAAGACCGCGCACTGGATAGCGCAGCCGCGGGCCACACAATCCGCCGAGTTCATTGTTCTGGCTGTTGGGGCGCCGATGCACTCCTTGACCTTCTCGACCACTATTGGGATCCTAGTGGCCTCGCCCACCATTTCGATTGAGTGGATGTCCTCCTTCTTCAGTCCGGACTCCGCTACCACCGCCTGGCATATGCTAGTGATCCTTTCGAGGATGGGCGCGATGATAACCTCGAATTCCTTGCGCTTGATGTTGTAGTAGACGTCGTGGTCGTCCATGATGGACTCTACACTGACGGGCGCCTCAACGTTCGCGCTGAGGAGCTTTCTGACACGAGCAACCGCGTCGGAGAGTCGGACGATGGCCTTGGGGTTGTCTCTCAGGTCGCGCTTGTAGCGGACCTTGAAGTCGTCTATGATCTTATCCATGACTGTGCTGTCCATGGTGCGCGCGCCCAACTGGGCGTCCCAGCCCTGAGCGATGATCTGGAACTGGGTGCTCTTGAAGGACATCACGGAGACCGTGAACTTGGAGTACCCGAGGTCCAGGAACACCACGTTCCGCGGCTTCTCTCCGAACTCGCTGTGTCTAAAGAGCCCGTAGCAGAGGCCGATGGCCGTGGTCTCGTTGATGAGTTTGAGACAGTTGATGTTGGCGATCTTGGCGGCGTCGAGCATGGCCTGGCGTTCCACGGACGAAAAATAGGGAGGGACGGAGATGACGACGTCCTTGCAGTAGATGCCGGACTTCTCGTATATTTTCTTGAGCTTCTCCAGAAACATCGCCGTGAGTTGCTCAGGACTGAAGACCTGGGGCTCCCCACGATAGTGGAGCTCGAAGCCCACGCCGTGATTTCCCTGGTTGACACACTTGGCGGTCAGGTACTTTGTTTCCTCCTTGAGACAAGGACTGGTCTGCTTCATCCCGAGGAAACGAGTGAAGCCCCACACGGTGTTCTTGTAGTTGGACTTCATGCAGGCGGCTGCAGCATCTCCTACCTTGCGCTCACTGTCGCCTAGGCCGATCACGGTCCTATATTGGCGGTCAATCCTCCTTCTCTTACGGCGTCACGTATCCGCTCTCGCTCTGAACGATTTCGACTCCACGATTCTTGACGACAGCGATGACGGTGTTTTGGCTGCCTATGTCGATGCCGATGGCTCCAGCTTCCATATTCATATTCCCTTGCAAAATTATATGCTTGTTGCTGGGGCCAGGCAAATTCACGTGATGTTTAAGTTTCTGGAATATTCTCGGTCATTGTTCCCTACTATTCCAGTCCCATCGTATATTTAGTTTGTCATGTCATGGCCATTCATTTCGCCCGCGCGCTGCCACAAG
>JARLFX010000440.1 GCA_031296355.1 Acidobacteriaceae bacterium
ATCTCCGGCAGCGAAGGCCCGGCGGCAGGAGCTACCTACGTGAAGGGCTTCAACGCCTCGCTGGTAACCTCTTCGCAACACGATTCCGCCTCCGCCTGGTCCAACACTCTCGCGCCAGACGTCTCGTTTGCCTACAACTCTCATCTGGGCATGGACTTCTCATTCCCCTACTACACCTATCTGGACACCTACGTTGCCGGCGGCAGCATATTGAAGCCGACGAACAATCTCATCACGGTACACAACATGATTGGCGATGCGTCGTCCTCCGTTCACCTCGCATTCTCTCCCTGGTCAATGGATTACGTGCTGACGGTGACCGGCGGCTTCCCCGTTGGCAACACCACCTATGGCCTCAGTGCGACGGAGTACACGTACAACGTAAACAACCACTTTGATAAGGCATTCGGCATCTTCACGCCAGACATTGAACTCGGCATCGGCGACTCCACTAACCTGCTCAAGCGTCGTGCCGCCAAGTCAAACATCATCATTGGACCGCTGGCGAACTTCACCGCAGGCGTCTCCATGGACCTGCCCTTCAATATGAGCTTCAGCACCGATGCGTATGAGAACCTGCCGCTGGAAAACCAGAGCACCTACCGCACCATTCGGAACACGAAGAAGCGCACTAAAACGGTCGTGCAGACCGGTTCAGGCCCGGCAGAAGACAACGGCTTTGAAACTAACCTGGATATTCCGCTTAATCCGCATGTTGTGCTCTCCGGCTTTTACAACCGCAGCTTGCGTCAGCGTGAAGATACGGCGGGATTCTCCCTCACCTTCCTGCTGCGCGCACCCAAGCCAGCAGCCGCAGCAGCCCCGAAGGCGTCAACACCAGCACCTGCCGCACACTAATCAAATCGCAATAGAAAAGGGCAGCCTCATCGGCTGCCCTTTTATTGCTGATCAAATTACCTCTAGCGAACGCTGGCAGGCGGCACAATGCCGTTCATGCGCAGGTACTCTACCAGTTGGCCGTAGTGATCTCGCATGTGCGCCACACTGCCGGCGGTAAGCGTTGTCGGCGTTGCCGGATTCTTTCCCTTGGTCATCTGGAAAGCCGTCTGCGCAGTAATGGTCAAGATCGCGGCATGGCCATAGGCGATGGAATCCTTGAGCGCCTTCACCAGATCATCCTTGCTGGTCATCTTGCCGATGGCCGCCACGTCCACTGGCGGCGGTGTAGCAGCGAATCCGCTGAAGTAGTAGTAATTCGACTGGGCTACATGCGCGATCTGCTGTCCGAATGTGCGCACGTCCTTGTATTCGGTAGTTGCACCCGGCTTGAAGTAGTCCGAGCTTGGAGCAAAGTTATATTTATCTGCCGGCATGGCCTCCGCCAAGCCAACAAAATCCTTCTCCACGCCGCTCAGCAGTTTGTCCAGCGCCTTCGCCGGATCCATCTGGGTCGTCGCCAGAGCAGCGGATGTTCCGCTGCCGGCCTGCATCTGGGCCTGTAACCCGTTTGCCTGCAACGCCAGCACAAAGGCCAGCGCAGTAGTAGCAACTCCAAGTGTCTTCTTCATAACAAATCCTCGCGTGTTGCGGAATTGTGATGCGGCCTTAGCCTACCAGATACCAGTCTCACTGGCGTCTCAGATTATGATTCGATCTTCAAACAAACATTGCCAAATCGTACCTTCTGCTTGTTAGAATTGCCCCCTTCCCCTATTGACGTCTCACTTTTCCCAGGAGTCTCCGTGCCAACCATTACTTCGTTCAAAGCTCTTCCCTTAGCATTTTTTGCCTGCATCATTGCCGTCACTCTGGCAGGCTGCAACAGTAGCTCCACGCCTGCAGCCAGCACCGCCTCCACGGGCCCCGGCACGGTCGGCTTCACAGCCTCTACCACTGCCGCCGCGCAGATTGCGGGCACCGCACTGGTTCCCGTTCCCCGCGTTGGAGGATCGACGGGCGCACTCACCATCGCTTACGCGACCAGCGACGGCACCGCGCTCTCGACTGCCCTACTCTCCAATCCGGCGGATTACACCAGGACTGCCGGCACGCTGACCTGGGCCGACGGCGACAGCTCCACCAAGATGATCTACGTGCCGCTGGCTACCTCCATGAACTTCTGGGGCACCCGCAGCTTTACCGTCACACTCAGCGGGCTCACGGGCGGCGCCACCCTGGGCACGGCGTCCACTACGGTCAACATCGCCGGTGGATTGAACGTCCCCATCCCGGGCACGCTCGCATTCACCGCCAGCACGGCAACCACCTCGGTGATGAACGGATTCATCACGCTCAGCGTATCGCGCACCACCACCACTGCCAATGCCGATGCCAGCAGCGGCACAGCCTCAGTGAACTACACCACCGTCAACGGCACCGCCACCGCCGGCGTGGATTACACCGCCACCAGCGGCACCCTGAACTGGGCTGACAATGATCCGGTTCCCACCAAGACCATCACCATCCCGCTCGTACCCACATCGGTCTTCACCGGCACGCGTGTCTTCACGGTCACACTCTCTTCGCCCGCAGGCTCTCTGAGCGTGCAGCCCACCCTGGGCACCAACGCAACCGCTACCATCACGTTGAACACCGCAACTGTCCCCGGCACCATAGGTTTCACTGCCGCCACCACGGCCGCCAATCAATACACCGCTACCGCATCCATCCCTGTCAGCCGCACACTGGGCACAGTGGGAACGGTCGGTGTCTCGTACGCCACGACAAATGGCAGCGCCGTCGCAGGCACGGATTACACGGCAACCACCGGCACGCTGAGCTGGGCCGCCGGAGATAGCGCCAACAAGACCATCACCGTACCGGTCAAGTCCACGCCGCTCTTCAATGGCACAAAGAACTTCACCGTCAATCTGAGTTCGCCCACAGGAAGCCCGAACCTCGGCACCGTATCGAATGCAGTCACCATCACCGGCATGCTGGCGCCTTCCACCTGCTCCGGCTTCGACTTCACCCCCTGGTACTTGCAGCTTCCCATTGACCAGTATGGCGGCACCGGCGGCACAAACGGCATCCAGTACGCGTCCACCAGCGCCTCCACTGCACAGATCAAGGCAGGCTTCGTCGATCCCTACTTCTACGCCGATTCCAGCTGCAACCTGCTCTTCACCGCACCATCCAATGGCGCTGTCACCACGCCGGGTTCCGGCTCTGACCATACCCGCTCCGAACTGCGCGAGCTCTACACCGGCACCGGCGCAGACTCCAACAGCGATTGGAACAGCAGCATTGGCGGCACATTAAACGCAGTCGCCAGGGTCAACTCCGTCTCTGTGGGGTCAGACATTGCCACCATCGCGCAGATTCACGGCCAGAGCCTGGTGTTCATGCTGCTCGTCTACCGCCCGGCGCTGAACGACGTCGCAGTCGACATCTACACCACCAACACCAGCAGCAGCGCCCACACGCGGACGTCCGTCGCCACGGGCATCACGCTGGGCTCTGCCATTACCTACAAGATCGTCTACTCCGCCAACACCATCGCGGTCACAGTGAATGGCAACACCCAGAGCTTTCCGATTGACATCTCCTGGGCCAACTCGCCGGTCTACTTCAAGCTGGGCGCTTACCACTCCGTCTCCAACACCGGCAACCCTGCAGGCGACCAGACGCAGGTAAGCTTCAGTTCCCTCTCCGTCACGCACTAAACCGGCATGGCGCCTCCTTCACCGGAGGCCCCACCGCACGGCTCCATCCGCATCACCAGATAGAATGGAGCTATGCTGCGTGTCTACATGGACGCTAACGCGACCACGCCCCTGCTGCCAGAGGTGCTGGACGCCATGCGCCCATTCTTTCTGGAACGCTTCGGCAACGCCTCCTCCATTCACCGCCCCGGCCAACTGGCCCGCGCCGCGGTCGATCATGCGCGCGAGAGCGTCGCCGCACTCATCGGCTCGCGCTCCTCAGAGATCGTATTCACCAGCGGCGGCACGGAAAGCGATAATCTCGCGCTCTTTGGCATTCTTCAAGCCGGCGATCACCTGGTCACATCCGCCATTGAGCACAGCGCCGTCCTGCACTCTGCTGAAGAGCTGGAAAAGCGCGGCGTCGAAGTCACCTTTGTAGCCTGCGACAGCACCGGCAGCATACTGCCCGCGCAGGTTCGCGCCGCCATGCGGCCCAATACGCGGCTGGTCAGCATCCTGCTTGCGAATAACGAGACCGGTGTGCTGCAGCCCACGACCGAGTTCGCTGCCATTGCCCACGAGCACGGTGCGCTCTTCCATACGGACGCAGTACAGGCCGTCGGCAAAGTTCCTGTCGATGTGAAGGCGCTGGGCTGCGACCTGCTCTCCATCTCCGCGCACAAGATTCATGGGCCGCAGGGCGTGGGAGCGCTCTTTGTTCGCCGCAGTATCCGCGTTGCGCCCCTGCTGTACGGAGGCACGCACGAACGGCAGCGCCGCGCCGGCACGGAAAATGTTCCCGGTATCGTTGGGATGGGCAAAGCTGCAGAGCTTGCCCAGCAGTGGCTCGCCGGTAATGGCCCCGCAGAGCTCGCCGCCCGCCGCGACCGGCTCGAATCGGAGCTGCTGCGCGCCATCAGCGGCAGCGGTGTGAATGGCGCAGACGCGCCGCGGGTGTGCAACACCACTAACCTGTACTTCGATCATGTCGAGGCAGAAGCCCTGCTGATTGCGCTCGACATGAAAGGGCTCGCCGTCTCCGGCGGCTCTGCCTGCCAGTCCGGCGCGACCGAGCCATCTCACGTCCTGCTCGCGATGGGGCTGGGCGTAGATCGCGCTCGCGCCAGCCTGCGCTTTTCGCTCTCCAAGCTGACCACAGACGCGGATATTGATTTTGCATTGCGTATCGTGCCGACCGCCGTGGCGCGCCTGCGGGATATCTCCCCAGCGCACCAGCTCACAACCGCAAAATAACGCTTAGCGCGGGTTGAGATACCAGGGAATGTTGACCACCACAATGCGCTGGTTGCCGCGCAGCAGCAGAATCACCTTCAGCACCTGCACCCGCTGGTTATGCAGAACGTTCTCCCACCAGTGGCGCACCACAAGCTCCGGCACCAGCACCGTCACCTTGCGCGTGGGATGAATCTTCTCCAACTCCAGGATGTAGTGCACCAGCGGATTAATGATGAAGCGGAAGTGCGACTTAAGAATCACCAGTTGCGGTTGTGGCAGCGGAGTGCCACGCAGCGGCGTAGCGATTTTCTCTTCCCATATGGCGCACAGCGCAGAGGGCTCTTCATCGCAATCCACGTGCAGCACGCGGATATCGGATGAGAGTACCAGCGCAAAGCGCAGCGCCTTCTCCGTCATCCGGTTCCAGCGGTCCATTGGAATCACCACGATCGGCTCTTCCAGATTGGTCACATCCAAAGGCTTCGCTTCTGCCGTCTCTTTGTAAATACGAGTGTAGTGGCGCTTCACGCGGACCATGCCGTAGATGATGACCGGCACCACCAGTACGGTGATCCAGGCGCCTTCCATAAACTTGGTAGCCACCAGAACGATCAGCGCAAAGCCTGTAGCAATTGCGCCGAATCCGTTCACAAACATCTTGCCGCGTGCACCACCCTCTTTCTTCCAGTGCACCACCATGCCAGCCTGCGAGAGCGTGAAGGCAAGAAACGCGCCAATGGCATAGAGCGGAATCAGCTTGTCGGTCACGCCGTCAAACATGATCAGGATAATGGCAGTGAACGTGACCAGAGCGTAGATGCCGTGCGAGTAGAGCAACCGCCGTCCGCGCAGCGTAAAGACGTGCGGCAGATAATCATGCAGCGCAATGGCGCGCGTCAGGCGGGGGAAATCGGCAAATGCAGTATTGGCTGAAAGCGCCAGCGCCAGCAGCACGCAGCCCATGGTCGCGTGATAGAACCAGCCGCGTCCCATCACCGCGCATACCAGCAAACTCAAAACACTCTGATAGCCGTGAACCGTGGGATCCATTGCGCCAATGTGATAAGCGCTCGCCAGATAAGAGGTGCCGAAGAGCAGCATGATCAGCAGAACAATGATCACTGTCAGCGTATGCTGGGCTTTCTTGACTCGCGGCTCGCCGAAGGCCATCACACCATTCGACACCGCCTCGGTGCCGGTCATGGCCGCACATCCACTGGAGAAGGCCTTCATTAGAATCCAGAGGCCGACCGTCTCCGTCATCGGACCAATGGGAGGGGGGGCTACAACCGCCACTGGATGACCATGGCTCATGACGTACTTCCACACGCCAACACCGATCACGATCGCCAGCGATCCCACAAAGAGGAATGTCGGCGCCACAAAAGCCAGCCCGGTATCGCGCACCCCGCGCATGTTAATGACTGCCAGAAAAACAAGAATGATCAAACAGAACAGCAGCGTATGTTGGTGCAGGTTTTGGAAATCCGAAACCATGGCGGTAACGCCGGCTGAAATACCCACGGCCGCCGTCAGAATGTAGTCGATCATCAGTGCAGCAGCCGCGAGCAACCCGGCCATTTCACCCAGGTTCTCAGTGGCTACGGTGTACGATCCGCCACCATGAGGATAGGCCGCGATCGTCTGCCGGTAGCTGAGAAAAAGAACGACCAGAAGACACAGAATGACCGAAATAATTGGAACGATGAGATGAAGCCCTGCCAGACCCAGGGGGATCAGGAAGACCATGGCCGCTTCAGGGCCATATGCTGCTGAGGTAAGACCATCTAACCCGAAAATGGGGATGCCGGCGGCAACCCCAATGTGCTCTCCGCGTTCTTCACTGGTGGCAAGTGGCTTGCCAAAAAGAATATCTAAAAAGGACATCAACTCTCCGTAAGGGGGGACCTTTTGTATAGTACGCGACCTTGTCAAACCGGACGGGCTATTTCGTCCTTTTATTCGCCTCATAAAGAATTGGAGTGAGTTTCGGACTGCATCGGTCGCCTATACTGGTAAGAATGGCTGAAATACCCAATCCGGAGAATGGAACCATTGCCATCGCCATGTCCGGCGGGGTGGACTCCTCGGCGGTTGCCGGACTGCTGCGTTCGCAGGGCCACACCGTGATTGGACTTACGCTGCAGCTCTGGAACCAGCGCCGCATCTCTGGCCACGAAGGCATGCCGGAAGCCGTGCAAGGCCGCTGCTGCTCCATTGACGACGTCTACGACGCCCGCCGCGTGGCCGAACAGCTCGATATCCCCTACTACCTCGTCAACCAGCAGGACCGCTTTGAGCGGGACGTGGTAAAGCCTTTCGTGGCGGAGTACCTCGCTGGCCGTACGCCAGTCCCCTGTACTCTCTGCAATAACCATCTCAAGTTTGACCAGTTGCTCATCACCGCCCGCCAGATCGGCGCAGAGCGCATCGCCACTGGCCACTACGCACGGAACGAATTCTGCAAGAGCCGCCAGCGTTGGATTCTGAAGCGCCCCGCCGATCGCTCCAAGGACCAGAGTTACTTCCTCTTCGGCCTCACGCAGGAGCAGCTCAGCCGCACGCTCTTCCCCCTCGGCGAGATGGAGAAGCCCGCAGTCCGCCAGATGGCAGCCGATCAGGGCCTCGCCCTGGCGCAGAAGCCCGACTCCCAGGAAATTTGCTTTATTCCCGGCGGCGACTACAAGGCGTTTATTGACGCCTACCTCGAAGAACAGGGAGAGCCGGTACCCGTCACTGCAGGCGCGCTCAAGAACTCTGCCGGAGAGACCATCGGCGAGCATCCCGGCATCCGCAACTTCACCGTCGGCCAGCGCAAGGGTTTAGGTATTTCTTCAAGAGACCCGCTTTATGTTATTCAAATAAAGCCAGATGAGCGAGAGGTTGTAGTTGGGTCCGAGTCTGAGCTTTTCTCTCGCGAACTGCGCGCCAACCGTCTGAACTGGATCTCGATTCCCCAACTCACTGAGCCCATGCGCGTCAGCATCAAGGTCCGTCACCGGCACGAACCCGCTCCCGCCACACTGATGCCAGGGCCCGATGCAGACTCCGTCAGTGCGCTCTTTGACGAGCCGCAGCGCGCCATCACGCCCGGACAGGCCGCCGTCTTCTATCAGGATGATGATGTTGTGGGCGGGGGATGGATCTTCTAAACGAAGTCGTCTTCGTCGCGCTTGTAGAGTGCACGGCCCAGCTTGCTCCCGGTCAGATTCTCCACCGCGGCCTTCAGCCCATTCATCAGCCCGGCAATCTGCTTCACAGGGATCATCACCGCGCGGTGCACCGTGCCGGTAATCTCTTCAATGCCATCCAGCGTGTTTGACACCATCGCATCGGCGCGCTCGACCTGCTCATTCACCGTCTCCAGCGTGGACTGCACCGTACGGTCCAGACGCACGGCCTGATCGCGCAGCAGGAAGCTGGCCTCGCTGATGTTGTCCGTAATTACGCGTAGCTTGGGGGCTGTATCTTCCAGGATGGAACGTGACGCTTCCAGCACCGGCACGGACTTCGCCCTCATCTCATCGGCGATTCGCAGAAATTCCCGCTGCGCCTTCGCTGCGCCCAGCGCAAACGAGATGATCACGATCGTCTGGATCACCACCGAAACGCTGACTACGCCAACGAAGATCATGAACAGCTTGGAGCCAAGCGGCATGGTGGCGTCGCTGCTCTGCAGCAGCATACCCGCGAAACGAAATACCTCTGCGTGGATCATTGCTCCGGCCTTTCTGGAGAGACTAGCTTACCGGGAAAGTTGCACAGAACTCCGCTGGCAGCATGGGCAGATGCCCCACCGCCCGCGGAGTTCCATGGTTTACGAGTTCGAGTTCGTGGTCGTCGCCTGGTAGGCCTGCTTGCCGGCATCCACGGCTGCCGATACCTTCTCGGCCGTCTCGCCGATGTAGCCCTTGCCCTTGTCGACGTACTGGCTCCACTGGGTGCGGCCCTTTTCGTAATATTCCTTGCCGCGATCCACATAGGCTTCAGCCTGCTGGCGGCCCTTGTCCACCAGGTCAGCAGCCTTCTGTTTGGCATCGAGTGCCGTAGCCACGATATCCTCGCGAGTCTCCTTGCCAGCCTTCGGTGCATACAGCACGCCGATCAAGGCGCCCACGCCCAAACCTGCAAGAAACCATCCAATGCCACTCACATTGCTGTCTTCAGCCATTTCATTCTCCTTGTATTAGATCCCTGTAATGAATCGGACATTGAGATTACTGCCACGTCATTCAAGTAAAACATTCTTTATGTGTGGATGCTATGCCCTGTGATTAGGTTGCTGCCCATGGCGCTTTACCCCGGCAGCATGCACGCATCAGCACGTTGCAGTGATAGGCTGTTAGCCTGCCGTTGAGCATGAGCGCCCGACGGCGGTGCATCCGTACAAAAGCATACGCTTTGCGACGCTGCACATGCAGCGTCGCACTAAAATAAAGTTACGGTTTCGAAGGAGCAAAACAACATGATCTCTTACGTGAAGAACCGCTACACCTTGGTAGCCGCGGTCGGCGTCTTCGCATTGGCGATTTCCGTCGCCGGATGCAAGAAGACGGCAGCCCCGGTTGACGACGCCACGCTCAACAACGCCGTACAGACCAAGATCAGCAGCGATGCCGCACTCGGCGGCCAGCCCATCCAGATCTCGACAGCAAACGGCGTCGTGACCCTCAGTGGAACAGTAGACAGCGATGCCGCCCGTTCCCTGGCCGCCAATGACGCCATGCAGGTTCCCGGCATTAAGGTGTTGAACAACAACCTGACTGTGCAGCAAGCCTCTGCCGCCCCCATGCCGATGCCCATGGAAGCTCCGGCACCAGCCCCTGCGCCCAGCAAGTCGTCCAAAAAAACATCCGCCGCAGCTCAAGCTCCTGCTCCGTCCTCACCCTACAAGCAGGCCCCAGCGCCCATCGTACAGAACAACACCCCACCGCCCCCACCGCCGCCGTCAAGGCCCGCCATCCGCACCATTACCCTGTCTGCAGGTTCGGTTCTGCCCGTGCGCACCACCGAAGCGCTGGATAGCGGCACAACGCAGTCCGGCTCTGCCTTCCACGGCGTTCTCGCGGCTGACGTGACGGATGCCAACGGCAACGTAGCCTTCCCTGCCGGTTCGCCGGTTACGGGTCAGGTGGTCGACGTCAAAGATGCTGCGCACTTCAAGGGCTCGTCATATCTCAGCATTCAGGTCACACACGTGGGCTTCCACGGCGACCGTGTCCCGGTCTCTACCGAACCCTATGCGGTCGAAGGCAAGGGCCGCGGCAAGAACACGGCTGAAAAAGTCGGCGGTGGCGCTGCAGTAGGCGCCATTCTGGGCGGAATCTTTGGCGGCGGCAAAGGCGCTGCCATCGGCGCCGCGGCCGGCGGCGGCTTAGGCGCAGGCGCCAACGCTGTCACCAAAGGCCAGCAAGTCAGTATTCCCAGTGAGTCCATCGTGCGCTTCCGGATCACCAATACTGTTTCCGTAACCCGCTAATCCCTCTTCCGGCGGAGACTCGCTTACAGGTCTCCGCCGGAAACAACGCTCCTGGGACTGCAAACGACCCCGCTCAACCCATTTCCTAGCCGACATGCAACCCGAAGTGGGCCTGTTACATATCTCATGTAAAATGAGTGACAGACAGTCCTGGCCCCCAAGACAACATTCACTTAAATCACAAATCAGGCGAGGTACCTCGTTTTGCATAAGGCTTCCAGCAGTCCACGCGGGTTTCTTACCTTCACGCTGCACGCCCATTTGCCCTACGTGGTAAATCATGGGACGTGGCCCCACGGACTGGAATGGCTGCACGAGGCTGCTGCCGAGACCTACCTGCCGCTGCTGCGCATGATGAAAAATCTCGAGCGCGACGGCCTGGCCCTGAAGTGCAATCTCAACATCTCCCCCATCCTGCTGGAGCAGCTCGCCCATCCCGTCTTCCGCGCGGAGTTTCCCAAATATCTTGAGCGCAAGATACTCGCGGCCCGCGAAGACGAGGCTTTTTTTACCCAGGGTGGAGACGATCACTTCGCCAGCACCGCCCGCTTCTGGCAGAACTTCTTTCAGCAGGCGCAGGACGACTTTGCCGCGCTGAACGGCGACATCGTGAAGGGATTCGTACACTTCCATCAGACCGGGCAGATTGAGATCATCACCTGTGGCGCCACCCATGGCTATATGCCTTTGCTGGGCACCGACGAGAGCGTGCGTGCTCAGATCCGCACCGCCGTTGCAACCCACAAAAAGCACATTGGCGAAGCCCCTAAAGGCATCTGGGCCCCCGAATGCGGCTACCGCCCTGCGGGCATGTGGGAGTTCCCTGTCACCCCGGCAGGAGCCATTGAACCCTGGAAGCCCTTCAACCGCATCGGCGTGGAGCAGGCGCTCTCCGAGAGCGGCATCGAATACTTCTTCGTCGACACCCACCTGGTCGAAGAATCAGAGCGCATCCCATCTCCCTACGAGCTGCTCAACGGCAGCGTCCCCAAGGATGAGAAGACCGTGCAGATGACGCACGCCAACCATCGCTCACTTTACCAGCCCTATTACGTGGATGGCCCCTACGACAAGCGTTTTGCCACCACCATCTTCCCGCGCGACCCACGCACCGGCGTGCAGGTATGGAGTGGCGACAGCGGCTACCCCGGCGACGGTCTCTATCTCGACTTCCACAAGAAGCGCTGGCCCGGAGGGCACCGCTACTGGCAGGTCACTGGCTCCAAGGTCGATATCGGCCAGAAGACACCCTACCATCCCTACGAGGCCGCGGAACGTGTGAAGGCTCACGCCGACCACTTTGTGGGGCTCGTATACGAAGCCCTGAAAGACGGTCTGAATGATGAGATTCCGCCCATCCTGACCTCGCCCTTTGACGCTGAGCTCTTTGGCCACTGGTGGTACGAGGGCGTGCTCTGGCTGGAAGCCGTAGCCCGCGTAATGGCACGCGAAGACCTGCCGATCGCGCTCACGACCTGCAGCGAATATCTCGCCAAATATCCCCGTGCGGGCTTTATCGCCATGCACGAAGGCTCCTGGGGCGCAGAAGGCACCAACCAGGTCTGGATGAATCCTGACACCAGTTGGACCTACACCCACATCTACCCTGCTGAAGCGTTCACCCGTGAAGTAGCGACCGCCGGCAAGTGGAAAGATGGCGCTCTCGGCGAACGCATCATGAAGCAGCTCTGCCGCGAACTTCTGCTGCTGGAGTCGTCTGACTGGCAATTCCTGATCACCACCGGCGCGGCCCGCGACTACGCGGAGACCCGCTTCCTGACGCATAACGACCAGTTCCAGGAGGTTGCGAACGCCTGGAGAAGCTTTGCCGCCACCGGCAGAATCAGCGATGTGGAAGAGCAACGGCTCGCCGCCATTGAACTGCGCGACAGCATCTTCGCAGATATCGACCCATCCTTCTGGGCGCTGGGTGCGAAAGAAGAGCGCACCGCATAGCGGCTTCTGCGGATTTGTAAATGAGCAGAACCGGGAGGAGCGCCACGTGCCGCCGCAAACCCAGGAAAGTTCCCTGCAACACAGGGAAACGGCGCCATTGCACATAGACCCGCGTACGCGCCGCTATACCCTGCCTGAGCTCTGGCACCTGCTTTCGCTGGATGCACCCACTGTCGCCGTAGCCTGGTTCATCCTCGCCGCCCGTGCCGCGCACCTCCATCTACTGCGCAGTGATTCTACCTCACTCTTTCTGGCTACCTGGATCTTCTATGCCGTGGATCGCCTGCTGGACGCGCATTACAGTGAACCCTTTCCGGAAGAACGCCATCACTTTCACGGCCAGTACAGCAAAGCATTTCTGATCGCACTCATCTGTGCGGCACCGGTGCTTCTGCTTCTCCTGCAACATATGGAGCCAACCCTGCGGCGCTTCTGGTTGCTGCTCGGTCTGGGCGCTGCGGGCTACTATGCGTGGATACATACTCGCCCCAGCGCGACGGATTCACAGTTGCCCAAAGAACTATCCGTTGGCATCGGCTTTACCGTTGCCGTTTTCCTACCGGAAGCTCTCTATGGGGTAAATACCCATCTACTCCCGCACGCCACCTGCTTCGGCGCGCTCTGCTGGCTCAACTGCACGCTCATCTACGAGCGCGAACATACCGATCTGCGAAACGCGCACTGGAGCACGCGCTTCGCCATCCGTCATGCGGCGCTTCTGCAGGCCTCGGTACTGCTCACCGGGCTCGTTCTCTGCTTCATTGCGAATGCGTCCATCGCGTTGCCCCTCTGCATTGCACTGAGCGCGGCCATTATGATGGCACTGCGCCGCTCGCGCCATCGCATGCACCGCCTCACCTACCGCATAGCAGCTGATGCGGCCATGCTCACGCCAACGATCTTCCTCTTCCGGTAAATGCTCACATGCCTGCTGTAAATTTCAATCGCATCGCCCGCGCCTATCGCTGGCTGGAGTATGCCATCTTCGGCCACGCACTCGAACGCTGCCGCTTCCACCTGCTGCCACTACTGGCAGGCCGCCAGCACGCGCTTGTGCTCGGCGATGGAGACGGCCGCTTTCTCCATCAATTACTCCTGCAAAACCCTGCGCTGAAGGCGGATGCTGTCGATAGCAGCGCCGCCATGCTTCATCTGCTGGCGGCACGTTGCGGCAGGCGCAGCGTCGCTCTGCACTGTGCGGATGCACTTGCCTTCACCCCGCCATGCGCTGTCTACGATTGCATCGTTTCGCACTTCTTTTTAGATTGCCTCAGTACGGAAGAGTGTGCGGCGCTGGTGCCGCGACTTGCACACTATCTACCCGCCGGCGGACTCTGGATCGTCTCGGAATTCCGCGTGCCTCGCGGGATGTTGAGAATTCCGGCTGCCCTGCTGATCCGCATGATGTACGCCGGCTTTCGCCTGCTCACCGGCCTGCGGACACAACATTTGCCGGCCTACGAACAAGCCTTGCGTTCCGCAGATTTCGAACTGGCTGAAGAGCAAACACATCTGCGCGGATTACTCGTCTCCCAGGTCTGGCGTAAGCGCTGTTGAACCCAAATTCATCATTTTCATACCCCTCATCGCTTACAATTCAGCACAAGGTTATGAATCTCTATCTTCTCCGCCATGCCAGCGCAGGCACGCGCCGCGCCAATCCGATCGTCGACGCCAAACGCCCCATCGATAAAGAAGGCCGCCAGTATTGCCTGCAGCTGGCCAGCGTACTCAACAATTTCAACCTGTCGTTTGACCTGATACTCTCCAGCCCGCTCAAGCGCTGTCTGCAGACGGCCTCGTTCATCGGCACGGAGACGGGTTACGACGCACCGATCCAGGTCGCGCGCGGACTCTCTCCCAGTGGCACCTACGCGGAGTTCCGCCAGTTGCTGGAACAGTGCGCCAAGGTCGACAACGTACTTGTGGTTGGCCACAGCCCGACGCTCACGCAGTTTCTCGGCACACTGGTCACGCCTGCATCCAGCAAAGTGTCCGCCGCCATTCGCCTGCGCAAAGGCAGCATGGCGCGCGTGAATATGGAGCGGCAGCCGCCCACGTTGCACTGGCTGCTCGATCCGCGCATGGTGCGCGCGCTTTACATGAGCTCGGCGAAGAGTTCGCGGCGGAAGACCTCGCGGAAGTAGTCCCCTTCTTTGCGCAGCGCCCACATCTCCAGCTCTGCACCCGTACGGCCCGGCTTCAGCAGCATGGTCACACGCCGCGGACGCATTTGCATACGTACCCGCAGCACATCGCTGGCGCGGTCCTGGTTCAGCGCCATCGCCAACCGCAGCAGCACCACCGCCTTCTGAATATTGGCATGCTCTTCCATCGGCAGCGTACGCATCAACCGGTCCAGCGGCGACGGACGGCTCTTGCCCAGGTAGCGCGCAATTGCGGAGACGATCGTCCTCTGCTCCGGCGTGAAGCCGAAGATTTCAGAGTTCGCAATGATGTACTGTGAATGCCGGTGGCGCCCCTGGTGGTTCATAAACTTGCCGATGTCCTGTAGCATGGCGGCAGATTCGATCCACAGCCGGTACTCTGGCGGCAGATTGTGTACCGTCTTCAGCTCGTCGAAGATCTGTACCGCATGCGCGCGCACAATCTCGGCATGGCGCATGTCCACGCCATAGCGTTTCGCCACCTCCAGCACCGCCGCCCAGCGTTCATCCTCATACTTCCGGTGCGCAATGCCGCGCTGGTCTGTCTGCGCCAGCATCTGGGCCAGCATGCCATCGCGCAGCCCCATGGTGGAGTAGCGGAACCCCTTCAGCCCCAGCCGCTCCAGCAGCTCCGCATAGACCTGCGCGCCGCCGATGATGATCTCTGACCGCCGCGGCCCGATGCCGGGAAATGCCGCGCGCTGCCCATTGGTAAGCCGGGTGAGCTGGTCAGCCACGCCGCGCACCAGCTCTGTCGACGCAAATCCCATATCCGCCTTGGCGCGCTTCTTGCCGCCGCCCTTGCTTACCGGAATATTCTTGGATACCTCATTGCTGGCCACCGCAAGCGCCGCCGCAGTTCCTGACGTAGCAAAAACCAGCGACACACGTGCGCTACCCATCCTGCGCTCTGCCTTTGACACTTCGCGACGAATGAACTTCTTCAGCCGCGCAATATCCTGCTTCGCCGGCGGATCACTGCGCAGAAACTCCTGCTGTAGTCGTACCGCGCCCAGCGGCAGGCTCACCATCTCGCGAATACGGCCCTTGTCAGAAAGCGTGACTTCGCAGCTTCCACCGCCCAGATCGATCATCAGACAGCGGCCACGCGCGCCGCGCTCATTGTTGACCACTCCCAGGTGGATCAGCCGCCCCTCTTCCAGCCCGGAGATTACCTCCACGTTCCAGCCCGTCTCCGCCTTCACCCACTCCGTAAAAGCCGGTGCATTGCGCGCATCGCGCATCGCGCTGGTAGCCACCACACGCACCGTATCCACCACGTAGGTCTGCGTTGCCTTGTGAAACCGCTTCAGTGCGCGAATGGTAGACGCCATGGACTCCGGCGAGATCACGCCGGTCTCAAACACGCTCGCGCCCAGCCGCGTCACTTCGCGGTCTTCATGCAGGGTATGCAATTTGTGCGCCTGCACTGAGGCGATCTTTATCCGGCAGGAATTGGATCCGATATCGACTGCGGCAAAAGTTGGCATCTTTGTCACACGCTCCGGGTTCTAATCTACAACGTCAGCGCAGCCCTGTGGGGAACACATTCGGCTCTGCGCTGCTATCCTGAAACTGGAACGTTCATGCCCATGCCTTACCAGATAGCCGAAGAGCGGAGCGCACCGCAGCACCAGCACACCGCACCCGCCACCTCCCCCAGCGTCCGCTCCCTGCTGCTTCTCTTCGCACTCTTCGTCGCTATCTACGGAGCCACCCTGGGCACCCCCGCTTTACTGGATGATGCCGACGCCACCCACGCCAGCGCCGCCCTGCATATGGCCCAAACCGGCGACCTGGTCACACTCAAGGTCGATGGCATCCGCTATCTCGAAAAGCCGCCCCTCCCCTACTGGCTCGTCGCACTAGACTTCCGCCTCTTCTGC
>JARLFX010000441.1 GCA_031296355.1 Acidobacteriaceae bacterium
AGATCAGCTTTGCTGGTAAAGTACGAGACTCGGTCGAAACCATATCCGGTTCCTCCGCGTGCGGCCGCTAAGTTAAAATCGTGAAACTCTTTATCCAGGTCCCCGGCGATGTAATCGCTCAGGTGTACCTCCTTCCCGGTGATCTCCTGCATCATGGCCAGGCCGCTATCGCCCGGCACCAGGTAGGTGGCGCGTGTGCCGTCGAAGACCTCTTTCCAGAAGACATCGTTAATGCGCGCAGGCCGGGTGCGGACCGCCCAATAGATGGCGATCGCGATGCAAGCGGCAAGCAGCAGCGCAACGGGAATCCGGAAGCGGTGCATCGCATGCAGAATAGCTGCTTTGGCAGTTCGGCGTGCTGGCCCCAGAGCCAGTTCTAAATGCTGAGATTCCAGTAAGTCGGCCTCACCGGAAAACTCGCTGGGAGTGGGCGTGTTGGGTTCAAAAATAGGCACGTAATGACCGCGAGGGATGACGATGCGCATCGGCTCGTCGCGGCCGCTGCCGGCAAAGTATTCCTCCAGGCGCTTGCGGAGGATACGGGCATAGTTTCGGACAATGTTGTCTTCGCCGGGGTTGTAGGAGTCGGGGCGTCCGAGGGCCTGAACGCCAATCTGGTACTCCGTGATCTCCTTGTCGCGTCCCTGAAACTTGCGATCGCAGATGTAGAGCAGAAAGCTGGTCAGCAAGGCGGAACGGACGAAGCTAGGAGTGGCGACCACACGCTGTACAAGCTCGGCTTCCTGGCGGAAACCGTTCTTTAGGCCAGAGCCGTCGGCTCCTTCGTCTTTCACGTCGATCATGTTTGGTTTCATCGTCAAGCCTGAAGCCGCGGGCGCACGCCACGCAATCCATCCAAAAATCCGCATGCGTGAACTGAACCTCAGGTTAGCACGGAGGATCTGTCCGCCTGCGCGAAGGGTCGCTGAGAACCCGAACAAAAAGCAGATTCCACGGTGTAAAGAGAGAGGAGTCTTTAACCATAAAATGCAGATTCTACATGCCTTTTATCGAAAAACAGTGGAATGTCCTTCTCTCAACCGTGATTCCACCTTTACAGCGTTGGATGCTGGCAACCATTCTCTTTCCCGGTTGGCCGGAGTCCGTTTGCGGGTTCTGAAACGAAGAGGGCCGGAAGGGAAGAGGATGGATCGGAGAAATTTCCTGGCAAGCGCGGCCGCCGCCACGCTGTCAGCCGCAGCGGCAGCCGAGGTACCAGCAGGGGCGCGCGAGTTGGCGCATCTGGATACTCGGAAGCCTGAACCTGCGGCAGGCAAACGGCCCAACGTGCTTCTGTTGATGTCGGACCAGCACAAGCGCAGCTGCATGGGGGCCTACGGCGACCCCGTGGCGAAGACACCGAACCTGGACCTCCTCGCGAGTGACGCGGTCCGCTTTTCAAGCGCCTACTGCAATAACCCGGTATGCGCACCGTCGCGTGCTTCGTTGATGACCGGGCTCTACAGCCATCATCTGGAGGCGCAGGACAACGCGACCGCCTATCTGCCCACGCACCCGACCATGGCACATCACTTCAACCGGGCCGGCTACATGACGGCGCTGATCGGAAAAATGCACTTCGTGGATGCGCAGACGCATGGATTCGACTATCGCCTGGACTTTAACGACTGGCTGCAATACCTGGGCCCGAAGGCGCAGATATACGCCGACGAACTGGGGCAGCAGAACTCCGGCGCAGGCTTGCCTGAGATCGACGACCTCTGGCGGGAAGAAGGCGATCCGTGGCGGGGACATCGCACGCCGGACCATCGCGAGGGGTCGGTTGCCGTCGGCCGTGTCTCGCAACTGGAGGAGCTGGACCACTTCGAAAGTTTTGTGGCGCGCGAGTCGGTGCGTTTTTTGCGCAACTTCGGCAAGAGAGGGCAGCCATTTTTTCTGATCTCGTCGTTTCTCAAGCCGCACGACCCGTTCATGCCCGCCCGACGCTTTGCGGAGAT
>JARLFX010000442.1 GCA_031296355.1 Acidobacteriaceae bacterium
CCAAAACCCCAAAACCCCAAAAACCCAAAACCCCAAAACCCCGCGCATCAGACACGTTGGAGCACACAATAGTGGACAACGAAATTCGCAATGCTGACACAAGGTTGGCCGACTAGAATATAATGCTGTGCATTATTCATTTATATTTAAGATACAATGTTTGGCTCTGGATTTGAGAAGTATGCGGGCGGCGATAAACGTAGTAGATATTGGGCATTCGGACGGTCCTCTCAAAGCATCGAGGACCTGCTGAACAGTCCGGATTGCACCCTCGAGAAGCTCATGGACGAGGAAGACTTCCTCCAGGAGCTCCGCAACATGAACACGCGCCTCCTCCAGTTGTATGTCCGCCATCGACACCTCTAGCTTCACCTACGACGTCGTGGACCATCTCCTTGACTATATAGTTATCGAGCCCCCTGCCAACGCGGACGAGAAGCGCTGCTACAAGTAAACGATCCCGCGTCACGTTGCTAGATATCCGTTCTACGCCTCTGAAATTTTCAACTGCGAGGTCAACGACATCATTAACCTGTTCTTCACGTCGCAGAAGAAGGAAAAGACCCCAGTGAAGGAGGAGCCCAAGGCCGGCGGCGCCGAGGCTCAGACCGGCCAGGCGGGCGCCTCGCTTCCCGCCCCCGCCTGGGCTCAGCCTACGCCTCAGCCGGCCACCGCCGGTGCCGAGGCCAAGGCACCCGCCAAGGAGGAATCGAAGAAGGAAGAACCCGCCGAGAAGAAGCCCGAGGAAAAGAAGGTCGAGGTCGCGAGTGAGGCCAAGGCTGAAGTGAAGAAGGAGGAGCCGGAGCACAAGGCCGAAGCGAAGGAGGAGGTCAAAAAGGAAGAGGCCAAGAAGGATGAGATCAAGAAGGAGGAGGCTAAGAAGGAGGAGATCAAGAAGGAGGAGACTAAGAAGGAGGAATCTGCGACCGCTCCCGCACCCATCTCAGCGCCTGTCCCCGTACCCGCCCCAGTGTCCAAGCCTGAGGAGAAGGCCGCTGTCCCCGCCCTAGCAGCGGAGACAGTCAAGAAGCCTGAGGAGTCAAAGAAGGAGCCCGAGGCCCTGGCCCCGGAGAAGCAGGAGCCCTGGGCCAACGACGATGATGAGGAGGACAAGGACGACGACAATGTTGTCCAGGAGGAGGCCCCCAAGGAAAGATGCGGGCTGCTCGAAAAGCTGATGTCACTGCTGAAGTCCGAGAAGGAGGTCAACCCCGTGCTGGCCGGCTACTTCTGCAAGGTCATGCAGGTTATCATCGAGAAGCGTAAGCTGGACCTTCTGGAGTACATATTCAGATATCGCGAACACATCGACAACGTTCTCCACCACTGCTACAACAGATCCATCGCAGATGTGCTCAGCAAGATCCTCTCCAATGAGGACAAGTTCATAACGGGGACCACGGGAGAGGAGTTCGCCGAGGAGAAGAAGGCGATCCTGGAGCGCATGGTGAGCAAGATGGAGCCTACCAATAAACTAGAGGACATCACCAACAACTGCTTCATCCTTTGCAATCTTGTTGACACAAAGCAGCAGCTCGGCTTCTTCCTCAATCCTGATGTGCTAAAGAAGATATATCAGATCGGCGCGTCGGGACACCCGATGTCGCTGCGGGCGAGTCTCACGTTCTTCATGACGGTCATGCGCACCAAGACCAGCAATTCTTCCCCCGCTCCCGCCGACATCTTTGGCATGGGAAACACGCCGCAGGAGCCGAAGAAGGACGAGGAGATCGACCTCACGCTGCTCACTCAGCTTTCCGCCGAGTACATGTCCAAGTTCAAGGCATATCTTGAGCGCGAAAATGCGGTAACGATCGATGGGCGAGCGCAAGTAGACCCTGAAGCTCGACACACAGTTTGGAGGGCAGATCATTCCGCTGGGATTTGACAGACTGAAGGTCGTGGAGTGGCTGGACGCGCTGGTGCAGCTGAAGAGTCCAGAGGTGTGCAAGAAGCTCCAAGAGCTGCAGTTCCCGCTCTTTCTGATGAAGCTGATGTCGCTCTACGATATGAACAGCTTCCTGCACCTCAAGATTTACAACGTCTTCGCCGACGCCATCACCACCGGCTCCGACGACTACATCAAGGCTGTAAGTCAGGCCCACGATGTTCCATAGTTCGTTGTGAACTGCAAGCTGCCGTCAGTGATGCTGAAGCTTTGGAACGAAGGGAAGAACGGCACGTACAAGTCTAGCGGGAAAGCGTTCAGGAAGGCATACATGCCCTTCATCACTAAGCTCACGACGACTCTGCTGGAACTAGCCAAGCGGAGTTCAGAGGTGGCAGAGCTCCTTAAGAACGAGCCGCTGTGGGAGGCATACGTGAACGGCGACTACAAGCTCATCGTCACCAACGAGAGCAAGCAGCTCGGCGGTGGACCGGACAAGAAGGACTCGGAGGACGAGCAGATCGCCCCCGAACCCACCGGCGAGATCAACATCGACACTAAGGAGTCCGCGGAGCCTGAGACAAAGTATCATGACACAGTGGTAATCATCTGTAGGACAACGGAAGGCGAGGGCAAGACTGAGGCCGAGGTCGAACTCCAGCTTCCCACAAAGGAGGAGAAGCTGGCCAAGCAGAAGGCAAAGGAGGGCGAGGAAGAAAAGAAGGAGGAGGAGAAGAAGCCTGAGACCGTCGTGGTGGCAGAGGAAAAGAAGGAGCCGTCTAAGCCAGTGGTGGTGGAAGAGCCGCTGCAGAGCGAGTATGCGGCAAACAACTACTGGCGGGCCGACATAAACGTCAAGGACATCGATAAGCTGGAGCTAGAATACGCATAAACAAAATTAATTTTGTGGCAATCTGCCTCGCTAATTAAACCGTCAATCTCTGAACAAAAACCCAGCTGTTGAGCGCCCGGTTGATGCATCCACACTTCATTATGTTATATCTGCATATGACCGTATTATATACATACCCGGTGCACACAGTCCAGTATCTTGCCTTGTCCACGATGTTGTGGG
>JARLFX010000443.1 GCA_031296355.1 Acidobacteriaceae bacterium
AAACTGGTTCGGAAACAGAGCGTTGTTCGCGTTGTTGAACACTGCCTTCAGCTTCGCGGTGCCGGTCGTCGTATCGATCTGGTTGTCGGCCGTCATCAGTTGGCCTGTCGCCAGCTTCTGTGTATTGCCCTTGTCGTAGGCATCCACCGGAAGCCGCCGGTCCGCGGCCAACTTCGCCAGCACCTGGGGCAACTGATTCTCCGGCAGCGTAAAGTACACCGCGATCGGATGGAATTGGTTGATAATCACCAAATTTGTGGTATTGGCCGTGATAATGTTGCCGGGATCCACCAGCCGCAACCCGATTTGGCCGTTGATCGGCGACTGGATATAGCACCAGCTCAGTTGCAACTGGGCCGTTTCGATCGCTGCTTTGTCCGACTGGATCGCGCCTTGATACTGGCCCTGCGCGGCCTCATCGGCCTCCATTACCTCCTTTGACACCACGCCCGCCGCATAAAGCGCCTTGTAGCGGGAGTACTCGGCCTGCGCATTCTTCAACAGTGCCTCATCGTGGGCCAATGTCCCTTTCGCCTGGTCCAGGGCCGCTTGGTAGGGCTTGGGGTCGATCACCATAATCGTCTGCCCCTGCCTGACCTCTTGCCCTTCGGTAAACTTCACCGGCAAAAGCTGTCCGTTTACCCGCGCCTTCACCGTCACGCTCATATACGGCGTCACCGTGCCCAGCGCCGTCAGGTAAATCGGCATCGGCCGCTCGGCAACGGGAGCCACCTGCACCGGGACCGGACGTCCCAGCAGCGCCGCCGCCTGGCTGCTCGCCTGCTGTTTGGCCGCCAGATTGTTCTGGTAGATCCGCCACCCAACAAATCCGACCAGGCACGCCAGCACCAGGTAAACAAGGACTCTTACCCAAGTTCTCTTGGGGCTGTGCGGCTCGTCGTAACTGCCGGGAATGCCGTTTTCGGAATGTTGGGACTCTGGAGTGCCTTCAATGGACATAGTGTCGATTCCCGTCGTTTCTCTTTAGTCGATGCCCTCAAACATGGGCTGAATGGCGGCCAGGACTGAAAAGTCTCGCAGCCCGCTACCTTTGTAGGGACGAAACTATTCCCCTAAAGGTTTCGCCGGCCCGGATCATGATAAGGCGCGGCTACAGCGGTTTTGATTCTGCTCTTTACAGAAACGTAAACGCCAAGGGTCATTTTTCTCAAGAAAATGACCCCTCGCATGAACTCCAAACGGCAACACTTGAATCGAAACCGCTCTATTCAATTCCGTATGAATGCTTCATTCCCCGTGAAGAAGCTGCGAACTATTGTAAGCGAAACAGGGGTAATCCTGGCTCTGAACCCAAACGCATCACCGCACCGAAGAATGCAGGTTCCGATGGCCTGGCCCCATCGCCTCCGAGGCACGATTATTGCTTCGGCAATTAAATACCAACAACTTTTGGGTGCCCCATCCTCGCCACGTCTTTGTTTTTGTGGCTAGGGTGGGGGTAGAACGAAGACAGTATTTATT
>JARLFX010000444.1 GCA_031296355.1 Acidobacteriaceae bacterium
CCAAAACCCCAAAACCCCAAAACCCCAAAACCCCGAGACGAATCCTGAGCGCGAGATAGAGAATGCGCACACGTGCACTGTTATTATAACACTGTAGATAGGTAATTGCGTGGATACGCTGACATAAAAAATACACGAGGGGGTGTATACGAAGTTCCCATTGAATGGTGTGCGTGTGTTTAGATAAATTATTTGCAATGCTGGAAGAAAGGATTCATGTAATACTTCCGCATCCAGTTCATCGCGGAAGTATAAAAAGGATATTCCAAAGATATTAAGCATTGTTAGGATGGAAAAGGCTAAGTCAGAAGCATTGAAGGCGTTCTCAAAGGTGGACCCGTTCACCCTGAGCGAGAAGGCCCCGGGCAAGATGTACAATCTGGTCGACGGCAAGTGGAAGGAGACCAAGGACTACCGCTGGGTTATCGATCCTATGAACGGCGAGAAGTTCCTCCAGATGCCAAACACCAATGACGAGGAACTCAAGGAGTTCGCCGAGAGCCTGAGGAAGGTTCCGAAGACGGGACTGCACAACCCTCTGAAGAACGTGCAGCGCTACGTCATGTACGGGGAGATCTGCAGGAAGGCGAGCGAGCTACTGAACCAGGAAGATGTGGTGGCCCACTTCGTGAAGCTCATCCAGAGATTCGTTCCCAAGCACGCCTCCCAGGCCTTCGGAGAGGTGAAGCTGGTCCGGTCGTTCCTGGCCAACTTCAGCGGCGACAATGTTAGGTTCCTCGCCCAGGCAGTCGCATATCCGGGAGACCACGACGGACAGAATCCGACCGGCTACAGGTGGCCTCTGGGTGCGGTGGCGGTGATCTCGCCCTTCAACTTCCCGCTGGAGATCCCATCTATGCAGGTCATGGGTGCGCTCTTCATGGGCAACAAGGTGATCATGAAGCCCAACAGCAAGACTACCGTCGTCATGGACGAGTTCATCCGCATGCTCCACTACTGCGGAATGCCGATGAGCGACTGTGACCTGATCCACTGCGCTGGTGACACCTTCGAGCACCTTTACAAGATGTGCCCGATCCGCATGACCCAGTTCACCGGTTCCACGGACATCGCCGAGAAGCTGGCCGTATTGACCCACGGACGCGTCAGACTCGAGGACGCCGGCTTCGACTGGAAGATTCTAGGGCCCGATGTTGCCACCATGAATCTGGACTACATCGCGTGGCAGTGCGACCAGGACGCCTACGCGCTCACGGGCCAGAAGTGTTCCGCCCAAAGCTTCATGATGGTGCACAAGAGCGTGTCCAAGACCGACTTCTACGAGAAGCTGAAGGTGCAGGCTGCCAAGCGCAACCTGGCTGACCTCAGCGTAGGACCGGTTCTCTCCGTGAAGAACAAGGAGTTCGAGGCCCACCGCGACTTCGTGATGAGCCTGGAGGGATCGAAGATTCTGTTCGGCGGAAAGGCTCTATCGACGCCAAACAAGATCCCGGCGTGCTACGGAACGTGGGAGCCCAGCGCGTACCTGGTGCCGCTGAAGCACTTCCAGGACCCCAAGGCCTTCCCCAAGCTGATCCAGGAAGTCTTCGGCCCCGTCCAGATTGTCACCGAATATGACGACTCCGAACTTGACACCGTTCTCGACCTCCTCGAGCGCATTCCTCTCCATCTGACCGCCGCAGTCGTTTCCAACGATGCTGTGTTCAGACACAAGGTGCTGGGACACACCGTCAACGGAACCACCTACGCAGGCTACAGGGCAAGAACTACTGGAGCGCCTCAGAACCATTGGTTCGGACCTGCAGGAGACATCAGAGCGGCAGGAATCGGCACGCCCGAGTCAATAAAGCTGGTTTGGTCCGTCCATCGCGAGGTCGTGTACGACGATCAGCCTGAGCCCAAGGACTGGACCATGCCCAAGCCTACCTAAAAATTGCTTAACGCTACCTCATCAATGATATTCGCGCTAATGAACGCCCACTATGGATACCGTGCACATATCTGAGCAATGTACTGTTTAGTTCAGTTGCTGACATGGGGAGGTGCCAAAGGGGTTTTGGGGTTTTGGGGTTTTGGGGTTTTGG
>JARLFX010000076.1 GCA_031296355.1 Acidobacteriaceae bacterium
CCCCAGGCGGAGTGCTTATTGTGTTAACTGCGGCACAGAAGGGGTCGATACCCTCTACACCTAGCACTCATCGTTTACGGCGTGGACTACCAGGGTATCTAATCCTGTTTGCTCCCCACGCTTTCGCGCCTCAGCGTCAGTAACGGGCCAGTGTGTCGCCTTCGCCACTGGTGTTCTTCCGAATATCTACGAATTTCACCTCTACACTCGGAGTTCCACACACCTCTCCCGTACTCAAGATGACCAGTATCGAAGGCAGTTCCGAGGTTGAGCCCCGGGCTTTCACCCCCGACTTAGTCATCCGCCTACGCGCCCTTTACGCCCAGTAATTCCGAGCAACGCTAGCCCCCTTCGTATTACCGCGGCTGCTGGCACGAAGTTAGCCGGAGCTTCTTCTGCGGGTACCGTCATTATCTTCCCCGCTGAAAGAATTTTACAATCCTAAGACCTTCATCATTCACGCGGCATGGCTGCGTCAGGCTTTCGCCCATTGCGCAAGATTCCTAACTGCTGCCTCCCGTAGGAGTCTGGGCCGTGTCTCAGTCCCAGTGTGGCTGGTCGTCCTCTCAGACCAGCTACAGATCGTCGCCTTGGTAGGCCTTTACCCCACCAACTAGCTAATCTGCCATCGGCCGCCCCTGTAGCGAGAGGTCCTAAGATCCCCCCCTTTCCTCCGTAGAGCGTATGCGGTATTAATCCGGCTTTCGCCGGGCTATCCCCCACTACAGGACACGTTCCGATGTATTACTCACCCGTTCGCCACTCGCCACCAGGGTTGCCCCCGTGCTGCCGTTCGACTTGCATGTGTAAGGCATGCCGCCAGCGTTCAATCTGAGCCAGGATCAAACTCTTCAGTTCAAACCTGTTACTGTTTTTCGGGCTCTTTCGAACCCGGTCGCTCACTCAACGTACTGACGAATGATCATCCTGCTTTTCAGCAGGAAAACCTTCCTTTAATACTAGTGTGAGACTTGATACTTTCGCTTCCGGCTGACCCCGAAGAGTCCACCGGCGCGTCGCGCATCAAGCGCCCACACTTATCGGCTGTTAATTTTTAAAGATCGAGTCCGCATTCAC
>JARLFX010000445.1 GCA_031296355.1 Acidobacteriaceae bacterium
ATGATCACAAAACAATATTCCCGACGAGTGCGCATGGCATCACACTGTACAGCGGAACATTACTATTATATGAGCACTGTATCCTACCCGTGCAATGTGTGGTATACGTATAAGCATATCGAATATCCTTTGGCCGAAGATGTATGGTTGGTTAATGAACGGAATCCGTTATCTTCATCTTAGATGGCCTCCAGAGCGCGGAGTAGGTCATCTCTGAGATCCTCGAAGTCCTCAACGCCGATAGACAGTCTCACCATGTTGGCAGTGATCCCGAGCTTCTCGCGGGTGGCAGCGGGCACAGACTTGTGTGTGATCATGACTGGGATCGTGGCCAGACTCTCGACGCCGCCGAGAGACACAGCCTTGCCGAAGATGCTCAGGTGGTTGTAGAAGATGTTCGTCTTCTTCTCGTCGCCCTTGATCTTGATCGAGATCATGGCGCCGAATCCGCGGGTCTGGCTCTTGTTGAGCGCATAGCCGGGGTGGTTGGGCAGGCCAGGGAAGAGGACCTCCTCCACCTTGGGCTGCTTGGTCAGAAGCTCAGCGATCTTCATGGCAGTCTGCTCGGCTCTCTCCACTCTCAGAGCCAGGGTCTTAAGGCCGCGGCTGGCGAGGAAGCAGTCGAAAGGACCGGGGCAGCATCCGAGGAGGGACGCATTCTTCTTCAGTCTGGCATAGAGATCATCATTGGAGGTGATAACAGCTCCCATGATTATGTCGCTGTGTCCTCCGATATACTTGGTGCAGGAGTGGACGACGATATCAGCGCCGAGCTCCAGAGGGTTCTGGAGATACGGGCTCATGAAGGTGTTGTCGGCGACCAGGATGAGCTTCTTCTCGTGGCAGATCTTGGCGATGGCTCTCACGTCGAGAATCTTCAGGGTCGGGTTGGTCGGGGTCTCGATCCAGACGAGCTTGGTCGTTGGCTTTATGGCAGCCACTAGATTCTTGGTGTCTCTCATGTCCACCATGTCCAGCGCCACACCCTCCTCCTTGCATCCGACTTCCATCAGGTAGCCGGTAGTGCCTCCGTAGAGATCGTCGCAGGAAACAACGTGGTCACCTGGCTTCAGCAGGTGGTAGGCCAGACTGACGGCAGCCAGGCCCGAGGAGGTGGCGATGCAGTACTTGCCACCCTCGAGGGAGGCGAGAGTCTTCTCGAAGACGGATCTGGTGGGGTTGTCGAAGCGGCCATAGATGAATTTCTAATGGTGGTGAGATAAAGTCGAGGTACGTGAGGAGCATCGGGGCAGACCTCGTAGGTCGAGGACACGTGAATGGGAGCCACGATGGCACCGGTGTCGGTGTCCACAGTGGAGCCAATGTGCACTGCACGAGTGGCGAACCCGCGCACCAGGTCGTGAGACTTATCCTTAGTATCCATAGGAGAGATTATAATGATTCGTCGTTGGATTCAGGCTTTTCAATCTATGGTAAATCCAAGACTAAATGCGATCCACGAATATCAACATATTAATTTCACCACATCATTGTGGCAATACGACGTCGGGATATTTGTTCGCACCATACTCCACTCTATGCTCTCATTGTGCTCAGTATCTTCCCCTGGGGTTTTGGGGTTTTGGGGTTTTGGGGTTTTGGGGTTTTGG
>JARLFX010000446.1 GCA_031296355.1 Acidobacteriaceae bacterium
GGCTTCCAGAGCGGTGTGGGCGCGCTCATGGATAGGCCGGACGGCTCATCGAGGGTGACGGAGGAGCTCATGCGTATGCCTATAGAGTCTCATAGCAAAGGCGGGAAAAAGGTAAATTGGGCGTGGGAGTGCTAGACTGCGATTTCCCCCGAGGTGTTGTGTTTATGCGTGATCTGGATGGATTGATTGAACTACAGGTATGTGATGGCGAGATCGCCAGACTGACGGCGGAGCTGGCTGCGCTGCCCAAACGGGCGGCGGAACTGGACGCTGCGCTGGCAACGGCAAAGGCGGCGCTGGCGGCGGCGGAGGCTGGGCTGAAGGCCGAGGATGCGGCGCGGCGGCGGGCGGAATCGGACGTGCGCGACCAGCAGCAGAAGATCAAGAAGTACCGCGCGCAGGTGGATACGGTGCAGAATGACGGCCAGTATAAGGCGCTGCTGAAGGAGATCTCGTTCGCCGAAGAGGCGATTGGCCGGCTGGAGGATGCGGAACTGGAGAGCATGGAGCGCGCGGACGGGCTGGAGACGGCGCGGAAGAAGGCGGAAGAGGAGATTGGGTACCAGACGCGGCTGGTGGAGCAGGAGCGGGAACGTGCCGGCGAGGTGAAGGCCGCGCATGACAAGCGGTTAGTTCTGCTGAAGAAGGAACGGGAACGGCTGCGCGGGCTGGTGAGTGAGACGGGGCTGGCGGCGTATGACCGTCTGGCTGGGGCGAAGAAGACGCCCATGGCGGCTGCGTGGGACCAGAAGTGTTCAGCGTGCCAGATGATGGTGCGGCCACAGAGATGGAACGAACTGCGCAACGCAGAGTCCAGCGAGCCGATGACGTGCGAGACGTGCGGGCGGCGGCTCTACTATGACGTGGGGCACGGAACGGATGCTTCGCGCGCGCAGGTGGCGTTGCGGCGGCTGGAGGAGCTGGCATGAGTGGAAGCGACAGGCCGGGACGGAGGCCCCGCGTATGCGTGGATATGGACGATACCATGGCAGACACCATGGGTGAGCATATTGCGCGCTATAACGCCGAACTGGGATTGTGCGTGACCAAGGCCGATCTGCAGGGGAAGTGGCTGTGGGACCATGTTCCGAAAGAACACCAGCCGGAGCTGATGCGGATTATGTGCGCGGAAGATTTTTTTGAAGACCTGGATGTGCTGCCGGATTGCGTAGAGGTTTTGCAGCGGTTGCAGGAGCACTACGACATCTTTATTGCGACGGCGGCGATGGAGGTTCCCAGCTCATTTGCATCGAAGTTCCGCTGGCTGAGGCGGCACTTTCCTTTTCTGTCGTACCGCAATTTTGTGTTCTGCGGAGATAAGAGTATTTTGCGGGCGGAGTATTTGATTGACGATATGCCGCGGTATCTGAAGACGTTTGAAGGGCAGGGGATATTGTTTGCGGGACCGCATAATGTGCTGGCCAGCGGGTTTCCGCGGGTGGAGAACTGGCGGGAGGCGGAGGAGTATCTGCTGCCGGGTGGGGTGGTGCGGTAAACGCGGGTTTTGCGTGCAGCTTATCGCAGGATGCCTTGAGGTGGTGGGGGCTGGGGGGGAGGAAAGAGTACCTCAGGGGCTAAAGCCCAGAGTGTGGCAGGTTTTAATTGTGCGGGCTAAAGCCCGCACCGACCTTAGAAGCAAAAGCAGATTCTTCGCTGCGCTCAGAATGACAAATCAAAATAGTTGGCCGGAATGACACTCATTTGCCGCTGCGCGACGAATTCCCAGGTCTCAGAGGCGAGACCTGGGGCACCCGCTTCTGTGGTCTCCGATGAGAGCTGGGGCCCACGCTTCTGTGATTAGGCGGCGCGAGGTTGCGCTAGAGGAGACGGCGGCTGGGGAGGGCGGAGAGGCGCGGCTGGGTAGGCCGGGTTGCTGTGGGTGCGGCGTGCTCCTCTTTTGCAGCCGTGGAGACGGCGGATTTTTTGCTGGGGTTTGGACTGATGGGGCGCGATGCGGAGCCGTGCTGCATGGTTACGATGAGAGCTGAGGCGGGCGTCTTGCCGGCGCAGCGATAGCTGTGGCTGGTGCCTGCGTCGAAGTAGACGGAGTCGCCGGGTTCAAGCTGGTGGATCTTGTCGCCGTGCTGCAGTTGCAGCGAGCCGTCAAGCAGATAGAGAAACTCAAAGCCGGCATGCATGTGGGGGCGGACGGTTTGCCCGGTTATCAGGGGCAGGAATTCAGCGTGGTAGGGGTCGAGCTGACGGTCGGGAACGAGGTAGCCGAGACTCTCAAAGTAGTAGGTAGGGTCGTCCACGCCGGTCTGGGGCAGGCGCATGCGTTCGCTGCGGCGATGGATGCGGAAGA
>JARLFX010000447.1 GCA_031296355.1 Acidobacteriaceae bacterium
CAGCAACAGTCCCAGCGGCAACATCATCAGCCCCGCCATATACATCGGCGCAACCCCGGGCATGTGGTTTGCCGCCACGCCATTGGTTGCGATGGAGAGCGTAGACGTCTGCACCGTGTTCGATCCGTTTGCCGTCAGCGTCAACGGCGTAAACGTGCAGTACACATTAGCCGGCAACGAACCGCAGCTCAGCGTCACCGTCCCGGTATATCCGCCCACCGGCGTAAACGTGATCGTCGCGGCTCCCGTTGAACCGCTCGTGATCACCAGCGTCGTAGGCGACACCGAAAGACTGAACGATGGCGGCACAACTCCAGTAATCGTAGTGGCAGCAGAGACCGACGCAGCAAAGCTTGCGTCGCCCGCATAGCTTGCAGTCACCGGATTCGTCCCCACCACCATCCCCGTCGTCGCCAGTGTAGCCACACCCTGCGCATTCAAGACGCTGCTCCCCAGCGTTGTCGTTCCATCCAGGAAGGTTACGGTCCCCGTCGGCACGCCGCCCGCGGATGTCACCGTGGCCGTCAGCGTCACACTCGTCCCTGTCGTCACCGTCGTCGCAGAAGCATTCAACCCCGTCACCGTCGTTGCCGTAGTCACGGTCAGCGTTCCCGGCACCACGGCGATGCTATAGTTCCCCGCCGATGTTCCAGCAGCAGTCGCGTTCACCGCATAGCTGCCCACCGCCGAACTCGCAGTCGCCGTAGTTGTATACGCAACAGTCACGGTTGCACCCAGAGCATCTCCGTTCACCAACCCTGTCGCCGTCGATGTAAAGCTGGGCAGCGCCGCGCCGTATGCCTTCGTTGCATTCGCAACCGTCACCGTCAGTGGCACAGCAGTCACAGACAAACTTCCCGGCACCACCGTAACGGTGTAGTTCCCCGCCGATGCTCCAGACACCGTCGCATTCACCGCATAGCTTCCCACCGCCGAAGCAGCAGTTGCCGCCGTCGTATAAGCCGGCGTCAGCGTCGTACCCAGTGCATCGCCGTTCACCAGACCAGCAGCAGTCGATGTAAAGCTTGGCAGCGCCGCACCATACGCCTTCGTCGCATTCGCAACCGTCACCGTCAATGGCACAGCAGTCACAGACAAACTTCCCGGCACCACCGTAACGGTGTAGTTCGTAGCCGATGTTCCAGATACCGTCGCATTCACCGGGTAGCTTCCCACCGCCGAAGCAGTCGTTGCACCCGTGGAATACCCAACCGTCAGCGTCGCACCCAGCGCATCGCCGTTCACCAGTCCAGCAGCCGTCGCGGTAAAGCTCGGCAGCGCCGCACCGTATGCCTTCGTCGCGTTCGCCACCGTCACCGTCGCGGCAGCCTTCGTCACCGTGATCGAACCGTTCACGAAGGTGAAGCTGTAGTTGGTTGCGCTCAATGTTCCAATCGCCGGCGTCACCGGATAGCTTCCCACCGCGGACGCGCTGGTTGCCGTCGTCGTCACCGTTGCACTGCCAGACACCACGCTCGATGTCTCCGAGTTCACAAATCCAGTGATCGCAGCCGAGAGCGCAGGCACACTGCCTCCATACACCATCGTCGGCGAGTTGCCCGTCACCGTCAGCACGGCCTTCGCCACGGTAAAGTTCATCGCCGTAGCCGTCGATCCGCTATAGCTCGCGTCGCCGCCATAGGCCGCAATCAGAACATGGGAGCCCACCGCAGTTGTACCCGGAATTGTCAGCGTAGCCTGGCCTGCGCTCAACGCCACCGGCGTCAGCGCTACGCCGTCCAGCGAGAACGTCACCGAGCCCGTCGGCACGCCTGTTCCACTCGCCGGACTTATCGTCGCCGTCGCCGTCGTTCCCTGACCATAGGTCAGCGATGTAGATCCCATCTGTAGCGTGGTCAAACTTCCCGTGCCCGCCGTTACCACCGCCGCGCCTGAGGTTGACCCTGTAAAGTTGCTGTCGCCCGAATACACAACGGTGATGGAGTGTGTTCCATTCGCCAGTGCTGAGGTCGTATAGCTTCCCTCGCCCAGCGCATCCAGCGCCATGCTCGTCAGCACCGCAGCGCCGTCATAGAACGTCAGCGTTCCCGTTGGCACGCCCAGCGCCGGCGGAGCCACCCGCGCCACCATCGTCACACTTGCCCCCGGCGTAATCGTCAGCGAGGTAGCCGTCGGCACAACGCTGGCAATATAAGCCTTCAGCCCCGCCGTTGGACTCCATCCATCCGTTCCGCCCAGGAAGGTATCCGGCGCATACGCCGCCGCCGCGCTCGCCGTTAAGAATGTTGCATACTGCTCTCGTCCCGAGGTCGTATACGTTGGGCCATAGTTGCCATACTCCGCATACGTGCTCGTAGGCAGATAATTCGTCACGCCCGGCGTAAACTCTGACCAACCCGCCGCATTCAGCGTCTGGATCGAGTTATTGATAAACACGGTCGTCGAATACGGTCCCCACGGTCGTCCATACAAAAGGTTCGTCGGCGTGCCCAGGTCAGTCTCATTGGTGAGCGTGCTGTTCGTAATCACGTACCCGCTCAGGTAGTTCTGCGCGGAGTTCGCTGCATACAGCTTCTTCTGCGCCGTGATCGTAATGCCGCCGGTCGCCGTCAGGTTGTAGACCGAGTAGATGTTGCAGTTGTCAAACACCGCAGCCGCATCGCCAAAGATGTAATCCACATTCCCCGAGATCTTGTCCGCATAGAAGTACTGACGCGCCGGGCCATTGTTCGCATACAACGTGTCCTGCCGCGCCATGATCTGCGAGTTGTACACCACATCCTTGTCACCGCTCAGGTACAGCGCCACGGATTGCGTATTCCCCGTCGCAGTCGGATTGTCTGCCTGGAACGTGTTGTTCACATAGATCGTCTCCATGTAGAAGTTGCTGCCCGTCACGCCCAGCGTTGCCGAAGCCTGATCGCTGCCGGTCTGCTGCGCATCCTGGCTTCCCGCCAGCACCACCTTCGTCGGGTCGCCGCCCAGTCCGCGCAACTGCACGTTCGACTTCGAAATCAGGTTCTGCCCCGTATACGTTCCCGGCCGCACATAGATCGCACCGCCGCCCGCGGGCAATGCTGCGATTGCAGCTGCCAGCGTCGCAAAGTTTCCCGAACCATCCACTGCCACAACATTCTGCGTCGGGCCCACGCCGCTCGTCGTCGCAGCCTTCACAATCGTCAGGCTGGGCACGCTGGCCGTAGCCGTCGCATAATCCACTGAGTCCGTCGGCGTAAACGTAACACCCAGCGCATAGGTTCCCACCGGCAGGAACGAGTTTGCCGTAATAGCTACCGGCGACCCGCCGCTCACCGTCGCCGTATACGCAAACACTCCCGGCAGCCCGCCACTGTTCGCATTCTCTACCGCGCTCAGCGGCGTTCCGTAGCCGACTGACGCCGCCGGCGACCAGTTCAAGACCGGAGCAGCCTGCGCCACCGTAAAGCTCCCCACGCTGGAGCTGCTCGCGGCAAACGCTCCCGTCGGCGTATACACCGCCGCAATCGAATGCGTCCCCGCTGTCAGCCCGGCAAAGCTGGCAGACGCAGCTTGCCCCGCACTCAGCGTCACCGCCGAGCCTGAGGTCGAATCCACAGTAAACACCACGCTGCCCGTCGGCGTAGCCGATCCGCTGTTCGCTGCAACCGTCGCTGTAAACGTCACGCTCTGCCCGTACACTGGAGCGCCAGGCGTAGGCGCAGACACAGTCGTCGTCGTCCCCACCGTCACCGTGCCTGAGCCGCTGAGCGTCAGCACCGGTGCACCGCCGCTCGAAGCGAGCGTCACCACATCTGTCAGCGTCCCTGTGGTCTGCGGAGAAAATATTCCCGTCACCCCGCACGACGCACCCGCTCCCAGCGTTCCATTCGCAAACGCACATCCGCCGCTCGACGAAGCTGCCACGCTGAAGTCCGTAGCATCCGTCTGGGCAAACCCCGGCGCTGTGAATGACAACGAGCTGTTGCCCACATTGGTCAATACCGCGCTCACCGGCGTCGACGTATTCGCAAACGTCAACGTGCCTGCCGCGCGTCCCAGCACGGTCACAGCCGTGGCCCCTGCATCGGCCAGGTACACCGTGCCCGAACCATTCACCGCCAGCCCTGCCGGCGAGCTCAACCCCGTCGCCAGCGCCGTCCCGGTAGAACTGCCTGCCGCGTACATCAGCACGCTCTCACTCGCGGCATCGGCCACATACACATCCGCTGCCGCATCCACGGCTATCGCCACCGGCAAAATGCTTCCCAGGCTCAACACCGGCTGCGTCGAAGCTCCGGGCGCAATCTCCACCACCCGCGAATTTCCCTGGTCCAGCACATACAGATTGTTTGCCGCATCCACGGCAAGCTGCGTCGGCCCGCTGAACCCACTGCCAATCATCACCTGCGACGATGGGGCCGCCGGCACCTCGACCACGCGCGAATTCCCCGTGTCTGCAATGTACACATCGCCCGCTGAATCCACAGCCACGCCGCGCGGAGCATTCAACCCTGTCCCCACGGCAGACACCACACCCGCAACAGACACTGCCACCACGCGATTATTGCCCGAGTCCGCTACATAGATGTTCCCTGTTCCATCCACCGTCACCTGGAACGGCTGCGATAGCCCACTCACCAACGTCACCGGCGTCGAACTTCCCGCCGCAAACTTCAGCAGCGTCCCTGCAGCCTTGTTCGCCACATACACGTTGCCCGCTGCGTCCACAGCTACGCCTTGCGGCGTCAGCCCTGTGCCCAGCGCGACAGCCGTCCCGGGATTCAAGACCAGCTTCGGCCCTGTCCCCGTCCCGCTCAGCGCAAATGTTTTAGCCGCGCCCGACGGATTTGACGTCACCGTAATCTGTCCTGTCCTGAACCCCGGCGCCGCTGGTGCAAACACCACCTGCACCGTGCAGTCACGCGTCGTATCCGCATTCGCCACGCATGCCGGCGTTCCGCTCACGGTAAAATCCGTCAGCCCCTGCGGCAGCGCAAACGTTGCACCCGTCTCGCCCGCGCCAAGATGCACCACCACCGCCTGCGTCAGCGTTCCGCCCACCGCTGTAGCCGCAAAGCTCAAGTTCGACGACACCTTCCGTAGCCGCGCATTCCCCGGATCCGTCACATACAGATTGTTCTGTGCATCCATCGCAACCGCCTGCGCGCTCGACCCCACGTTCAAAGTGGCCGCCGTTCCCAGGCATCCGTCGCCGATCGTATCCGTAGCCGTTCCGCAAACCGTCGCCGCGCCGCCCGCCACCGTCCGTATGTATCCCGTCTGCACGTCGAAGAACCACACTTCGTTCTTCCCGCCATCACCCAGGTAGAGATTCCCGTTGGCGTCGGCCGCAATCTTTGTAATGCCGCCCAGCGCGATACTGGGACCCAGCACCACGGTCCCCGCGCTATACGCTCCAGCACCGCCACCGGCAACGGTATAGATATACCCAGCCGTCGCAGTTGTTCCGCTGTTCGTCGCTGCAATCAGCGCAGCGACTGTAGTGCCGCCCTCATACACCACCCGCAACCGTGATACATCCGGAATAAAAATGTTCTGCTGGTTATCGACATAAACGCCCTGGGGCGCGCTGGTTCCGCTCGCCGTCGCCAGCCCATTGTCTGTAATCGTGGACGTAGTATTCCCCGCCACCGTATAGATAGCGCCCTTCACCGGCGTAGTCGTCGACAGTCCGGTAAACGTACCCGCGTTATAGACCATCCGCACCAGCCTGTTGCCTACATCCGCGATGAACACGTTGCCAAGGTTGTCTACCCAGGCGCCACGCGGCCCATTCAGCGCCGCACTCGTGGCCACCGTCCCATCCGCCCCGTTCCCCGCCGTACCCAGGCTCGAAACACTCGCCACTTGTCCGGCGACCAGCGACGCAATGTTCGTCACCGGATCGATACGATGCACCAGGTTGTCCGTATAGCCCGCGATATACAGGGCTCCTAGCTTGTCCGTCGCAATCCCGCGCGGCTTGAATCCGGTCATCTGCAGCGCGATGCAACCATCGCCCGCGGAATCGGTGTGCCCCGAGCAAACCGTGCCCCCGCCGGCGAATAGTTTGATCGTCCCAGAGAGCGCGTTGATCGAACGTACCCTGCTGTTCGCTGCATCGCCGATATAGACCGTACCAAACCCATCAGCTGCCAGTCCGCGCAGATCCGCCGAGAGCGTCGCCGCGCTGGCTGGTCCGCCATCGCCTGATGTCCCCGCCGTCCCATTTCCGGCAATCGTCGTAATCACCTGCGGCAGCAGCACCGGAGCCACGGGCACACCCGTCCCGCTCGCAGACACCACCACATACACTGAGCTTGCCTGCGACGCTCCATAGTTCGCATCGCCCCCATACGAAGCCGTCACCGTATGCGCTCCGATACTCAGCCCCATCGTCGCCAACGTGGCCGTCCCACTCACTGGCGTCACCACGGCCAGCGTCGCCAGCCCGTCATAGAACGTAATGCTGCCCGTAGGCGTCCCGCCGCTTGCTACGCTCAGCGCCGCGGTAAACGTCACGCTCTGCCCCGGCGTGGTTCTACCGCCGTTCGCATTCGACGAAAGCGCCAGCGTCGTTGGCGCCAGCGCCGCCGTTACCACTGTTGCGGTAGACGTAGAGATCCCATACACGCTATCGCCGTTGTAAACCGCCGTGATCGAGTGCGCTCCCACCGCCAGCGAGCTCGTTGAAAACTGCGCGGTCGTCGCATTCCCCGTGCCCGTACCCAGCGCCACCGTGCCCAGCAGCGTGGTCCCATCGAAGAACGAAAACGTTCCTGTCTCTGTGCCCGCCGTTGTACTTGAAACCCCTGCCATAAGCATCACCGTCTGGCCAGGGAAGATCGACGTAGCGCTTGCGTTCAACGTCGTCGTCGTCGCTGCTCCTGCATTGATCGTGATCGTCAGGTTCGGGCTCGCCGCCGATGCAAAGTTCGTGTCTCCGCCGTAACTTCCAAACGTCGTATTAGATCCCACCGCAAAAAACGAGGCCGTGGAGGTCACCACGGTCCACTGGATCGTCCCATTCACCAGCTGCTGGTTCGAAGGCGTCTTCCCGTTCACCTTGAACGCCATGTTCCCGGTAGGCACATCGGTCGAGCTTCCGTTGGCCGGCGCGACGCTGGCCGTAAACGTGATCGGCTGCCCCATCGTCACCGTCGTCGGGTTCGCCGTAAACGTCACCGCGCTCGATGCCTGCGTCACTGCCACCACCACCGCATTGGAGGTTGACGTACCGTAAGCCGTGTCTCCCGAATACACCGCCGTAATCGTGTGCGAGATATTGCTCAACGAAGTCGTCGTATACGTCGCCGCTCCCGTCCCGTTTACCGCAGAAGTCGCCAGCGGATATGACCCATCGAAGAACATCACCGTTCCCGTCGGCGTCCCTGAGCTGGCCGTCACCAGCGCCGTAAACGTCACGCTCTGCCCCGGGATCAGCGCGGTCCCACTCGCGCCCAGCGTCGTAGTCGTCGTTGCCCCACCCGTCACCAGCAGGCTGTAATTGCCAAATGTCTGCGCCAGGTAATTTGCATCGCCCGAGTAGCTCCCGGTAATCGTATGCATCCCCGCGCTCAACGTTCCGATGTTGATGCTCACCGTGTTCGCATTGCCAAACTCCGCTGCCGCAGACAAAGTGGCCGTCCCCAGCACCGTAGAGCCCTCCATCAGGCTCACCGTTCCTGTCGGCGCCACCAGCTGCAGCGTCGTTGCCGGGTTCGGCCCCTTCGCCGCCAGGTACGAGGCATAGCTGGTCTCCCGCGGCGTCAGGATCTGCGCCTGCAATGTCACATTCTGCGATGTCGTCACCGTTGAAGGCCCATGCACGATCTCGCCCGCCAGCACATTAAACGCAGACACCGGACAGCTGTAAGCCGCATTGGAATTGCTCACATTGTTCGTTACCGTATCGCCCACGCCCGCCAGGTAGCTCGCGAAGTTCACCGGACCCGGCCCCAGCGCAAACTGCGTGTACTGCGAAGACACCTGCCCCGCCGTAATCCCGTCGATCACCACATTGTTCAGGTTCATGCCCAGCACATCGGTGATTCCGTTGGTTGTCCCGCCGTCATACCCGACAAAGCTCACCTTCCCCGCCGTCAGTGCGTGCACGTTCGTGAAGTTGATGTTCCGGTACTGCGGTATGCTCGTCCCTGAAGCCGTCGTGTAATAGGCTGTCATGACAATCGGGTAGGATACATTCTGCATGCAGACGTTCTGGTACGTAACGTTCTGCACCAGCCCGCCAGACGTAGCGTCTGACTTGATTCTTAGTCCCGTCCCGCTTCCATTGGCCGCAACCTCATTGACCGTCAGCCCATTGACCAGCAGGTTTGAGATGCCGTAGGTCGTATGGCTTCCGATAGACATACCATGCCCGCTGAAGAAGTGAGCATTGTTCACCGTCATATTCTGCGTCAGCGGACTTGATCCGCCCGTCAGCGCGATTTCGTCGTCTCCATCGCTGAAGTACGCGTCCTGCACCGTCGTATTGTTGAACCCGCCCGGATCGAACCCATCCGTATTCCCCGTGTCATACGGCGTAATAATCTTCGTTCCCCACAAGATCATGTTGTTAGAGCTCGAAGCGGTCACATGAAAGTGCGGCGAGTTCTGAAACGTGATCCGGTACAGCGTCACATTCGCCGATGAGCTCACGTTCAGCAGCACCGGGCTCACCTCATTACCGCCTGTCGCGTTGTCCCACCACGTCACCCCCGAGTCCGCGCCACCCACCAGCAGCGTCGCCCCGCCGCGCCCATCGATCGCACCGTACCCCATAATCGCCGCACCCGGCGCATTGTTGATCGAAATCAACGGCTGGCATCCTGACCCAGCGCCTCCAACACTGCCGCAGTTCGTACTCGTTCCCTTGTTGTAGTCTGCTGGATTCCGCGAGGCCATCACCCTCACGCCCGCGTCCACCAGCAGCGTCACTCCCGCCGGAATCGTGATCGGCTGAATGAGAAATGCGTTGAACGCTCCGCTCGGTGCCAGTTCCACCGCCTGCCCGGATGTACACGCAGACAAGGCGCTCTGCACCCGGCTCGTATCGAACACCGTCTCCTGCGCCAGCGTCAGCCCGCCCGTCACCGTTGAGTCCGCCGTAATCGCCGCTTGCAGCGTCGCGCACTTCACCACCGGAATGACCGGCTCACTCACGGTTCTTGTATCTTGTCCCACCGCGCCTATCGTGAAAAGGAACGGGAGAAGGAAATAAACGAAGGAGCGAAGGCTAGGGTGACAGTTCATACAGAGGCCTCAATATTCGAACGAAAAGTTAGTGAGTAGACATCTATGTTTTGGCGCAAGCCAACGCAGCCTCAAACTGCATTGGCTCGCCTTACTGCACATCAAAGATCACGGCAGCTTTGCGCACATGCGTGGCGCTGCCGCTCTATCTCAGTGAGTGAATCGAAACCAGTCAAAATCAGCGTATCCAAACTCGCCAGTGCTATGCGTTCCAGTAGCATAGACCCCAATCCGTGCGCCAATCCACGTGCCCGCCGTTGCCGTAAACGGTGCGCCGATTGCCTGAAACTGCGCGCCATCCGTGCTGAAACTGAACTGCACCTTTGCGTTCGCACTCACTGCGGCGCGCAGATAGACCACGCCATATGCCGCATGCACAGGGACGCTTTTCCCGCCTGCAACAGGTGCGGCGCCATCCTCAAGCCGAGTCTCCTGCCGCAACAGCAAGTGGTCGTCGTGCTCTTCTACGATCAGCGCGGAGTAGCTCATCCCCAGCACCACCAGGCCTGTCTGCTCGCCGTTCTGGTGCGAGACGAAGCGAACCTTCGTGGTCGCCGTAAACTCCGGCCCGGGAAACTTCTGCAGCAACACGTTAGGCAGGTTTCTCAGATCAATATCGTCTGTACCCGTCGGCACATTGATCAGTCGCAGCGCCCCCACGGCGGGCGCGGGAAATCCCCACGTCGGCTGCGGATTCGCCTGCCACTGCCACTGCAGGCCAAGCGCAGGCGCGTTGAACTCGTCACTGTCTGCAGGCGTATAGGTTGCGTGCCCAATCACGCGCGGATTTTTGTACGTCAACACGGGCTCGCCTGTACCCTGCGCATTCTGGTGCACGCCCATGCGCGGCCAGCCATCCGCGCCCCACGCCATCGGCTCCAGGTTCGTCACCCGCCCATACGGTCCGCGATCCGAAAAGTGCAGAAACCAGTCTTCCCCTGCCGCCGTCGTCACCCATGCACCCTGGTGCGGGCCATTCATCGTTGTGGTTCCCTGCGCCAGCACCACCCTGCGTTCATACGGACCATAGATAGACCGTGAGCGGAAGACGACCTGCACACCGCCCGTCACGCCGCCAGACGGCGCAAAGACATAGTAGTAGCCGTTCCGCTTGTAGATCTTCGGCCCTTCCAGCGTCGCGTCGAGCCCATGCCCATCAATCGCAATCGCCCCGCCGTCCAGCATATGCGCGCCGTCAGCAGACATGCGGCTGACCAGCACCACGGACTTCGCTCCTGCGCGGCTGCCTGCCAGCGCATTCACCATGTAAGCCTTGCCATCCTCATCCCACAAAGGACACGGATCAATCCACCCCTTTGCCGCCTTCACCAGCACCGGTGCGCTCCATGGCCCAGTGATCGCTTTTGCCTTGATCATGTAAATGCCAACATCGGGATCGGGATAGTAGATATAAAACTCGCCCGCGTGCAGGCGTATGCTCGGCGCCCACACTCCCTTGCCGTGCTGCGGCGTGGCAAATCGATCCTCCGGAACCTGGCGCTGCAGCGCGTGTCCGATGATCTGCCAGTGCACGAGATCCGTAGAGTGCAATATCGGCAGCGCCGGTGCCGATTCAAAGCTGGATGAGACCAGGTAAAAATCATTCCCTACGCGAATGGCGTCGGGATCGGCATAGTCGGCGAAGAGAACCGGATTCTTATACTGCCCATCTCCCAGGTCAGGATTCCATACCTGCGATACACCCGCGTTCGCAGCCTGCGATACACCCTGTGAGGCCGCACAACCCAATGTCAGCAGAACTGCCAGCGCAGTATTTCTCCTGCGATTGTCTCTCTTCTGCCCGCGGAAACGTTTACTCGGATATGTCGCTACACCCAGCATGCACCCTGCCTTACTCATTTTTCTGAATTCGCAACCCCATCCGATGGCGACGTTATCGCACCCTGGAAAGGCTCCTAAACCTCGCACACCATAGTACCGGAGATGGTGAATATCCTGATATAAAAGCTATTTCCACGCGCTGAATTCAAGCCCATGTCAGCAATGCCTTCGCTGTCCAGGGCTGGCATAAAGTAATCGCTATGACGCGCGCATGACGTGTAAGGCCATTTTTGCCCCTGCATGCACCTTAAAGCTGTGGATTTTATTGGCGTCCCCGACGGGATTCGAACCCGTGTTACCGCCGTGAAAGGGCGGTGTCCTAGGCCACTGGACGACGGGGACGCATAAGCTGGATTCTTGGGAGCGGCCCGGTTATGCGGCCAGCGAATCAGCGGTAGAGCAGTACTTCAAGGTTATCAACCGCGGGGTGCAGTGTCAAAAAACTCCACCCCGCTATCATTAGTATACGTCGTGCCGGATGCGCTTCGTTCCCTGCTCCACCCGCACGATCTCACCGTCCCGCATGTGCAGAATACGGTCTGCAATCGCGGCTGCTTCCGGGTTGTGCGTAATCATCAGCACCGTCTGCTTCAGCACTTCGTTCGAGTGCCGCAGCATCTCCAGCACAGCATCAGAATTCTTGGTGTCCAGGTTGCCCGTCGGTTCATCAGCCAGCACAATCGCTGGTCTCGAGATCAGTGCGCGCGCTATCGCCACTCGCTGCTGTTCCCCGCCAGAGAGTTCACTCGGCCGGTGCTCCAGACGTCCGCTGATGCTCAACAGGTCCGTCAGCCGTCCCAGAAATTCTTTATCCAGTGGCTCTTTCACGCCGGCAATCTCATAGGCAATCTCGATGTTGCCCATCGCCGTCAGCGTCGGCAGCAGGTTGAATCGCTGAAACACAAAGCCAATTTTGGCCCGCCGCATCTTCGTGCGTTCTCCGTCGGTCAGCCTGGCAAAATCGACGCCGTCGATCTCTACGCTGCCGCTGGTGGCCGGTGTCAGCCCGCCCAGTATGTAAAACAGCGTCGACTTACCGCTACCCGAAGGGCCAACGATTGCGACGAACTCACCCGGCTCGATAGAAAAATTTACGTTCCGCAGCGCGGGCACGTCCAGCTTTCCTGAGCGGTACGTTTTTCCTAGATTCTTTGCTTCAATAAGAGGCGCCATGCAGCCTTCAGTTTATCCCAGTGGCGGCCTCCGCACCCGGCGGAGGCCCCTCTTTCTCCACGCCTACGACGCCATGTTGGCGATTGCCGTGTGTTCCGCGGGCACAGCCACCGGCGCCACGGCCTTCTTCGGCCCGCGTTTGCGCGCTACCAGCACGCGGATGCGCTCCAGCAGTTCCACCGGTGAGCACACACCCTTCGGCAGAAAAACATCCGCGCGGATACCCCGCTCATACTGCTTCACCGTACCGGAGATCAGCATCGCCGGCAGACCCGGAGAAATCTCCTTGCACCGCCTCACCAATTCATTACCATCCATCACCGGCATCAGCAGATCGCTCAGCAGCAGATCGATTGTCCCTGGCAGCGCGCTCTCCACAATCTCCAACGCCTCTTGTGCAGTGAGTACAGCCAGCACGCGGTAGCCTCGCGTCTCCAGCAGAAACTTGCGGACTGAAAGTGATTGTTCATTGTCATCGACACACAGGATGGTCTTCTTGGGGCGCATTGCTCTTCCTTGCTCTGCAGACCAGCCGGCGTTTCCGGCTGCTGCGGATGGACCCCTGCGGCGCCTGTGCCGTATGCACAGGCCGCTGCAGGAGTGGCGTTCTTTGGGAGCCCGCGGACCGTAGTCGCTTGCCGGCAAGACGTGTTTGTCCCAGCAGCCGTGGGCGCATAGCCCGCCGTCTGCCTGTCAACAGACAGGTTCTCGCCGAGCCGCATGGTTGCGGCCCGCGGGAAGAGAGGATGTCGCGCAAGCGGTTTTGCCTGCGTGCCTGCCTGCACCATCTCGGTTGTCGCGGCTACAGCGCGCCCTCTTTAGGAGCGATCGCTGCGGTTGCTGACTATCCGGCAGGATGCATGAAGACCGCACCGCTGGTGCGAGATCCCCTCTAACTCAAGTTGTCAGTAAAAGGCGAAAGTGCATTCGGTGTTTTGAAATGCTTGCCTACAGTAGCGGGCGTTGGCGACCACGGCAACAGCGAATGTGTAGCGAAGCCCACAGCCCATTCCACTTGCTTATCCACCGCTATTGGAAATGCTCTGTATTCATCGTACGTTTACACGACGCCCGCTGTGGAAAGCGCGTGCATCGCCGCAGGAAATTCCGTCCACTTGCAACATGCACGGTGCGCTGAAAAAAATAAATTCCATCGCAACCCTGTCAACACCTGCCCGCGCATCCCCATGCGAGTCTCACTTCTCGCAAATGTGCAACCAACTGTTTGACACCCAGCCGTCTCCCCATTATGGTTGTATCTACATGCCGCATCTCTCCATCACGACCTGTACCTGCCGCTGCTGTTGCGGTATGTATCCGGGTGCGTGCTAGAGCGTCAACGAAAGCAACTCTGTTTCGACGTCATCTTGACCCACCCAAGGCAAACGGCCCGGGTGGGTTTTTCATTGTGGAAAAACGCTGCGGGACGCAGGTCTGCCCGCACGTTGAAAAGAAGAGAGAGCACCGGTGGCGAAGTGGCTAACGCGCTGGTCTGCAAAACCAGTATTCATGGGTTCAAATCCCATCCGGTGCTCCAAACATTCCACCAGCCGCGCAACTCCCTCAGTGCAGCAGCTCCCGCCAGTTCTCCGGCACACGCTCGCGCGGCCCCGGCGCAGATTGATTCGCCGGATGATGATGTGGCGGAGCCAGCTTCGGCCCTTCCACCTCCTCCTGCCGCTCGAAGTTCCAGAACCAGCTTTCGCCCGGCTCGAAACTCTGCATCACAGGATGTCCCGTCTCCTCAAAGTGCTTCGTCGCGTGCTGATTCGGCGATGAGTCGCAGCAGCCAATATGTCCGCAAAGCGCACAACGCCGCAGATGAAACCACCACGAGCCCTGGGCTTCACACTCCACACATCCAGTACCACTCGGTCGCACCTTCGGGTCAAACTCCCGCGCATCGAACATGGCATCTCCTCCATTGGCCTGCTTCCTGAATCATAGCTGCGGCATCTCATCATCCGGTACGTCTCCTACGCAACTCCGAATAAATCCTCTGGAATGAGCACAATTGACCATCGCCTTTTTTACCTCCTGCATATAGTCAACCTACGCCGCAATATATGCATCACAAGGAGGCGCAAGATGTCCTTTCTTTCGGAGCACCTGTTTCCTCATCGCATCAACGCGGATGGCAGCTACGACTCGATCTGCACAAAGTGCTATGCCACCGTCACTTCCAGTGAGCACGAAGAAGATTTGCCCGCCCAGGAAGAGCTCCATGTTTGCGATCCTGTCCGTCTGCATCTGCTCCGCACCGTGAATGCTCTGCCCGCCGTGATTGGTTGAATCCAGGGTTGCACCTCCCTGCCCAATGGCCTTACTCCTTCGCAGGCTTTCGTCCCATATAGAGCATTTTCCGGGCAAAAGTGTGCAAAATTGAACATATTTTCCTTCCCATCTGCGAAATAATTCTGCTAATAGTTCCTAAAGCCCTTCCCCTGCTTTTGATGGCGCTATCCATCCCTGCAATCTGCTGCAAGGGTAGACTTTTCGAACCGAGGTAAAAGCGGATGAGTTCACCCGCCGATAAACAATTCGACCCCTCCGCATTTCTCATGAGTGCTGGTTTGGGACGAAGAATTGTTCAGATCCATGCTAAGCAGACCTTCTTCACCCAGGGCAGCCCTGCGGACTGCATCTTCTATCTTCAAGCCGGTCGTGCCAGGATCACCGTCGTATCCAAGAATGGCAAGGAGGCGACCATCACCCTCCTCAATCCCGGCGACTTTATCGGCGAAGAAGCTATCGCCGGTGTCATCGGCCTCCGCCTGGCCAGCGCCGCCGCCGTCACCGACTGCACCGCACTCAAAATTGAACGCGCCGAGATGCTTCGCGTCCTTCATGAAGAGCGTGCATTCTCTGACCTCTTTCTCAAGTTTCTGCTTGCCCGCAGCATGCGCACCCAGGCTGATCTCGTCGACCAGCTCTTCAACTCCAGCGAACGGCGCCTCGCCCGCATCCTGCTCCTGATGGCCTCGTTTGGCGAGCCCGGTGAACCCGAGACGCTCATCCCGCCCATCACGCAGGAAACGCTGGCGGAGATGATCGGCACTACGCGCTCCCGCGTCAGCTTCTTCATGAACCGCTTCCGCAAGCTTGGCTTCATCGAGTACAACGGTCGTATCCGCGTTCACAAATCCCTGCTCAACGTCGTTCTGCACGATACTCTGCCAGAAGATAATGCCGAGAAGCCAGACGTTGACGGCGGTATTCCCGACTCGCCTTTAGAAGGCAAATAGCCGTCTCCTGTCAGCCCTTCGCCACGCTCTTTTGCTTGCAAGACGCTCCCATTCCATCAGGCAAGTCTGTTATGGTCGCTCCATAGTAGACGCCCAACCGGGCCCAACGGTGCAAAGATGCCTTGCGATGCTGAAGAACTACGCCACGTCCCGCTCTTCGAACTTCTCGACGACGATGAAGCCCGTATCCTCGCCGCCCAGATTGAAATAACCAGGTTCGCGCCACGCCAGCGCATCTTCAAGTCAGGTTCTCCCCCCTCGCACGGCTACATCGTCATGTCCGGCAAGGTCCAGGTCACCACCACCGACGAAGATCAGCAGGAAGTCGTCGTCGACGAGCCCACCCACGGCGATTTCTTCGGCTTCGCCTCCATGTTGCAGGAGA
>JARLFX010000448.1 GCA_031296355.1 Acidobacteriaceae bacterium
CCAAAACCCCAAAACCCCAAAACCCCAAAACCCCGTGCGAGGGGCCACTGCAGAGCCCAATACGTGTTATGTGCATGCCGATATCTGATATATCAGCATTATTATATTACTCTATTATTTGATATCCAAATAATGACCGACAGAGAAGCACTCATTCAAGCATATATACCGCGCTGGAAGGAGCACAACGAGCTGGAAGCCAAGGTGAAGGCCAGTAAGAACGAGGGAAAGACCCGTCCATAGTGAGGCTCGAGACCCAGAAGCTGAACCAGGAGTTCAATCACACCGAGGACTACCTCCGCTCCTTCCAGGTCTGTGGACAGAGCGTGGCGGAGGTGCTGAAGCAGGTCGACGACGAGCGCTTCATCATCAAGGAGTCCAATGGCCCGCGCTACGTCGTGGGGGTCCGCGATAAGATCAACAAGAAAAAGCTTACCGCCGGCACCCGCGTCGCTCTCGACATACAGACAAGGACAATAATGCGCATCTTGCCGCGCGAGGTCGATCCCGTCGTGTTCAACATGCTGGCTGACGGTAACTCATAGCGCATTTTTATACATGCTAGAGGGCGGTCCCGGCGTCGCGTTCAATGATGTGGGCGGACTGAACGAGCAGATCAGAGAGCTGCGAGAAGTACCACCGTGTCCGATGTTTATCTGTGGCGTAGTCGGTCGAGCTGCCGTTGACCAACCCAGAGCTCTTCAAGAGAGTCGGCATCAAGCCTCCTAAGGGCGTTCTCCTCTACGGTCCTCCAGGGACTGGGAAGACCTTGCTCGCCAAGTATGGGCGGAGGTAGAAAGTTGCATAGAGCGCTGGCATCGAACGTGCAGGCCAAGTTCCTAAAGATTGTCGCCTCCGCCATCGTTGACAAGTACATCGGCGAGAGCTCCCGCATGATCCGCGAGATGTTCGGCTACGCGAAGGACCACCAGCCGTGCATCATATTCATGGACGAGATTGACGCCATCGCTGGACGCAGACTGTCGGACGGCACCAGCGCCGACCGCGAGGTCCAGCGCACGCTCATGGAGCTGCTTAATCACCTCGACGGATTTGAGGACCTGGGCCGCGTGAAGATGGTGATGGCCACCAACCGGCCAGATGTGCTCGACCCTGCCCTCATCCGTCCGGGCCGCATTGACCGGAAGATCGAGATCCCGCTGCCCAACGAGCCTGCGAGAGTTGACATCCTTAAGATACACGCGAAGCCCATAACGAAGAGAGGTGATATCGACTACGAGGCGGTGTCGAAACTGGGGGAAGACTTCAACGGGGCAGACCTGAGGAATGTGTGCACTGAGGCCGGCATGTTCGCCATCCGCGCGGGCCGCGACTACGTCATGCAAGAGGACTTCATGAAGGCCGCCCGCAAGCTCAAGGAGGGCAAGAAGCTCGAGACCAAGCTTGATTACGGACAGATCTAATCCGGATTGATAACGGACCAAATTGACTTCCCTTCCATACGTGCGTATGCCAGTTTATAAAAAGCTGGCAGATATAGCTGATGATATGTATTGCATGTATATGATTATTAAACTCGAGAATAACAATCAGAGAAGGAGTCGGCATTATTATGCGATTCCGCGCTTAATGAAGAACGCCCGCAGCGACCAGATCTGCCACGCCCCCAGGATGCAGAACACCACCGTCTGTGTGATGGCACACCACTGGATGATCGAGTTGGTGTTCTCGATCGTGTCCTTGAACTCGCCCTCCTTCGTTATCTCGTACTCCTGATATTTGCCAAGGTCTTCCGCCTTCTTCGTCAGGATCTCGGAGTAGCCCGTCAGATGTGTAAGGTGTTCGTCCTTAGTCGCATTCTTGGCTATTCGCTGGCGTTTATAGTTTACATTGCTGGACTTCGGTGTCGACGAGCTCGGGGATGGAGAATTTGATGGACATTTCGACGGCGTCGCCAGAACGCTTCATGACGGTCAGCAGGTTGTTGAAGCACACAGTGTACTTTCCGCCTTTGCGGGTTATCCAGCCACGGATGCTTACCGCTCTCCACCGGGTACTTTATCACTCCCTTCAATTGGTCCAGCACAAAGGTCTTGGAGATCTTGTCGGGCTGGACGACCTGGGCGGTGATGGCGTTCTGTGTCCTGTTAACGTTACGTCCCTCGTAGGCCACATCTTCGGGGTTCTGAGGCATATCGAAGTAGATCGTGTATTCGATCACGAGGTCCTATAAGCATGGGGAGAGAGAGGTTACGGATTCGGCGGGCCGGTCCTCGACGAAGCAGAAGGGCTTGTTGTACTCAAGTCGGAAGGAGAGCGCGTGGATGGCCAGCGGGAATGCCAGGGCCAGCAGCAGCATAATCGTCCTCAACGGCATCATTGTTAAGGCCGCCAATGCAATTATATATACTTAATAATAAGGATCCTGCGATGTATATCTCCCACAAGATAGCACGTGTACGCACGCAGCGGAGTGTCGCAAGGGGTTTTGGGGTTTTGGGGTTTTGGGGTTTTGG
>JARLFX010000449.1 GCA_031296355.1 Acidobacteriaceae bacterium
AAAACGATAACAAGAACGAAGGAGAGGGAGAGAGCATAGCGCGGATAATAGCATTCTCGGCTGGGAGTAGAGTTGCGCGAATACGGGTAGAGTGATATGGGGGTCATTATTATAATTAGCGTGTCCCACTTAGCTCACTTCGTCGGGGAAGCACTCGAATATGAGGTCGCCCTGCTCATTCTCGAACTCCTTGATCTTGTCCTCAAACTTCATGTCGTTGTACTCCATGGACTGGCTCGAATCGGCAACGACGTCCTTAGGATGGAACATGTGCGCACACAGATCCAGCACCGTCCGCTTGTCAATCTCGTCGTTCTCGTTCTCCGACACGTTATTCTGCGAGAAATATTCAACGAACTCGGAGATTTTGTCGACGAACTGGCACTGCTCAACCTGCGGCGAGAACCGTTCCTTGCTCAGGTACGACAGCGAGATCAATATGTGCATCAGCACCGACGTGGGTATCGTCTCCCTTATTAGAGTCAGAAGCCGCTGCATTATCTACGACGATGGGATGAGCGAAGATGAGGTACGCTCTTGGTGAAGGCCGGGTCCTTCTCTAGCATGTCCAAAGTGTTGTTAGCGTGGAGGACGTTGGCAAGGAGCGCTGAGGCGAAATCGAGGGAGAAGGTGTGAACCTCCTTCGTGGTCGACCTCTCAATCAGTTTAATGATCCAGTCGATCATCTTGTTCTTGACCAGCAGGTCGACGAGGTCTTCCTTGATGCTCATCTTCTGAAGAATGGCCACACAGAACCGCTGGGTCACGCTGCCGTCCTCCTGTTCCTTCAGTATGTCCACGATCTTCTGAAGAATGGTCTGGTCGTTTTCGACGAGGTACTCAACCCCCTTGTAGGTTGAGGCGATAACGCTTATCAGCGCGCACAGTGCATGCTTAAGGGCGTGGGAACTGATTGCGAGGAGCTCCAGCAGGAACTGGTTGTTCTTCTTGCTTGTGATGAGGAAGATGTCGTTGCGGATGAGTTCGTAGACCAAATTCTTGCGGAGCTCAGGCGAGATCTGCAAGGCGTTCACCCGAAGCGAAAGCAGCACCTCAATTATGTTCTCCAGGTTGTTCTCCTCCTTCGCGGCTATCAGCTTCTTCTTATGCTCCATCATCACGGCCTCGCTGAACAGTTCGCTTCTGTCAGCACCCTCGCTGAGGAGGATCTTGTGGTACTTGCCGAGCTGCACCTTATAGTTCTCGATGGTCTCGCCCAGGTTCTCCCCCATACTGTTGCCGTCCTTGATATTATGGAGCTGCTGCAGACAGTTGATCGCGATGGAGAAGATCTGTCTGGCCGACTGCAGCACCGCGTTGTGCTTCTTGCCCAACTCGTTCATGTCCTTCTCCAGCTTTTTCTCTCGCGACGCCTTGGGCTTGTCCGCCTCCATCATCTTGTACATTCTCGGAACCGACGCATCTCCAAGGTCCTAATAAAAGCTGGCTGGTTTCGTGCGGTACCTTAGGAACAATGTTGAGGTTCTTTTTGGAGAGCTTGTTGGCAACCATCTTGGTCTTCTCCTCAGCCTCTAAGCACTCCAGCGTCGACTTGTAGCCGTTGTACTTCAGGAACTCCTTGATAATGTCGTTTATATCGCCGTAATCCATTTAAATTTCAATTATATTCTTCTTGAGCATCATTATTAATAATATCACATCGCGAGCGCTCCCACATATTATGTGCACACGCTGCCTCCAGTGTCGCTGCCGGTTATTGTTGAGGCGCTGGGGTTTTGGGGTTTTGGGGTTTTGGGGTTTTGGGGTTTTGG
>JARLFX010000450.1 GCA_031296355.1 Acidobacteriaceae bacterium
CCAAAACCCCAAAACCCCAAAACCCCAAAACCCCAAAACCCCAGCAGCGTGTGATACGATAGCACGAGTGCATAATAAAGTGACAATGAAGACGCGTGAGTGTTCACAATGAGAGTCTTAGAGGCACGGTTATAATAACTTGATAACAGCTTAAAATAGGTTATTAGGCAGACATCACGACGTCTGTTCGTAGAACAGCACATACGCATAGCTGGTGTCCAGCTGACTGGGATCAGCCGGAGTCACCTTGCTGTCGTCGAATAGCAGCCACTGTTCGCCGCCGTTCATGTCCTTACAATATGCTGTGTAATGACCGTGCTCGGTGTCGCCGGAGTGGTTTATGACCGCGTACAGTCGGTATGTGTGCTGCTGCTTGTCCACCGTGTCCAGCTGCAGCGTCTGAGGGAACCGAATCAATTTCGATATCTTTATGCGGTTGCGCTTGCAGCGGACCTTGAATCGTTTCAGGTGGATAATCAGCACCCGCGGCAGCTGTCCATATTCGATCTTCTTGTGTGCGTCAGTAAACTTCTTGCACGATTCGCAGGACCATTGGTTGAGTCCTTGGAGACGTTCGGTGCTGGTGAAATTCGTGAGGCACCCCTGCAGCGTGTCGCAGTCCTCTCCGCCGATCCTGTGTCGGACTATCTCCACGCTCTGGTGCGGCAGCTTCCCGATCAGTTCGCTAAGGTGGGAGGAGCGACTGGCCGCCTTGACCTCAACCTGGAAGTAGCTCACTCCACCCGCATCCTCGTGCTGGACCGGATTGCACAGGTTGAACGCGCCTGAGGAGACGGGCGCAGGAGCCGCATCCATTTCTGCGGGATCCTCGATAGCGTACGGCCTCGCCATCAGCCGCGTCAGCGTCGCCCCCAATTCTGCCAGGTCTGGCCTCCCGCACAGAATCAGCGGCGGCGACGTCTTCCCCAGATCCAACTTCACTAGCGGCAGCGGGATCAGGTCCTGCGGGTCTCTCTCTATCGCGTACAGCTCCCACGATTTTTCGACCAGAATCTGGTTGAGCGGCGTCGTGTCCGCCACCCGTTCCAGCTTCTTGTTATCTAGCAAGAGGTAGATGTCGAGGTCTCTGACGATTAGCTGGCGCTTTATCTCCGCCTTCAGCATTCCGATCGATATGCTCTCATCGTCGAATTTGCAGACGAGGGCGAACATGTGGCGGGAACTAGTGTAGAGGAGGAGCGGCAGCTCTTCGGCGGCGTCGTCGATCGGCAGCGAAACGCACATGAATGGCTCATATGTTACTGACAGATGCTTGCATTCCAGACACTCGATCGTCGACACGAATTTTCCGTAGAACACCTCCTTTATCCGCGAGTCAAGGTCGGACCATGCGGTGTCTTGTTTTGCCTCGTCGTGAAGCCGGTCCAGGAGGAACATCAAGAATTCGTGTGCATCGCACTGTTTGTTCGAGGCGAACTGTGCCGTCTGTTTGTCGATCACACGTTTAAACTGGAAGGGCGAGACAGAAAGACCATCGTTGTGCAGGGCCCGCATCAGCTTGCAGAGTGCGGTGATGAATTCGCCCTTAGGTTGTGTTGCATCCACGTCGGCGTCCCCCTGCAGATAGTCACAGAGCAACTTGGTGTGCTTGAGACATTGAAGAGTACTGCTGAGGTAGCAGGTGTTGCCGATGTTCTGGATGCCGCTGGGCCGGCCCTTGTGCCCGCGAATGGTCTCAGGGCCGGGCTCGGCGCATGTGAGGGGCTCCAGTGCTGGTGGCGGAGACGGGATCTTTGCGACCGACTTCGGCTTCTGCTTTGAGCTGGAGCCAGACTTGGACTTGTGGGAACGCTTGGGACGGGTGACGACCGCCTTCGTCTGGCTGCTGTCCAGTCTCAGACACACCTTCGTTTCGGAATGTGTCTACGCCATTACACACATATTCTTACGTTCACAGCCGAGGGAGAGAAGAGGTGCGTCGGGGTCACGAGCGGGGAGGGTGAGGCCTCGGGCATTGACTCGGGCTCAACGCTGCTCCTTAGGTCGATGCTGATATTGAGACATTCAGCCACGGCTTCAGGAGTCTGGAGAGGCTCTGGGACGGGTTCCGGATCGGGGAGGGCGAGGTGGATCGCAGATTCGCAGTTGTCCGAAGTGGATGCCTCGGCCGCCTTTATCTCCGGCGGCGACACGCTAATCGGAACTGTCGGCGGCACCTTTGGCGACTCAACTAGATCCTTGTTGGGATCCATGCCATCGCTGGTCTCGTTCGTTGCGTTCGCCTCGCTCGTTCCATTGGGCTCGTTAGTCTCCGTCGCAGTCGCAGCCGTCGGCACAGACGGAACCGGCGTCTTCTCCTCCGTCTTCATCGCCTCGCACTCCACCTTTGCCTTGATCGCATTCTCGCGATCTTGCATGCACTGGAGAATTCGGGCGTACTCCGGAAGAGGAAATGTCCGACTTTCCACAGTCGCAAACGGTCGCTGGTTCAGCACTTCCCAGTATCTGTGGTAGCTCGCCGCCTCGGTTATCCTCTCCGCCCCGTTTCGCGGCCCGAAATATTTGGGCAGTCTGGGGTCGAGCTCGAAGACCCACTCGTCATTGTGACAGACCTCGACGAATAGCACGTCCGAATCCGCCAGTCCGTAGTCTGCGATCACTATGTCCATGCAGTTCTCCAACGATATTCCCCTGAAGACGACCTTCTCGGCGGACTTTACTAACTTTTTATGAGGAAGAGCTCACTTTGCCGTGGGCGAGCTGGCTTCTGTAAAAGTGCATGAACTCGTTGAAGCAGCCCTGAGGGAGGAGGCGCCAGAGTCGGATGGCGTTTTCCTGCTTCCCATTCATGAACTTGAAGACGTGGATGATGTAGGTCTTGAAGGCGAGGAAGGTGAGATCGCTCTGGAAGTAGAGAGGCTTGGGGTACTCGCACGAGGTCTGGCCCTTGCGGATGAACACGATCTTCGCCTACCCGCTGCCGCACCTATAATACCTTCGCCAGTCTCAGGTCAAGATGCGTCATTCCGTTGACCCCGGTCGGTATGTAATATCGGACCAGAGTGGAGCCGCTGTATCGCTTGTGGATGTACTCCCATAGCTCCTTGCTCACCACATAGAAATCCTTATTCTCTTCGGCATAATCTTGGAGAACCGCGTTGCAGAGCGCGTCGGGGGACGAGTGGTGGTTAAAGTGCTCCTTTGGGTCCATAACTAGTTGCTTGCTCGCTATCGGTCCTGGATGCAGCACAGGTTCCGCCGGGCCATTGTTTCCGACCTTGTGCTTGTTAATAAGCTCCTCGAAGTCGACGTATTTGTTCCACTTAGAGAACCACTTGGCCGAGAGGATGTAGGCCTGTCGGTCGCGCGCGTTCCATGCAGTGCAGTTGGCCAGCTTGAACTGCAGTGCGACGTATTTGGCTTCGCGGTGACGGAGACGTTTGGCCTCCCGCTTGTTGTCGGGCACCGGAGCTTTTGGCGGGAAGTCGCCGCCCTCACGAATCCGCTCGTCCAGAATCATCTTGCTGTGTCCCAGCTCCGTCATCAGGTCGTGGAAGTACTGTCCGAGATATCCTCTGCCTTCCTTCCTACGTGGTAAAGTTAGCGATGTAACTTGCTTGGAAAGTCTGGAAGGGTCCTTGGACGCTTTTTTGGAGCCGTTGCCCGCGTGGGAGTGGTGGCCGGTGGGACTCTCCCTGCTCCGCGAATGCTCGTGTTTGGGAGTGTGCTGGAAGTGGTGGTCCTTGCCATGGGTCGGATCCGGTGAGCGCCTGTCGAAAGACGTCTCCTGATGTCGCGAGTCGCTCTTGGAGCTGCTGTGGCGCTTCTCACTGCTACACACTTGGTTTTCCATTGATCGCATTATTAAATTTATTTATTGTTATGCCCACCCCATTACTAGTTTATCATAAGAACAAACTATAAGTAATCCTTACGTATTTTCATTATTATATCGGAACTCACGGCACAGACAGCTTTGGCCTATTGTGCGCTTCACTGTGCCGTTAATGCAACCTCAGCCACTAGCCACTTATGCTGCCACGGCATCCTGGGTCCCG
>JARLFX010000077.1 GCA_031296355.1 Acidobacteriaceae bacterium
CGCCATGCTGTCGAGTTCAATACGCTGACGGTGGTCAACAGCCGCAATGCGCAGCAGCCGCTGGAGGTCTATCGGTTTCTGAAGGAAATTGGCAGCGGCTTCATGCAATTCATCCCGCTGGTGGAACGAATCGCGAGCGGCGCAACGGCTGACGGGCTGGTGCGGATCAAGCCTGCGGACGCGGACGATGATGAGCCGATGCCAGCGGCTGTGGCCGAGTGGTCCGTAGGGTCCAGTCAATATGGTGATTTTCTCTGTGGCATTTACGACTACTGGGTTCGCCACGATGTGGGGAAGCAGTTTATCCAGATGTTCGATGTAGCGCTGCAGATATGGGCGGGAGCAGGCGCGGGACTTTGCGTCTTCGCTGAAACATGCGGAACTGCCATGGCGCTGGAGCACACAGGCGATCTATATTCCTGCGATCACTTTGTGTACCCAGATAATTTGTTGGGGAACATCTTGGAGACGCCCATGTCGACTCTGGTGGCGTCCCCACAGCAGGTCGCTTTCGGGCAGAACAAGCGGGATCTACTGCCACGCTACTGCAGAGAGTGTGACGTGCGCTTCGCGTGCAATGGGGAGTGTCCGAAGCACCGGTTTCTCACAACGCCGGATGGCGAATATGGACTCAACTACCTGTGCGCCTCGTATAAACACTTCTTCCACCATGTTGCGGATTCTATGGAGTTCATGGTGAACGAATTGAACGCGCAGCGCGCGCCGGCGAATGTAATGAAGTGGATGGCAGGCCAGGACCTGATGGTATCCGGCGGAGCCAAGCCGTCAAGAAATTCGCCGTGCATCTGCGGCAGCGGGAAGAAAACAAAGCAATGCTGCGGACGTGACAACTTTCCAACGCTTTAGATCCTCCTTCCCCAAACGCTATTGAAAGACGGACTCATTCATTGGGAAGCCTTGTTATGCACTCTGGGTTTAGATTTGCCACGATCACACTTTTTGCGGCTGGCATCATTTCCGCACAGGCTCAGAGCGCGCCAACGAACAGTACACCACCATCGGGAAATAGCGATCAGGACATCCGGCAGACGCTAAACGAGTTTTAAGCAGCTCATTCAGCAGCAGGCTGTTCAGATCCAGCAACAGCAGCGGGAGATTAATGAGCTCCGGCAGGCCCAGCAGTCTCCCGCAGTGCCTGTAGCTGTCCCAGCCCTAGTTCCGTCGCAGGTTGCCCTACGTAAGCCAAACTCTGACGTAGCTCGTCTGCGTGTCCGGAAGAATATTTGCAGAGAACCTTGCACGAGCGTTCGAATAAGCAGACAAAACAACCAAACGATTACATCAAAGCAGCGAAGTCTTGAGTGGAAAACTCCAGATAGCCGTAAAGCATCAAGACGCACTCAAAAGTATCATAGGCTACCTGTTTTTGATTGAGATCGATTGCAAGGTTCGTTTGCCATCACGCCGAGAACGGGGGGCAGCGGTAGTTAACTATTCTGCAGATGATAGTCGGGCGGAAAGAAGATCGTGGCGCCAAGAGCGATGAAAGCATAGACAAGGGAAGGAAGCGCGAAAGCTGTGGTAATTCCGAAGTGATCTGCGAGGGTGCCGCTCAGTATGGGCAGCACGGCTCCGCCACACATGCTGGTGGAGAGCAGCGCGGAAGCGTGAGGAAGCTCCTCGACCTTTAGTCCTGCGGTGCTCAATGAAAAGATTGCAGGAAAGATCACGGCGTTGCAGAGACCTGTGGCCAAAAGAGCTGCACTGGCGGAAGAGCCTTGGCCAAAGATGGAAACCTGAATCAGACAGAACGCAAGGACAGAAGCGCCTTGAAGAAGAGTGCGCGTATGCACACGCCGGAGCAACTGCGCGGCACTGATGCGGCCGATGATGACCGCACCCCAATAGACGGAGAGTAGGGTGGCCGCCGTGCTGGGGAGAAAGCCTGTGCGACCGTGTCCAGAGAGGTAAGGAATAGAGTGTCCGAGCAACGTTGCTTCCGTGCCGACATAAAGAAAAGTCGCGACGATGCCGCAGAGGAGAGGACGATGGCGGAGAAGATTCCATCCTGATCCGTGGGACGACCGCTTTTGGGAAAGAATGCTCGCAAACGATCGTTTCACCACTATGCTCAGGAGAAAAAGAAGCGATGTAGCGGCGAGATAGATAGTGGCAAGCCGTGTCCGAGGAAATGCCAGTTGCGCGGGGGAGAGACGGGTCCAGGTTCCGAAAAGGATGGTGCCGGCCAGTGGACTGAGCATTGCTCCCAGGGCATTGAAGCACTGTACAAGGAGAAGGCGCGCGGTAGCAGTGCCCTCCGGACCGAGAAGGCTAACGCATGGATTGGCTGCCGTTTGGAGCACTGCGATACCGATGCCAATGACGAACACACCTGCGAGGCAGAACTGATAGACATGGAGCCAGAGTGCGATCATGCAGATCGCGGAGCCTGCGGTCATCATCATCAGCGCACACACGAGGGAATTGCGATAACCATAGTGACGGAGATAGATACCTGCAGGAATACAGCCAAGCAAATAGGCAGAGAAGAAGCTGAAATGAACCAGCATTGCTATGGCGTAGGGCAGAGTGAAGGAAGCCTGGAAGAGTGCGACAAGGATGTCGTCGAGGGAGCGTAGAACCCCCCATAACAGAAAGGAGAGCGCGATCAGCACAAGAGAGCGACGAACGGAAGAGATAGATCGCAAGAATATACTCCAGAGAAATGAATTATAGTTGACCGTCTAAGGTAGGCATTCACTCAGCGCTTGAACTGATCGATGGATGTAATCAGTGGATATCGGTGGCGCTCGTTCGAGGCATAAGCTCACTACAGTCGTTGCAGTCGGACGATAACACTCGTTCCGAAAGAATCTAATTCATGAGATCCAGTTGTAGGCGGTTGGTCGTTATTGGGTGAATTTCATCACCATCAGCGATCTAATACTCGTTCAGGCGCGCGATTGCAGATCGGCCGCATTGGAAGAACGTGTACTTGACTGCAAGATGGCCAATCTCATAGGTCCCTTACATCCTCAAGGCAACAATACCAGCCATTATCCAGCAAAAGGCATATAAACGGATTGGCGGAGCGAGAAGTTGATGAAGAGACTCTCCTAAAGCGATTTCCGGGCAGTTCGAGTCGTCCTCGAACCCGAGGACTTTGCCTCCTTGGAGATTTCTGCTTGACAACCCTACAGTGTAATGGTTTACATTCATTCCGATAAAGAGCAGCTTCCCTTTCGTCACGGAGCATATTTTGCCGAAATTTCCTTCTGTTTTGATGTTTTACGTAACAGCTCTCATCCTGCTGATCGTCTCTACAACCTTGCATGCGCAGGGCCGTGCCACGGTATTCGGCACTGTGACAGATCCCACAAAGGCTGCAATTCCAGGTGCTCAGATCGTTCTGACTGAAAACGACACCCATCAGACGATCGTCACCCAATCGACGGATGTCGGAAACTATGTGTTTTCTTCGATTCTTCCCGGGACTTATAGGCTTCGCGTGTCAGCGCCAGGCTTCCAAACCTCCGTTGTCAACAACATAGTGGTACAGATCGACGAATCGCGCCAGATCTCTCCCGTTCTCGCACTTGGTGTACTGACTTCGGAGGTCACCGTTACCGAGGGGCTTGCACAAGTAGACACGCACGAAGCCACCATTAATGAGGTCGTGGACGCTGATCGCGTGAAGGAACTGCCACTGAATGGGCGTAACCCTCTAGACCTTCAGGAGCTTGTCGCGGGAGCTGCACAGGTAACCGCCGGGGGAGGGGGGCAGGCACAGAATAACGTCATTGCGATCAATGGAGCACGCGCGGACCAAGTGAATTACACGCTGGATGGCGTTGATAATGAGGACCCGTTTTTCGATACGCCGTCCGTCGAGCCAAATCCGGACGCATTAGATCAGTTCAGTATCGAAACGACCAACTACGGCGCGCGCGAGGGCCGTGGATCGGGTGGACAGATGAACGCAATCACTAAGTCCGGTACAAATCAATTTCATGGCAGCAGCTTCTATTATGTGCGCAACCAAGCGATGGACGCGGCGGGTTACTTCGCTCTCAGTGTCGCTCCGTATCGAAGGAACCAGTTTGGTGGAACCATCGGAGGCCCAATCCTCCACAATCGGCTCTTCCTCTTCGCGGCTTATCAGGGCACGAGGATCAACAGTTCTCCCAGTTCACTGACTACCCAAGTGCCTGACGCTCTCGAGCTCCAAGGGAACTTTTCGCAAGTGTCCACAGTTGTGAAGGATCCCGCAACGGGCAAAGCGGCTCCCGGAAACATCATCCCGTCGACGAGTGTGAGCCCAATCGCGCAGGCTTGGGCGGCAGCCTTCATTCCCACACCCAATGCAGGCCTCAACGCCTACACTTATCACGCGAATAGCACCAGCAACGATGATCAATATGTCATTAGACTCGACAGCAATATCAAGGCGAACGATACACTCGCCGGCAGGTTTCTGTACGACTCAAATCCAACATTGCAGATTAACGGCTCGACAAGTCTGCCCGGCTTCCTTTCGCAAATCAATTACAAAGTTTACTCAGCAGCTGTAAATGAAACTCATGTCTTCGGCCCGAAACTCGTCAATTTGTTTATCTTTGGCTTCAATGACATAGCGCGTGAGCAGGTCCCCGTCGTGCCATTGCAGAAAACCTGGGGAGATTTCGGCTCGGCGATCACACGAGCTGCACCTACCGCCCAGATCGGATATAACACTACAGTCACGGGTTTCTTTACCTCATTTAGCCGCTGGCCGCTGAACCAGTATCGCCACGAGTTTCAATACTCCGATCTGGCGACTTGGAGCATCCGCAATCATGCTCTGGCCTTCGGTGGGGATATCCGTCAGTCGTACGTGAATCAGTATCAGACGTTCAATTCCGATGGAGTACTCACGTTTGGAGCGTCCTACACTGGATACGCATTAGCGGACTTCGTCACCGGAAAGCTGAACGTCTTCAACCAGGAATCGTTAAATCAAGGGGAGCCGCAGAGCGTGCAACCTGACTTTTTTCTGCAAGACGACTGGAGAGTCACACGACGTCTCACTTTAAACCTGGGGATACGGTGGGAGCCGTTTGTTCCCTTGCACGATGTTTTGAACAGATATGCGCAATTTCGGCCGGGCCAGCAGTCCACGGTCTTTCCAACGGCACCCGCCGGATACGTCTTCCCGGGTGATGCCGGTGTCCCGACGAACACTTATAACGGCAAATGGGGCGAGATCGGTCCGCGCGTCGGTTTCGCGTACGACGTATACGGCGATGGGAAGACAAGTCTGCGCGGAGGGATCGGGATTTATAACGCCAGTGTTCGCGAGCAGATACTGAACAACGAATCGCTGAACTCTCCGTACGCTCTTGCGATCTCCGCGAGCAAGCCCACAGGCGGGCTCGCCAATCCCTACAGCGACATTGGTGGCGATCCATTTCCTTTCACTCCAGCAGTGCCAGGGAAATCCGGATATATATTCTCAAGTCCCCTCGGCACAATCTACGATTTTGACCCAAACTTTCAAAATGGACGCGCGGAGCAGTGGAATCTGAATCTGCAGCAGCAGCTTCCTTCCCAGATCGTTGCCACGATTGCCTATGTTGGTGCCAATGGAGGGCATCTGACCTTGCAAACCGAACTGGACCCGGCGGTCTACGGGAAGGCAGGCTCCACCACCCAGGCACGGCGAGTTTATGCACCGAATTTCTCCTCAATGACTCGCACCTTTTCCGGCGGACATTCGTCCTACAGCTCTCTGCAGGTGACCATCAACAAACGCGTCACGCAAGGTCTCACCGTTCTAACGAGCTACACTTGGGAACGCTCAATTGATAACGGTTCAACGCCTTCTTCCGCGCCGTTCAATCCCTTCAACCTAAGGAGCAATCGGGCTGTCTCTGACTTTGACATTCCCCAGGTCTTTGTAAGTTCTTTTGTCTATAGCTTTCCCAGCTTTGGCACGGCTGGGGTCTTCTCTGACCTTCTGATCAAAGGGTGGAAGGTCAACGGCATTCTGCGCCTGGAAGGCGGCACGCCCTTCACCGTCGTTTCCGGCGTTGACAATTCCCAAAGTGGCGTCAACGCGGACACAGCCGACGTCATCGGAGTTCGTACGATCTACAAGAGCAGCAACAAGGCGCAGGAAGCGACTCAATACTTCAACACGGCTGCCTATAAGGTGAATGCCGTAGGAACCTTTGGCAATAGTGGCCGTAACAGCCTGATCGGGCCTGGTTTCGAAAACATCGATTTTGGGCTCATCAAGGCAATTCCAATGCACAATAACCGTTATCGCGCGGAGATTCGTGCCGAGGCATTCAATCTATTCAACCACACGAATTTGGGCAATCCTGTCGCCAATGTGTCAACGGCTTTTGTGCCGGCTTCCGGAGTTCCAGGGTCGCACGCAACAGGGTTTGGGGCAATCACTTCCCAACAAGGGGCGCCACGGCAAGTTCAACTTGCCGCGCGCTTTGAGTTTTGACGTTTAAGGAAGGTCTGATCAAGTCTCCGGTACGACTTGAGGGAGGGAGCTTTTGGTTGTTTTAGTGTGTTTTCTGGCGTTCGCGCTCTGAACAAGTATGCTTTTTGCGTTTTCGGACACACTACTGCCCGAGCACCGCGAGATGTTTTTGCGCTGTGATGAGGTTGACCAGCGCGAAGCTGGTATGTAGCCGATTGAGGTTCTTGAGCAAACCCCGATAGCGCACCTTCACAAAGCCGAATCGCAGCTTCAACACCGCGAAGATATGCTCCACGCGCGAGCGTGTCTTGGAGTGGATGCGGTTGGCCTCACGCTGCTCAGGCCAGACGTGGAGCTTGGAACGCCAGCGGCGGCAGGTGCGGTCTTCGGCCCGCGGAGCGTGCTCGGCGAGCACGGCAGCCTGGCCCTGATAGGCCTGATCGCCCCACACCACCATCTCGTCGCCGCGCAGCAGTTCGGGCAGCAGCTTGGAATCGGCAACGTTGGCCGCCGTGGCCGCAACCGTGTGCACCAGCTTGGTCTCCGCATCCACACCCACATGCGCCTTCATGCCAAAGTGCCACTGGTTGCCCTTGCGCGTCTGGTGCATCTCTGGATCGCGCTCGCCACTCTTGTTCTTGGTCGACGAAGGAGCTTCGATCAGCGTTGCATCCACGATGGTGCCCGTGCCCAGCTTCACGCCGCGGCTCTCCAGGTACACGTTGCTGGGTATGAGGCTTGCTGGTGATGTAGAGGTATGGCGAGTCGGTACGAGCTAAGCGATGTGCAGTGGGAGAAGATCAAGGATTTTCTGCCCGGACGCAAAGAACATGTAGGCCGAACCGCGGCTGACAACCGGCTGTTTGTGAGCGGCGTGCTGTGGGTGTTGCGTAGCGGGGCGCGCTGGCACTACCTGCTAGAGCGATATGGCAAGTACAAGAGTGTGCATAAGCGCTTCATGCGCTGGGCCACCTCCGGGGTTTGGGAACGGATTTTTCACGAGTTGGTGCGGGATAAGAAAAACCAGTATCTGATGCTGGATTCCACCATCGTGCGGACTCACCAGCAAGCGGCCATGGGCCGCAAAAAAAGGGGCGCGGCGAGCCGCTGGATTTCATCATCACCGGCGGTCATTCCGTCGAAGCGTAACCGCACGGTGTAGCGGAAGTACGGCCAAATTCTCTACAAGCAGCGCAACCGTATCGAACGCTGCTTCAGCAAACTCACGCACTTCCAGCTCTTCGCCACATACTACGAGGAATCTAAAACATGCTTCCAGGCCCTCGTTGCTCTCGCCTGCTCCCTGCTCCTTGTAATCCAGTCTCTCTCATTACAACTGGTACAAATTTCGCCGGGCATTTCAGAACTGGCAGACACAAGATCAGCAAGCCCAGGCTCAAGATTCGCTGGGGCGCAGACGAATCGCGAGGCGATTATTGAGGCACGAAATCCTCATTTGACATTCTCCGGGAAATAGAAAATACTAAAAATGTAATCGTGTTCATTTTGCGGACGCACCGAGTATGAGGCTTCAATTCCTATCGTATTCGTAGGACATAAATCGGCCCATATCCTACGGCACTCTCAGTCCACTGACCTACATCGGAGCAGCCATGATCACCCGCAGAAAGTTTCTCACCACAGCCGCCACCGCTTCCGCCGCGGCGGCTGCAGGCGTACGCGCCGACGCATTGCCTCAACCGGCACCTCCGGTTGCGTCCTCGAAAGCTCCGACAGGCTCGCCCAACGTTCTGATCTTTCTGCCCGATCAGCAAAACGGCGCGACAGTGCTGCCTGGCAGTCCTGTGGTCAAGCCGAACATGGATCGCTTCAGGAAGGAGGCGATCACCTTTAACTCCGCACATTGCCCGGCCCCGCATTGCTGCCCATCGCGCGCCAGCTTCATGAGCGGCAGATATCCGTCTGAGACCGGCATTTACAACAACGTGAGCACGAATACGGCCATCCATCCCGATCCCTATCCCGGCACGCCGTTCTGGGGAAATGCGCTCAAGGATGCGGGGTATCAAACGGGCTATGCCGGCAAGTTACATGTAGGAAGGCATGTGAAAGCGGAGACCTGCGGATTCAAGGCTCTCAGCACGCTCGAGCAGGACAACCTAGAGGAGAACGAGGTTGCCCAGGCAGCGCAATGGAAGCGTGCGCGCGGGGAGAACTACAGTCCAGCCATGCGGCCGCCCGGACAAATACTGCGGCCCGACTGGGGAAACTTCCAATTCTACAACACCACCCCTGACGATACTTTCCAGCACAATCCCGATTACAAGGTTGTGCAGGCCGGTATCGCGGGAATGAAGGAGATGGCGGCGACCGGTCAGCCCTGGTGCGTCATGATCTCCAACAGCGGCGCCCATGACGCGTATTGGGCGCCGAAGAAGTTCGTTGACTTGTATGACCCCACAAAGATCGAGTTGCCCGCAAGCTTTGAAGACACCATGGACGACAAGCCGCGAATCTATCAGCGCCAGCGGTATGAGTACTGGTCGCAGCTCTCGGATGAAGAATCGAAGCTCGCGCTGATTCACTACTACGCGAAGTGTTCCATGCAGGACGAATTATTCGGTCAAATGCTGAAGGCACTCGATGAGACCGGTCAGGCCGATAACACAATCGTGATCTACGTCTCCGACCACGGGGACTATCATGCCGCGCATGGTCTATGGATGAAGGGTGTTCCATCCTTTCGCGAGGCCTATCACATCCCTTGCGTGATTCGCTGGCCTAAGGGCGCGGTCTCTCCCGGCAGAGAAGTGGATGCTTTTGTCGATCAGGTCGACTTCGCGCCCACCATTCTGGAGGTGTGCGGTGTAACGTCTCCTGCGAAGCTGTCGGGTGCAAGTCTCATGCCTTGGCTCAAAGGGCAGACGCCGGCCACATGGAGACACGCGACATGCACCCAGATGAATGGTGTGGAGTTGTACTACACACAGCGAATCGTTATGACGAAGGAATACAAGTATGTGTACAACGGGTTCGACTATGACGAACTCTACGATCTGAAAAACGATCCCTACGAAATGCACAATCTCGCATTTCCCGATCTGCCCGCGAAACGTGCTGCGGTTAAAGCGGGAAAAGGACTTCCAAAGGATGGACACGTACCGTGGCCTCCGCTTTCACCGGCCTTGGAGCAAGTGAGGAAGGATCTCTTGACCGAGATGTGGAATTTTGCCGCAGATCATCACGACATTATCTTCAATCCCTACCGCACCGTTGCATTGGCGCCCTTTGGTCCGGGGTTGGGCGAGGTTGAACCGTAAGAGGCGCTTGGCCACAGCAGGGGAGCCGACGATATGCAGAAGTGGACAAGACGTGACGTGATGAAAGCCGGTCTAGTGACCTCTGCGGAGGTACTGACGGCCGGCAGCCTCTTTTCTCAACTGCCATCGGAAGCACCCGCTTCTCCCACGCTCGAATCGGCGCAGTCCCTCGGATCTGACGCTGAGGCCGATCATCTGCGCGAACGGCTGCTCTTGGACTTCGGCTGGCGTTTTCATCTTGGGAACATCTGCGATGTCGACAAGGACTTCGCATTAGGAAAGATGAACAAGAGCGGCACCTATGCCAAATCGGGAGTCACAGCTCCCGTCAACACGGTTGTGTTTGATGACAGCGCCTGGACCAGCATCGATCTTCCGCACGATTGGGCGGTTGACCTTCCGATTGTCCTGAATCCAACGCTGGTGCACACCGGGGCCAAGCCGCTCGGCCGCGAATTTCCCGAAACCAGCATCGCTTGGTATCGGCGCGTCTTCAGCATCGATAAGGTAGATGAAGGCAAACGCATCTGCATCGAGTTCGATGGCGTGTTTCGAGACGCCACCGTCTTCGTGAACGGGTTTTACCTTGCGCGAAACTTCAGCGGCTACGCGCCGTTTACCGTCGACATTACCGACTTCCTCCAGTACGGGGACAAGAACGTCGTCAGCTTGCGGGTGGATGCTTCGCTCCACGAAGGCTGGTTCTATGAAGGCGCTGGAATCTATCGTCATGTGTGGCTGACCAAGACCGCTCCCTTGCACCTCACCCAGTGGGGCACACAGGTGCAATCCAATGTGACCGGCGACATCGCGGAGCTGAAAATCAGCACCGAAGTAGCCAATGACGGCAAGAATACCCGTCGATGCAACGTGCGGAGCAAGGTCACCGACTCGTCGGGAAAGACCGTCGCCACCGCGCAATCGTTGGCGATGGACATTGCCGCGGGCGCAAAGGAAGTCTTCTCGTCATCGATGAAGATGCACATGCCTGCGCTTTGGTCGCTCGAATCTCCCAACCTCTATCGCCTTACTTCGACCGTTGAATCGGTGGGTGCGGAGGTCGATCAGGACGTCGTCACCTTCGGTATCCGAACCATAAGGTTCGATCCGGACAAGGGCTTTTTCCTGAATGACAAGCCAGTGAAGATCAAGGGCACCTGCAATCATCAGGACCACGCAGGGGTCGGCGCAGCCCTTCCAGACCGCCTCCAGAGCTACCGCGTAGAGTTGCTCCGGCAGATGGGATCGAACGGCTGTCGGACCACTCACAATCCACCTACGCAGGAGTTTATGGATGCATGTGATCGGCTCGGGATGTTAGTTATGGCCGAGACGCGGATGTTTTCTTCCAGTCCGGAAGGCCTTAGTGAGCTGGAGCGGATGATCAGGCAGAACCGCAATCATCCCAGTCTCGTGCTCTGGTCCATCGCCAACGAGGAAACCGAACAGGGAACCGAGACCGGTCGTCGGATCGGTGCCATAATGAAAGAATTGGTTCGCTCCCTCGATCCCACCCGTCCGATCACCGCCGCTATGAGCAAGCAAGAGCTGTGGGGCCAGGGCTTGTCGCATGTCGTTGATGTTCAGGGGTTCAACTACGGATCGGTCGCGAAGATGGACCAATATCATTCCTCTCACCCTCAGCAGCCGCTGATCGGTACCGAAACCGCCAGTACGGTTTCCACGCGCGGCATCTACCGCAAGGAGTCCGAGCGTGGTTATGTCAGCGCCTATGACACTAACAAGCCCGGGTGGGGAGCCACGGCCGAAGAGTGGTGGACCATATATGACGCCAGGGAGTGGCTCTCGGGCGGCTTCGTCTGGACCGGTTTTGATTATCGCGGAGAGCCTACTCCGTATGACGTTCCGTGCATTAGCTCTCACTTCGGGCTCATGGACACTTGCGGATTCCCCAAGGACAACTACTTCTACTACAAGGCATGGTGGAGCAGCGAGCCCACCCTCCACCTGTTTCCTCATTGGACATGGCCTGGAAAAGAGGGGCAGGAAATCAACGTGTGGTGCTACTGCAATCAGAAGACGGTCGAGCTTTTTGTGAACGGACGCAGTCTCGGCGCGCAGGTCGTCAAGAAAAACGGGCACCTTTCCTGGAAGGTGAGGTATGAGCCCGGGATACTGGAAGCCCACGCAACCGGCGTAGGGGGAACGGCTCTTGTCGGGAGACACGAAACCGCGGGACCGGCCGCAAAGATCATTCTCACGCCCGACAGGGCCAGTATCTTGGCCGATGGCGAAGATCTTTCCGTACTGCACGTCAAGCTACTGGACCGCAACGGCCTCTTTGTGCCCGAGGCGAACAACCTCATTACGTTTCGTATTGACGGACCGGGTAAGCTGATCGGCGTGGGAAACGGTGACCCAAGCTGCCATGAGCCCGACCACGCCAGCTGGCGTAGCGCCTTCAACGGGCTATGTATGGGAATCGTTCAAAGTGCAGGCGATGCCAGCGAGATCACCGTTCATGCGGAGTCCCCGGGCCTGGACGCAGCCGTTCAGAAGATCACCGCAATGGCCGCCAAACGGCGGCCTGCTGTCATCTGATTCATTCCCCGGCATGAAGGGCCGTCCACCTATTTCGGTCGCGTCGCGTTCACCATGGTCAAGCCGGTATCGTAGTCCTGACCTGTCCCCGCCGTAGACCGTGGTGGTAGTTCCATAGGCCGTCACGGCAGCGCCGACGATGGACTGCTGGCCGCGGCGGACATAGACGCCCATCATAACGCGCTCATCGGCGTAGAGACGTCGCACGCGGGCGATCAGTTGCAGTGCGAGTGCTTGATAGATGCGCCAATCGCGGCTGTTGAGCGCGTCGGCCAGAGTGGAAAGGGCGGGTGCCGAACGCAGGAGAGGGGAAAGACTGAGGCGAATGAATTACTCTATGGTCGCATTGGAAGTTACCTGCAAGATGGCCAAACTCATTGGCCCCTTACATCCTCAAGGCAGCAATGCCAGCTTTCCGCTTTCAGTTAGGTTGCCACAGCGGTAGACGTCCGATCTCTTTGAGGCAGGATCCATGTTCCACGAGAAGTATAAAGCGGCGGTCAAACGACCTTGCTTCGCAAACTCGCGAAAATCATCCATGATCTCGCCCACAATCGGAGAACGCCCGGTATCATCCACCGGGCAGGAAATGTTGTCATTTACGATGCCCCATTCCGTAATCCAGCACGGTTTGCCGGTTCTGGAATTCACATGCCCGCATTCCGCAATAACATATTTTTCCAGGGACATTTTTCTGTTTTCTGGTGTCCCCCCATTCCATGGGTAGGTGTGAACACCGTAGGCATCCACTAGGCTATCCAGTCCATGGGTACGCAGGAACTGTAGTGTCGCGTTGATGCTCACACTATCTTTCTTTTTTTGGGGACTGTGGCCCTCTGGACCACCACCGGCAAGTCCAGCGGAAATGATGGGTGTACGTTGGTTTAGTTTAGAATGATCCCGCACATCCTTGAGCTCTGCCAGAACCTTCAAATATTGCAGAAATCCCTTGGCAATCTGCTTTGCCTCTGGGTCGTGATACAAATCGTTCAGGCCGAAGGTTATGCCTTCGCCCGGTAGCGGGAAGTCCGCATTAAAAGCTGCCTGGTTAATTTCGTTGCCGAGTTCCAGTCCTGCCAGGGTGATGCCACTGGCTTCCAGTTTTTCAATCAATTTCTGAAACTGTGCTTTAGAAAGCTCAGGATCGGCAAATGATAAGGGACTTCCGCTCCACATGTGCGGAAATTTTTCTGGCTGATAGGGTCGTGTCGGCGCATCCTGCGGATATTGGAGTTTAATGATGGCATCTATCTGAATGCCCTGAGCGAAGGCACGTTTGGCAAAATCGATATCTTTATCGCTTGGCGTCAGGGGGACACGGATGACGCGAACGCCCGCTGTCTTAAGTTGGCTGATGATAGCATTTTGAACGTCCACGCTGGCCCATTGAGGGTTGACTACATTCATGCCGGTAACCAGATCTGTCGCATGCGCAGGACCAGCCATCAAACCTGCAGCAAGTGCGTAGCTAAGACATATTCTGAAGATAACTCGTCGAGTCGGAGTCATTGGAGTTCCTCTCAGTGATCAAGTAAGAAGCGAATTTTCCTGCATTAGTACAGGTCGTCTGTATTCTTCGTGTACATAGCACCGGCGGTAATAGAATCGCGTTTATTGTGTCGTCAGCCAAGTTTATGCGGTTATGGGATTGTGTAATGGATTACAATTAGACATTATGGGGTAGGGTTGCATCACTGTCAACAGCTTGATGAACCTCAAAAAGCCGACTGCGACTCTTCGTACGAATGGCAGAAGTCTTAATTATTTGCGCGGCTCATGGCTGCATGGAGGATCGACGATGTTGTTGTTTCCGATATAAAAGACGCACAGAACATGTAGCGCAGAGTCTCGCCACTTTGATCGGGGATCAAAATGCAGAGGCTGAATCAAAGTTAAATGAGGATCATTAGAAAGGAATTTACGTGTCAAATCCCATTATGCCGATGGATCGGCGCTCCTTTATCAAGCTGGGAATGCTCACAACGGCTATTTCTACTTCGGTGGTTTGCCGTGCTGCTGTGACCCGCGCTCCAAAGAAACCGAACATCGTCGTCATTCTTTCCGATGATGTGGGGTACGGGGACATCTCCTGTTATGGCGGCATCCATGTGAACACGCCGCGTATCGATTCTCTGGCTGCGGATGGGTTGCGGTTTACCGATGCGCACGCGGACGCTGCTACCTGTACGCCATCCCGCTATGCGATGCTGACCGGATCGTATGCCTGGCGAAAAGATAATGTTCAGATCCTCCCCGGCGACGCCAGGCTGCTGATCGATCCGCAACAGGCGACGATTGCCTCTGTGCTCAAAAGCGCGGGGTACGCGACCGGACTTGTGGGCAAGTGGCATATCGGTCTGGGCGACGGAAAGATCGACTGGAACGGTGAAATCAAGCCGGGTCCGTGCGAAGTAGGATTTGATGACGCCTTCTTCTTCCCGGCAACTGCGGATCGCGTGCCCACCGTCTATGTGCATAACCATCGCATCGTCAATCTCGATCCGAAAGATCCTATCTACGTCTCCTACGGCAAGAAGATCGGCACGGACCCGACCGGCAAGGAAGATCCTGAGCTTCTGAAGATGAAGCTGAGCGAAGGGCACGATGGAACTATTGTGGATGGCATCAGTCGCATCGGTTTTGAGACCGGCGGCAACTCTGCCCGCTGGAAGGATGAAGAGATCGCGAAAACCTTCACCGCAAAGGCGGTCGAGTTCATTGAGAAAAATCAGCATGGGCCATTCCTGCTCTACTTCACGCCGAGCGACATCCATGTGCCCCGCTCCCCGGCGGCAGAGTTCGTCGGCAAAAGCCAGTGCGGTGTGCGTTGCGATGCAATCGACCAACTTGACTGGAGCGTCGGCCAAATACTCGATACACTCAAGCGGCTGCATCTGGAAGACGACACGCTGGTTATCTTCACTTCGGACAATGGCCCGGTGGTCAACGACGGCTATGATGATGGCTCCGACCGCGCGCTTGACGGCCATAAACCAGGTGGGCCGTTCCGGGGAGGCAAGTACCTTATCTACGAAGGAGGCACAACCCTTCCCTTCATCGTTCGCTGGCCTGGCCATGTGAAGCCCGGCGTCTCTCGCGCGCTCGTAGGACAGGTGGATCTTTTAGCCAGTCTTGCAGCCCTGGCAGATCAATCGGTTCCCAAAGATTCAGCCGTCGATAGCCTGAATATGCTGCCGGCGCTTCTGGGCAAATCACCAAAAGGACGCGACTCCATCGTAGAAGAAGCAACCGAACTTGCCATCCGCGACGGCGACTGGAAGCTTATCGACCGCTCCCAGCGACCGGGATCTGCTCCCCACCGAGCGTGGCATCCGCATCAGTATCCCTCTGCCGTATACAACGCAGAGACGGAGAAGTATCCTGAGGCGGCGCTGCAACTCTATAACCTCGCAACCGATCCGGGAGAGACCACTAACCTGGCGACTCAACATCCTGATATTGTGGATCGGTTGCGCTCCATGCTGGCGCAGATAAGAAGACAGGGACACTCCTAGCAAGTCGCTAATTGCGGTCAATTGAGGACTTCAAATGAAATTTCGAGAGAAGAAGTATTGCTGAATAGCGTGATTGTGTAATCTGAGTATGATCTTCTTCAAAAGTGAATTACGTCGCATTCGACTGAGCAGTGGGATGATGCGCAACGTCGGGTGGCCACGCTGGCCTGTAGGGCGGGCCGCTCATTATCTTCATGCTCTTCAATCCTGACGGTACGCTCAATAGCCTCAGAAAAATGTATGTGTCGATTTGAGATTCTCTCAGCTTCACGCGTAAAACCTGCATGGCAATAGGAGGGTTTAGATGAGTGACGACGGCTTGAGTCGCAGAACCTTTATGCGCAATTCCACCCTGGCGGCAGTGGGGGGAGTAACGGCTCCTTTGTTCAACGAAGCGGCTGGGCAAGAAAAGACAAAAGGGCGTATGGATACGTCAGTTCGCAAGCCAAACATCGTTCTAATATGCGCTGACCAGTTGCGCTGGGACTTTATCGGAGCGAACGCCGCCAATCCAACAGTGCGTACCCCCAATCTGGATGCGATGGCAGCACGTGGCGCGAACTTCTCAAAGGCCATGACCAATCAGCCGCTCTGCTCACCAGCACGAGCGTGTATGATCACCGGTTGCTATGCCACTGAGGCAGGGGTGTGGAAGTTGAATCTCGAACTGAATCCCAAATTGCCGACTCTGGCGAGCGTACTCAATGAAAATGGGTACACCACGAACTTCATCGGGAAGTGGCATTTGCAGGAGATTGATAACGGTAGGACTCCTCCGCAACGCGACTTGGAGAACCGAGGCTTTGTGAAACCGGAAAATCGAGGTGGGTTTAAAGGAGTGTGGGAGGGTTCAAACGCACTTGAGCTCACATCGCAACCTTATGCAGGAACTATCTGGAATGGTGCGGGTGAAAAGATGGAATACAAGGACATGTATCGCGTCGATTATTTGACGCAGCGAGCGGTGCATTTTCTTGATCAACAAGAAGCCGATAAACCATTTTTCCTATTTCTATCTCATTTGGAGCCGCATCAGCAAAACGAGGTAGGGCAATGCATTGCCCCCAACGGCTACGCCAAGCGATATCAGAATCCTTTTGTGCCTGAGGACCTTCGTCCGTACCCAGGAGACTGGCAGAAAGTGATGCCTGATTATTATGGCTGCATTGAAAAAATCGACGAGTCCGTGGGAACGGTCCTTAACACTCTGCAGAAGAAGGATCTTTTGGAGAACACTATAGTTGCCTTTATTAGTGATCACGGATGCCATTTCCGTACACGGGCAGTGGAATATAAACGGTCGCCTCATGACAGCTCAATCCGTGTACCATTCATTTTTCAGGGGCCAGGATTTGATCATGGTGGACGGAGAGACGAAATCGTCACTATGGTGGATCTTGCCCCTACGCTTCTTGAAGCGGCCGGTATTTCGGCGCCCACAACCATGAAGGGGCGCAATTTCCAGCCGCTTCTTACCGATATACATGCCAGAAGCCAGTGGGAAAATATAGCATACGTCCAGGTAAGCGATGCGATGACGGCCCGGGCAGTGCGCACGGATCAGTGGCTCTACGCTGCCGTTGATCGTGGATTGATGGGATTAGAAGCGCCGGCAGGTAAGAATTATGAAGACTATCTTCTCTACGATATGTACGCCGATCCGGCACAACAGATAAATCTTGTTGCTCGTCCGCAATACAAAGTAGTGGCAAATGAGATGAGGACGCTGTTAGAGAAGAAGATGGTAGCGGCGGGCGAAGAGCCTGCGGATATCAAGCCAGCGCACCTATATGACTAATCGCCTACACACTAGAAATTATAAGCAGTCAAAACGATATCTCAGAAGCTCAAGCCTGCAATAGCGAGGAATGCTGATGGATCGAAGAGAGTTTTTAGTCACGGCTCGCGCAAACTCACTTCGCCGCATCCACCCCAAACAGCCACTTTCACACCGGCACCATCCGCGTGTCATGCGTCCCACTTGCGTGAAATCCCGACGCGCCGGGTGTCAGGTCTAGGTGCGAAACGTAGATGTGATCCGCAGGAACCTTCAGCGCTCCTAGCGTCATCGGAATGATAGGTTCTCCTAGGTCATGCTCGTGATACTCCGCATACCACCGGTCCATAGGCGTCTTGCTGTCATCGCTCAGCCACTTCGCCAGCTTCGGTGCCGTGCGGATATCAATCACGTCATAGGGGCCGCTGAACAGCACCGCCCGCGCCACCTCATGATGCTTCGCGATGTATGCTGCATGTCCTGACCCCTGCGAGTGTCCGCTGATGATGATCTTTCCCCACGCAGGCTTGTCGCCGTCCAGATACTGCGTCCAGCCGTCCTTTGGGTGCGCATTGTTCAGGTACTTCAGCAGCATCACCAGCCGGTGCTCAATGCCCTCCTCCGGCGAGTTCTGCACCGTCGCCCGTGGCGCATGGCCGGTGAACCTCTCCTCGCGAAATGCCCGATGGCATTCCACGTCGCTCGTCTTGTCGCATGCCTTGTCTTCGGTCGGCTTGTTGTCATACATCAGCCCAATCACGCGAAATCCGTCGTCCGCCAGTGTGCTAATCAGCAGGGAATAGCCCGATGGCCTTCCACTCGTGCCCGGCAGCAGCACCACCAGCTCTGGCCGCGCCGCGTCCCGCGGCATCACCACCACATTCGGGTCACTAAACTCGGTCTTCAGCCCCGGGTCCGCCTCCGTCGGCGTCACTATCTCCGCTCCGGTAATCATGTTGTTCCGCTGTGCCTGTGTTTCGTACATCAGCGCCATCAGCGCCGCTACGACACCGCCTACCATTTGACGATTCACGCTTCCTCCAAAATTCAATCCAACTGGTACAAAAGATCGGACAGACCAATTTAGTAAGGAAGTATAGAATACAATGTAATTGATTACACAAAGTATTTATGAACCGTAGAAATTTTATCCAGTCGCTCAGTGCCGCCGGAGCAGCCGCAAAACTTCCCTGGAATACCTATGGGGAAAAGCACAAAGAACCGCGCCAGATAGTTTTTATTCTTGGTGAATCCACCCGTGCGGACATGCTCAATTGTTACCGGCAGACTGGGTTACATACACCGAATCTCGATCGCTTAGCTGCAGGAGGGATGCGGTTCGATCACGCTTACAACGTGCAGCCAGTATGTGCTCCCGCACGTTCGACCATCTGGACAGGACTCTACCCACATACGCATGGTGTGTGGGGTAACAGCATGCCACTCGGCGACACTGTTCATACGATCGGACAACACCTGCATGATCGCAGGGTCGATGTCGCACTGATCGGCAAATGGCATGCGGATGGATTTGATTACTTCGGAACGGGGAGAGTACCGGGTGGATGGGATCCTGAGTATTGGTATGATATGCGCGATTATCTATTTGAGCTTTCGCCTGAAGACCGCATACGCTCACGCGACCCCAAGACTGGAGACGATCCAACCTGGACGTCAGAGATGTGCTTTGCACATCGGTGCACAGATCGCGCTCTGCGTTTTTTGAAGGACCACGAGGATCAGGAATTCATGTTGTGCGTCTGCTATGACGAACCGCATGATCCGTCACTTTGTCCAAAGGAATATAGCGACGCTTACGAAGATTTTACGTTTCTATCTTCGATGAACGTCGCGGATCCACTGACGAATAAGCCGGAAGAGCAACGCATCTGGGCAGGCCCGCGGCTAAACCAGCAACAGCCGCCAATCCGCGACAAGCATTTCTTCGGATCGCACACATACGTCGACACGCAGGTCGGACGATTGCTTGACCAAATTGAAAAAATCGCACCGAATGCCCTAGTGATCTACACCTCTGATCATGGTGTATTTCTGGAGTCGCATCGCCTTACCGATAAGGGTCCTGCGATGTATGACGAAATCACACGCGTTCCGTTTCTTGTGCGCTGGCCTGGTCACACACCAGCCGGAAGTGTGAATCACAATCTCATTTCGCATATCGATATTGCGGGAACATTCATGGAGTTCTGGGGCTTCGATGTACCACCTACAATGGAAGGCACAAGCGTGCTGCCGGCCTTTCAGGATACAAAAGCTCCCACGCGCAATGCAGTGTTCCTTGAATGGGGGCGCTATGAAGTCGATCATGATGGGTTCGGCGGGTTCCAGCCGATTCGCTGCGTTTGCAACGGACGCTACAAGCTTTCGATCAATTTGATGAGCGGCGATGAGCTCTATGACCTTGAAAGCGACCCAGCTGAGATGACTAACCTAATCGACTCGCCGCAGCATGCGACATTGCGCAATATGCTGCATGATCAACTGCTGGATTGGATGAACGGGTCACGCGATCCGTTTCGCGGGTATTACTGGGGGCACCGGCCCTGGCGCCCGGAATTTCCGCAGAAGTGGCAGAACGCGGGCATGACACGGCAACGCAAGTATGATGGTTATCTTCCCAAAGAACTGGACTACGAAAACGGGCTTCCGGTGAAGGAGTTCACACGTCCCAAGCCAGGACCGGCATAGCCTCCAGCATGATGTTTTCAAACAATAACACCATCTCTAATGAGAATGTTGCGCTGTTTCAGTTACGTCAGAAGACTTTTTCAAGGTATGCTCTCCGCTTGCGGAATACCGAAGTTTGGCGTGCCGTCCGGGTTCCAGGTGAATCGCTGAATTCTTGGCGATCTTGTAGCGCCGCATCCCTGTCCTGGTGCAGAGTTCGCATGATAGATAATCCAGTCTTCCTTGCCATCCAGTGATTTGAAAAATCCGTTGTGTCCTGTTCTGAAGACATGTGAAGCAGTATTGGAATGCCCGGCGAATTTTGTACCAGTTAATGAGAATGCGTGGAATTGTCGGTCACGGGTGCACCGGTGAGACTGTGGTGGGTGCTGCAAACCAGCATGGCATTCGGCTGGTAGCGGTCTAACAGATGGAAGCCCAAAATGAACCCCATCCTGCAATTTGCGCCACTTCCACCAGCAAGGCTCTATAACTGCCATCTGAATTAAAAAACTCTTGACTGCAATTTATAGCCAGTGCTAGTATTCAACACGTCATAATGTATTCGTTTACATTTATTCCGTAATTCGACGGCATAACGTGATCAATGTTTGGAAAATCGTACTATTCGCAATGCAGTCTCTCCTCTGTAGTACTACAACATGCGAGAGCCGTCTGCTGCTTCTGCTAGAGAATTGTCTTTTAGCGTTTGAGGTAATCATCACTCGTGCGGTCGATGTTAACTAGACTTTAGGAGTTCATATGTATCAGCTCATTGAAAAGTTCTTCCGTAGCAAAATTGTTATCGGAGCTCTCATGCTTTGCGGCGTTTCGTTGATGTCAGGCTGCACGGCAGGAAGAATTGCGGCTGTAGATACTCCATCGTTTGCCGGTACGCCTATCCATGGGATGGCGCATGGGGGGCAGCAGCCGGTCGCTGGCTCGAATATACAGGTGTGGTCCGTTGGATCCGCAGGGTTTGGCTCCGCAGCTACGCCTTTGATATCCAGTCCAGTTACTACTAGTGACGGCACGGGCGTCGCGATCACGGGTTGGTCGCTTGATGTTACCGGCACGGTTGCCACTTTTACCGCTGTGAATTCTTACACTGCGACTAGCAGTGTTTTGCTTGTTGGCTTCAGTGATGCTAACAGCACATTTCTAAATGGACAGACCGTCGCGGTTCTTACTTCCACCGGCACGCAGTTTACAGCCGATGTGACGGGAGGGGTGAGCAACGCCACAACTACAGCGACAGGTTATGCCAATCTGTCCAGTGACACGAACGGAAATGCTGGAAACGCCTATAACACCCTTTCGTTAGGCTTTTTCAATATCACTGGCGACTACACGTGTAGCGGAACGGATGTCTACATCACAGCAACCGGCGGAGATCCCGGAATCGGTACCAACAACAGCGCTCTTGCTCTAGCCGCGCCGTTAGGCACATGCACTAATTTAGCCGCCGACTCGTTTATTACCATCAATGAACTCACGACCGTAGCCATGACTGCCGCTGTGGGGCAGTACTTTACTTCCACCTTCGGCAGCAGCAGCACGGATAGCTTTGGTGCGCCCAATAATGTTCAAGCGCTTCTTGGTATCGCCAACGCCTTCCAGACCGCACTCACGTTAGTCAACGTAAACTCAGGGACTCTCGTAAGTTCAGCAACTGGCACCCCCAGTACGATTACTATTACTCCGAACGCCAGTAAGCTGACTACGATGGCGAACATCCTGGCGTCGTGTGTTAACTCGGACGGATTGAGCGACTCAACGTGCCCGACGCTGTTTGCCGACGTTGTGACGACCAGCGGAACTGTGCCGACCGACACGCTACAGGCGGCAGTGTACATGAGTCTGAATCCAACCAGCAACAACGCCAACGGGTCTACGGCCAACCTGACGCAGCTCTATGGTTTGGCGACGCCCGGTTCGCCGTTTATATTTGTGGGATCATCACCATTTATTGGGAGTGGTGTCGGTACGCAACCGACCGATTGGACGATTTCCATTATGTATAGCGATACTACTGGTGCGAGTTTTCCCTATCCACAGCGGTTAGCCATTGATTCCAGCGGCAATATCTGGATCATAAACAACAGCAGCACCTCAACTGATGGCCAATTGACGGAGCTTAACGGCAGCGCACCGGGTACAGTGACGTTTACCAGTACTATCTTTGGCAGCTCCAGCACTTCGATCGCTGCGGGCAATCCACGCGATCTGGCTATAGATACAAACAACAATGTTTGGTTTACTGCCCCTAGCGCCAGTCAAGTTTTCGAGTATACTCCTGGGACTGCTGCCAACACGGCGCTAAACTACGGTCTGGGCTTTGGCCCCTATGGAATTTCAATTAATGGGAACAACGATGTGTTTGTCGGCGAATCAGGCTCCGCCGCCCCTTACGGATTCTATGAGTTCCCGAGCGCTAATATCAGCCATCCAGTTAGATACCCCGTCGTAGGCGTTGGGACCAATGGCACCGGGACGTCGGGCACTAACTCCTATGTACAGGCACAGTATCTAGCTTTTGATACCAATGGCAATCTTTGGATGACCAATGGCGGTGCCACCCCCACTGACAAGAATGACGTCATCGAATTGGCCGGTGTCCCCAACGATACCAGTCTCAGTACAGTTTGCACTAGCTATCCATGCACCTTGACTTCGAGCAACTTTACCACCGGATCAGGTTATGTGATTAGCACTGGCTACTCGACTCCCTGGGGCATAGCGGCAGGAGTTGCCGGCGCTATTTGGATTGCCAATCGTGGCGGTAGTGGTGTCTATGAGCTCGCCTCTGGTAACTCTACCCAGTATGCTGCGTCCGTTTCAGGTAGTCACGGTGTCGCTATCGATGGATCGGGAAATGTATGGTTCACCACGGGCAATGCAAAGATATACGAGATGAGTAGCGCTGGTACGCTCAACTCGTCGAGTGGCTTCTATATTTCTGGCTCAACAGCTTCTAGTAACGGCATTGCTATCGACCCGTCGGGCAATGTATGGGTCGCCTCTTCAATCGCTGAAGCTTCTGGCACGCCAAGCGTAATCTCGGAATTGGTCGGCGCCGCCACCCCGACCGTCACACCTATTGCGCTATCGCTCAAGAATGGCACCGTTGGGGCGAATGGAATCGCCATCAGTCTCACTGGAGCTTCAAGCGCCAGCCTGGGTGCAAGCAATCAGTTCACCGCTAGTGTCGACGCTCCAGTAGCTACTGCCGTCAGCGCACCGAACTTAGGTGTCACATGGCTGGTCAACGGAGTTACCGGCGGGACATCGACGTATGGCACAATCTCAACCACGGGTGTCTATACTGCTCCGCTCACGATGCCATCCCCTTCGATGGCAACAATCACCGCATCGCTAGCGGGGTATCCCTAACATATCCGCTTCGCTTTTAGAGACGTTGTATGAGGAGTCCACACCGGTGGTGACCAGTGGTCAAGCTACACAGGTGAGCTGCTCCAATAACTATCTGGTGACGGTATTTGGCAGCGGCTTCGTGCCGGGATCGTCTCTTCAGGTTGAAGGCATTTCGCAAACCGCGACCTATGTTTCGGCTAGCGAATTGCAGACTGTCATACCTCTGGCATCAGGGACTTCCAGCTTTCCTGTTTTGGCGTTCAATCCTACTGGCCTCTCGTCTGCGAGCTTAATTATCAATGCGGTAACGCCGGTACTTCAGGTATGCAATGGCAAACTACTTAAAAATGGGGTTCCGTTTATCGTCAAGGGTGTTCATATTTCTGCATTTTATAGCCCCTCGAATGGGCAGAACAACGAATATATCCATTATGGGCCAGTGCTGAACGCGCGCAACTACTTTGAGGAAAATTTTCCAGTGCAGGCCACAACCGAATTGGCGGCAGCAAAGAGTTGGGGAGCTAATACTGTTCGACTCAATGTCTGTGAAGGCGGATTGAATCCTAGCGACCCTTGGTATAACGCCTACGGCTTTCTTAATGAGCTACAGCAGGCGGTAAGTCTGATTGAGTCGATGGGGCTTGAGGTCATCATTACGAATAACAGTGAATGCATGGCTTATAAGACAGAATACCACATGCCGAACGCTGCAACGCTGGCCGCCGATCAAACTCTGGCGGCAATGTTTGGTAATGATTCAAATGTAATGCTCGATCTCTATAACGAACCTGGCTTGCCGGCGGTATCAGAGGTGCTACCCAGTCCAGTTGCTGTCCCTGACAACTGGAATCTATGGGCGAATGGAGGGTGGGATGCAGCGAACGACGCGACCGACGTTGGTATGCAGACTATCGTAAATAACCTACGTACAGGGTCGGCCCCCGGCGCTGGGGCCAATACCAGTCCCGCCATGAATGTATTGATATTGGAAGGGTTGAGCTATGGGCAGATACTCGCTGGAATAGATGGGCTCACAATACCCATTAGCGATCCACTCAATAATTGGGCGGCTGGTCTGCATCCTTACTTTCACCAAAACACCAACTATAACCCTAACAGTTGGCCCGGAAATTTTGGTTTCTATGCCGACGAGGGCAAGCTTGTTATTGCAGATGAGTGGGACGCTTCCACCGCGAGCACAGGCGGCGCACAAACGCCTCCTAACTGGTGTACAAGTTCGGCAGATCTCGCTTTACCCGGACAATTTCTTGACTATTTACTGACAAAACATATAGGGATTACTGGATGGGCTTTTGATCAGCCGAACACACTTATTTTGGCATTAGACGGCTCATTTCTGCCAACCACGCTGACAGGCATGAGTTGCAGTAGCACTAACGGTGGACCCGGAGTACTTCTGCAAAACCTTTTCATGAATCCGTCATACACGCCTTAGCAGACCAGACGTTTGAGGCAAAACTCTTGGACAGACCAACGTAATAGTCCTAAAGAAGATACAGCGTCATAAAGCCATGACTTTTCGAAATGATCTATGGAGATTTATCAGTGAAACAATCTAGCATTCAAGTGTTTAAAAAGAAGAAGTTCTATCTGATTGGCCTTTGCGGTCTCATTTTCGCAGGGACCCAATATTCCCTTGCGCAAACGAACACTAATTCCCCAGCACCAACTGACCTAAGCGGATTCTGGGTGCTTCATGTGCCAAATGGCAACGGAATTCGCGTGGATTCCTACATCGAATTTCACCAGAACGATAACACTATTACCGGGACGATCACCACAACCACCGGAGTTCCACCTACACCCACACCAATTCGGGGCACTTTCCAAGATGGGCAAGTCCACTTTGCTGCAGGTGGTTCAACGCCTTTTGCATCTGTATATGACGGCGCTGTGCAGTCAGGAAAGATCTACTTTGATATTCAAAGGCGAAAGCGCGAGAAGCAGCGAGGAATTGCCGAAAGAACGACACGCGAGGCGAGCCTTCCACCGGGCAAACTTCCACTTCCTGTTCTTCGTGATCTTCCAGACAATGGCCTGGTTAGAACGCCGCCTATGGGCTGGAACAGCTGGAACCTGTTTAAAGACAAGATCGATGATGCCACAGTTCGTGCTATGGCAGACGCTATGGTCTCTTCCGGGATGAGCAAGCTAGGCTACAGCTATATCAACATTGATGGTACATGGGAGGGAGGGCGAGACGCGACTGGCAATCTCATTCCGAACAAAAAGTTTCCTGACATGAAAGCATTGGTTGACTATGTACACTCCAAAGGATTAAGGATCGGCATTTATTCCTCACCTGGTCCAAAAACTTGTGGTGGCTACGAGGGTAGCTACGGACATGAGCAGCAGGACGCGAACACTTTTGCCGCTTGGGGTTTTGATTATCTTAAATATGATTCGTGTTCTGCGCGATTGATATACCCTTCCACGCAGGAAAACGAACAGGGCCTTTATCAGAAGATGGGTGAGGCGCTACAGAAAACTGGTCGTCCTATCGTATACAGCCTATGCGAATATGGAGACGCAGACGTCTGGAAGTGGGGGAGCAAAACAGGAGGGAACCTTTGGCGAACGACACACGACATTGATGACACCTGGGCGTCTATCGAACGCATCGGTTTTAGTCAAATCAAGTTAGCATCCTATGCAAAACCTGGTCACTGGAATGATCCCGATATGCTCGAGATCGGCAATGGTGGAATGAACGCCGATGAGTACCGTACTCAAATGAGCCTGTGGTCCCTGTTGTCAGCGCCGCTAATTGCGGGCAATGATCTTCGCAACATGAGCGAAGAAACAAAATCAATTCTGATGAATGCTGATGTCATTGCTATCGATCAAGATCAAGCTGCAAAGCCGGTAGAAGCTTTACCGACACAGGGCAAAGTCGAAATTCTGCGTCGGTCCATGCAGGATGGATCCGTTGTTATTGGAATGTTCAATCGAGCTGATAGTGCCGCAAACGGCACTATCATCTGGAATGATGTAATACCTGAGTTTAAAATCAATTCTTTTCGTGTGCGTGATCTTTGGAAACATGAAGCCGTCACAATTACCGGCGCCAACTATACAGCATCTATACGGCCACACGGCGTAGTTCTTTTGAGAGTAGACATGGCAGAATCTATGCCCTTTGTAACCAGTGGTCAAGCTGTGCAGGTGGGTTGTTCCAGAAACTACATGGTAACGATATTTGGCAGCAATTTTGTTCCAAGTTCCACTCTTCTGGTTTCAGGTATTTCCTACCCCGTAACTCACACCTCAGCCACAGAATTGCAAGCGATCATCCCCCTGGGTGCCAAAACCACAAGTTTTCCTGTCTCGGTATCCACCCCCGGCAGCCATGCGTCAGCGAGTGTGACTGTCAATGCAATAACACCAGCACTCCAAGTATGCAATGGCAAACTACTTAAAAATGGGGTTCCGTTTATCGTCAAAGGCGTTCAAATTTCTGCATTTTATAGGCCATCGAATGGGCAGAGCAGCCAATATATCCATTACGGGCCAGTGCTGAACGCGCGCAACTACTTTGAGACAAATTTTCCGACGCAGGCCACGACTGAACTAACGGCAGCGAAAAATTGGGGAGCTAACACCATCCGACTGCAGGTGTGCGAAGGAGGTTTGAATCCCAGTGATCCCTGGTATAACGCCTACGGCTTTCTCGATGAGCTACAGCAGGCGGTAAGTTTGATTGAGTCGATGGGGCTTGAGGTCATCATTACGAATAACAGTGAATGCATGGCTTATAAGACAAAATACCACATGCCGAATGCCGCGACTCTGGCCGCCGATCAAACTCTGGCGGCAATGTTTGGTAATGATTCAAATGTAATGCTCGATCTCTACAATGAGCCTGGCTTGGCATCTGTGCCAACTGAGTTTTCTGGTCCAGTTGCTAACCCTGGGAACAACTGGAATCTATGGGCACATGGTGGATACGATGTAACAAATGGTACAACCGATGTCGGCATGCAGACCATCATGAACAATCTACGATCTGGATCGGCGCCCGGAACCGGCCCTAATACCAGTCCCGCAATAAATGTAATCTTGCTCGAGGGATTGAATTTTGGAGAGGTGCTCGATGGAATACCCGCCATCAGCGATCCTCTCAATGATTGGGGAGCCGCAATACATCCCTATCTTCATGGTTGGGATCGTGATCCTAAACATTGGCAAACCAGTTTTGGCTTCTATGCAGATAAGGGCAATCTCGTTATTGCAGACGAGTGGGGAGCACCAACTGAAAAAGGTAAGGACGGCGCCTGGTGCAGAAGCAAAGAGGATCTGGCTTTGCCAGGGAAGCTGCTTAGCTATTTGCAGGAAAAGCATATTGGCGTTTCTGGATGGGCCTTTGATATTGCTTCCACTCTTACCTTGGCTCTAGATGGAACGTTTGCGCCAAATACCCTAGTTGGGATGAATTGCGGTAGCCCTAACGGAGGGCCTGGCACGCTTTTACAAAGCCTATTTAGAAATCCAGATTACAAGCCATAGAAATCAGCTTTATGGTGGGCCGCAAAAATAATTCATTTGGAACTACGGAGGGGTAATTTCGGCATTGATGGAGTGCAACGAGCTTCTTTTTATTGTTGATTTATAGGTGTTGCCCCTTTCTGGGTCGTTCTTACCAAAACGTTATATTACTGGGCACTTTGATCACGAGGCATTGTATGAAGTTTGTATGTATTAGTTTTATGCAATTAGGCTTCCTCGCTCCGGCAAGACGGTTGCTACGTTGCATAATCTGGATTAGTGCAACAGTGCTTTTATTAGCAACATCTTGCCTTGTTCCAGTTCGCAGTTTCGCGCAAGCAGAGAACACAGGCAGCATAGCTGGAACTGTAGCCGATACACAAGGCTATGTCGTGACCAATGCTACGGTGACATTGACCTCGGCGGGCGAGAACAAAATCATGACCGCAAAGGTGAACGAGCACGGCCAGTATCTGTTCCCTAGCGTCAAGGCAGACACCTATATTCTCAGGGTGAGCGCGCCTACCTTTGAAGACTTCGTTGCACGGCAGGTAGACGTCAACGCCGGGGAGAATGTCCGCGTTGACGCCAAACTAACGCTTGGATCGTCCAATGTAAGCGTGACGGTCGAGGCGCAGGGAACAGGCATGGACGTCCGCTCTGCGACGGTTGCGGCCGTGATCGATCCATCCCTTGTACAGAATCTTCCCGTGGACGGCGCCAATGTGGTCGCGCTTTCGGCTCTGCTTCCTGGAGTAACCAACGTCAATGCCCCAACGACTTTTACCAGCGATACGGGAGGCCCAACTTACAACGTATCCGGGGCACGCAGCAATCAGAACCTGTTTCTGCTCGATGGGGCGTTATGGAACAACGTATATTACAACACAGGCCTCAACCAACCTCCCCCATTCATGTTGCAAGAGGTTTCCGTTCAACTGAATAACTTCAAAGCACAATATGGGCGCAACGTCGGCAGCGTCTTCAATGCACTCACCCGCTCAGGCACCAGCGAGATTCATGGCACTGTGTGGGACTACATCAACAACCGCTCGATGAATGCAGCAGATTACATAACACAGCGGAATCCACAACTGGTTAGCAATCAATATGGCGCGACCATTGGAGGACCGATAATTAAGAACAAGCTCTTTTACTTCCTTGGCTTTCAGGCTTTACATGCTGACACGGAAATGGATGGCAAAGCACAGACCCCTACGCTGTCTGAACGTGGCCTACTGGCCCCTGGAGTACCACGCCCCTGCATCTCGGCGCAGTTTGCGGGCATGAACTGTGCAAGTTTTGCTGAGGACTTTGCAGGAGATCCGACACTTTATTCGGAATTTCTCGCCAATACCGTAGGAGTGGCGATACCGACAAACCCAAGCTCTTCCCAGGCAGCAACAGCTACCTCATCGATCAATTCAACTTACGCTGTGGCGGGTGGCACTGGCACTTCTCCCTGCATTACTGAGATGAGCACTTTGCTGGCTTCTACGGCAACAAAAAAATACTTCCCAAACGGGGAAGTCCCCACAATCTGCTTCAATCCGGTGATCGCCAACTTTGCGGCCAAGTATCTTCCGTTGCCTAATGAGCCCAATGGCAGCGGTCTGCCCTACACGGTGACCTATGCCCAAGCCCCAAGACGTGACTATCAGGGCTTGGCACGATTCGATTGGAATGTGGGGCAGCACACGATCGACGCACACACATATCTCACAAATCCTAGTGACGGCGTGGCGAACGGCTACACCGCGACTAATCCGATTTCCACCTACGGACCAGATGCTAACTCCTCCGATATTCGAGCAGGGAATATTGGAGACACTTGGATTCTCAAGCAGAATGTGTTGAACGTGGCGCGTATTGCATACAAACGATTTGATTACAAGATTGTCCCCACGGACTCTACGACGTTGGCAACATTGGGGGGCACATTCTCAGCTCCAGGAACACCCGTGCTTCCTAATGTCGACGTGACAAACCGCTTTGCGGCAGGGAGTACTAATTCGACATACTCTAGTTCAACCAATACCAGCTTCGAATTGGGCGACAATATTATATGGACCCATGGTAATCATAATTTTATGTTTGGTGGCCAGTTCCTCGATCTGAACTATATCCACCGCTCTGATTATGCAGATACTGTAAAGTTAAGCACAAATTATTCCACGGTCGGAGCTGCGGACTTCCTCATGGGTCTCATCAGCAGTTTAAAGGTGGGCAACCTTATGAATATTTCCGCTGTCCAGCATGCTGCATACTTCTTTGCGCAGGACGATTGGCGTGCAACCTCGCGGCTGACCTTGAATCTAGGAATACGTTATGAATTACCCCTCCCCTGGTACCAGCCGAACCGTCAATCCGTCACTTTCATTCCAGGCTACCAGTCGTACCAGTTTCCTAATTCACCCGCAGGTCTGGCATACCAAGGCGATCCCGGCATTCCTAATTCGATTACTAAAAAGACTTTCAGCGGTCTCGCGCCACGCTTCGGCTTAGCCTACGATCTTTTTGGCAATGGCAAGACTTCCATCCGCGCGGGTTTCGGCATTTTTTATGATTCACTCAATGCGAACACCGTAGGTATTGGTGAACCCTACCACTATGAGGCGCAATACTTTACGCCTTCCGGAAGTTTTTCTGATCCCCTGCTCGGTGAACCTGCTATTCCGGCCAGCTATACCAATGCAGCATCGGCTCAGTTTGCAACCCCTTACACTGTTAATTTTGCCGATGCCAATATCACGTTGCCTTATACCGAAGCTATAAATATCGGAATCCAGCAGCACATCGCTCATGCCACGTTGGAGATGATGTATATTGGCAAGTTTGGCCGGCATGCGATTGTTCCTTACGACAATAACCCAGCCATCTACGATTGCTCCGGCTCCTACTTCCAGGCAAATCCTGCAATATACTGCCCAACATATCCAGGAACAAACGCTTCGTTTGCAGCAAGAGCCAAGTATCCGGGATATGCAACAGGCGGGCAAGGGATCGTCGACAACAATACTGTAGGGACGTCAAACTATAACGGCTTGCAGCTGATATACACACAGCGTTCTCGCAAGAGTCTTTCGACGATGGTTTCGTATACCTACTCTCGCTCACTCGACGATCAGAGCAATGGCTCAACCAATCAGGCTGCCGTGCAGTTTGCGCCCAATGTCAATACAAATTACGGGCCTTCGGACTTTCAAGCTACGCATGTCGTCAATATGGGTTGGGTATATAAAGTACCGTCCCCAGCTAAGAATAGGTGGGAGAATGCAATTCTCAGCGGCTGGAGCTTCGGCGGTATCTTCAATGCGCGTACCGGCAATCCTATCAATATCCAATTGTCGGGCGACCAATCCGGCACTAATGAGTTGCCGGAGCGGCCTCCACTGGCAGCGGGTCTAGCCCACTACGTATCGCTCCCCAGCAATCGGCATCGGGCCGATAAAGTACAGGAATGGTTTAATGTCGCCTCCTTCAACGCGAGCCCTGGGCCTGCTTATACCGGAGCAATTTCACGCAACTATCTTTACGGACCAGCTTTTATCGAAACAGACTTGAATGTCAAAAGGCAATTTCCATTCCACATCACAAAATCGTCCATTCTGGAATTCCGTGCGGACGTCCTCAATGCCTGGAACACTCCTAACCTTGGGAAGCCCAATACTACTCTTGCAATTAGCAGCACCAACGCCTTGGCCGCCAATATCAATGCAGGTGAGATAACCAAAACAGTTACCAAGAATCCATATTCGAATTCCAGCGGTCGCCGCGTGCAATTAGTGCTCGTCATTCGCTACTGAGAGGGTATGCACACTATGCGCCATCTACTGCTGACAAAACAAACAGAATGTTCCTTGGATTAGAATTGTAGGTTCCATTATGAAAGTACTATCTGCCAAAATGGTCTTAATGTTGTTCTCTGCCGTCGCGATTGTCGGCACAAATAGCACCGCTTGGACACAATCCAAGTCGGTCATTTCCATTCCCTTCGTTTCGACAGTAGCGGGTCTCCCCTCGGGCAGCGGCAACACTGTATGCACCACTGGCATCACTAATCAGTCTGGACAGAATCTTGGCGATGGTTGTCTTCCCTCCCAGGCGACACTCCAGACCCCCTTCGATGTACAAACCGACGCCAATGGTGATATTTACATGTCAGAGACCGGCACTGACAACGATATCCGCGTTATCTACAACGGCGGCCCAACTCTCGCAATCCTGCTTACAGCAGCGAACACAGGAATACCCAACTTCTCGCCCACGCTCGGTCGCATCTATACACTAGCTGGTGGCAGTTCCGCGGCACTTGTTTCTAGCGGTGGGAAATACTATTGTGGAAACATTTCAGGTGGGATACAGGCTAGCGATGCACGAGGCAACGGCTGTCCCGCAGCACTCAGCTTTATCCAGCCACGTGGCATGGCCATTGACAAGTACGGTAATGTCTACTTTGCTCAGGCCAATGGGGTTCCCAATATCCGTGTAATTTATGCCGGAGGAAATCAAGTTGCCACCCTTATCGGTCTGGAAAACTCCGGCATCACCCCAAAGGTCGGTTATGTGTATAGACTAGGTGGTACAGGTAGCGTGGGCTATAGCGGTGACGGTAATCTCGCAACCCTCGCGAAATTTGTTTCTCCTAGATACATTGCAATTGATAGTAGCGGCAATATCTTCTTCTCCGATGGCACCACTCAAACCGGCACCGCGCCTGTTATCGAAGCGGCTGCCAATAATATCCGCGAGATCAATGGAACCACTGGAATCATTACTACTATAGCTGGGGAGAATACTTGCGTTTACACGTCAACTGCGGGCTGCCCGTACGGGGGGGGCGGGGACTTCGGTCCAGCAACGGCATCCATGTTGAGTTCACCGTTCACGATTTTTGAAGATGCCAACAACAACCTCTACATTGCCGATTATTATAATGCGCGGCTTCGCGTTATCTATCAAAGCGGTACCATCGCCGGAGTCTCCAATCCCCAGGTCGGGTACATCTACACCTATGCTGGCGGAGGCACGCTAACATCCAATGGAACACTGGCGAGCCAAGTATCCTTTGGTTCCGTCTCTGTTGCCGGAATCGATCACGCAGGCAATATTTATGTCGAAGATGGCTCCAATAAAGTCATCTGGAAGTTCGACGCTATCAGCGGCATCGGCAACATTATTGGTGGGGGAGGGAAGGGGCTAGCCCATGGGAGTTTTTGCAGCGGTAGCAACGGTCCAGTTTCTACGGATTCCTACGGTGATGGTTGCCCCGGTCCCCAAGCCACTCTCTTTGAGAACGGCACGATTGCCTTCGACCAAGTTGGCAATTTTTATGCTGCCGACAATTCCTATGGAATCGTTCGAGAGTTCTCTTACAACAACCAGTTCCCGGCGACGGCTGATGGCACGACTGTGACACAACCACTTGCTTTTGAGTCCATGGTGGCTGCTACTCTCAATACCGAGAGCTTCTTGCTCGAAGGCTCAACCACATCTGAATACTCCGACGTTGGAACCAATGACACTTGCGCCCCCCACGACACCCTTACTATAGGCCAGATCTGTGTATTCAACATTTCCTTCAATCCTCTCCACGCAGGACAGCGATCGGGGGGCATACAGTTGGGTCTTTCCATATCCACCCCTCCCTCCGTAACCGAAACCCTCAGCGGCATTGGTCTTGCTGCCGATATAGCAGTTGACACAGGAAGCACGAGTATTCTAGGTACTGGTCTCATGCCAACTGGCGTTGCTGCCGATCTGCTTGGCAACGTGTATGTTTCAGACAAAGTCAGCAACCAAGTACTTAAGGGCACTGCAACTGGTAGTACCTTGACTCCGCTCATCACAGGACTAAGTTCGCCCAGTCAGATCGCCATCGATGGCTTCGGCAACATCTACGTGGCCGATACAGGGAACAATCGAGTGCTGGAAACGAGCAGTGCTGGCATAACAGTTAATGTGTTGGGAAGCGGACTGTTAGCTCCGAAGGGCGTCGCCGTTGATGGGCTCGGCGGCATTTATGTCGCTGATACTGGGAATAATCGCGTTTTGCGGATATTCGCCAATGGCAATCAACAAGTATTGCCATTATCCGGGGTGTCGGCGCCTACCGAACTCGCGCTTAATTCTTTCGGAGATCTCTTCATTCTCAATTCGGGGACCAACAGCATCCTTAGATTGTCTAGTGCAGTTCAATCTACGGTTATCCTTGACTCGGGCGTCACACCTTCCGGCGTCGCCGTCGATCCTGCAGGTAATATATATGTCACTGACAGCACGGGCTTGAGGCTTCTGGCTTATTCGCCAGGAGCGACTACTGGAGATTTTCTCCTGTCAGGGCTTACTTCACCCGTAGCGCTTGCCACAGACCCGGATGCAAATCTCTTTATCGCAGATACATCGGGCACAGGGGTTACCGAATTGCGCCGCAGCCTTGGCAATGTCACGTTTCCGTTGACCAATGTTGGGCAGACAACCAATGCAGATATTACGGTCGCAAATGTGGGCAATATAGCACTGACATTCCCAAGTGCTCCTATGACCATTACTACCGGTAGTACGTACTTTACGGTTTCACCTGCGAACAGCAATGGATGTACGGTCGGAACAATCTACGCTGCGGGAACGGAATGCAACTTCACCGCAAGTTTCACTCCGCTAGCTGTAGGCTCCAGCACCGCTACATTGACGTTCAATACCAACGCAACCAACACGAGCACGATTTCGGCGTTGCTCAGTGCCACGAGCCAGCTGCTCGTGAACACCACAACCACTCTATCAATTACCTCGCCAGTCCCAACGATCTACTACGGACAGGCCGTCAACCTGTTGACTACACTTTCCCCGGCAACAACCACGGCAACTCCAACAGGGACTTTCACCCTAATCATTGATGGGAAGACACAAAACCAGCAGGCGATCGGAAATGGAACTGCGACCTTCTCGCTGGCAAACCTTGCCGTTGGCACCCATATCGCTTCGGTAACATACAGTGGTGACAACGTGTATGCCAGCAGCGCAGCCACAGTCAATTTCACAGTGAGTCAAGCATCTACGACGTCAACCCTCGCTATTACTCCGGTCAGTAGTGGCGGCACTTTTTCCCTGTCTTTCGCGGCAACTATAGCTTCAACAACGGCTACCTGCAATACGGGGACGGTGTCTTTCTATGCGGGAACTACATTGCTAGGCACGTCGACTCCTGACATCAACGGTATCGCGACATATAGCACCCCTACTCTAACCTTCTCTCCCAACAGCTTTACGGCTGTCTACAGTGGAAATGCGAACTGTGCAACCTCTACTTCCCCCCCCATTTCTCCAATCGGAGACTTTCTCATTGGCTATTCCACAGCTTCCACCTCTGTCTCTCAAGGCGGGGTGAGTGCTCTTAGCTTTACCGTTGTGTCGCTATACAACGGCTCTGGGACGGTGGCACCATCATGTACAGGAATGCCTGTTAACTCTCTATGTCGTTTTCAACCGGTTACTATGGGCCTTGGTTCCACATCTCAGACAGAAACCGTCGAATTTTATACCAATATCCAAAGCACACTCGCGTCGGTGAGCAAGCCATCTCTGGCTCATGGAATAGCTCTCGCCTTAGGGCTTCCACTCGGACTGATTCTTATCCCATGGAGACGGCGCACTAGACTTGGACTCATGCTAGTGCTACTGACTGGCATTATGCTGAGTTCTTGCCTCTTCGGATGCAGTACAGGAACTGGAGCTGCTACTGCGAGTTCTGGGCTTATCACCCCCGCAGGAACTTACAATGTCACCCTTGTATTTACTGGCTCCAACGGCCTAACAACCACCCACAGTGTACCTATCACGTTTAAAGTAATACTTGATAGTGGGGCGTTCTAGCGCCGTATATGAGTGCCAGAACAAAATAGGTCATGTAGCGCCGCGGAAGCAGCGGTACGTGGCGGTGTAAAAGCCAGGCCACCGCCGGGATTGGTTTCCATGGACAGTTGAGCATAGGAGGTGTGTACAAGATGGAGCTATACGGTCGGGTACGGCGAGCAGTTCGAACTGGCCTATGCAAAGCATGGTGCGCGTGAAATAAAATATGTGAAGGTCGAGGAGATTGTCAATGTTGCGGAGATGTGTCGGTAGTGTCCAGAGTTTTTCGCACTTTTTGAATTTGTCGAGGATAACGTAGGATATTTTTTGCACATACGGCATTACTCGATTTTGACGTAATGCATTTAGAATGGTAACGTTTACACTCGATATCCATTGCTGATTGTAAATGGTGTAACGTATCCAGAAAGCCAGGAGGAATGTGTGCCCGACCTCACCCGTCGTCAGCTTATTAAATCAAGTCTTGCCGTGTCAGCCGGATCGATTCTGCCGACGATGCCTCTTGCAGCAGAAGCAGTAGCATCTATCGCTTCAGAAAAGAACGCGGTAGCCCCTGCTAAAGCGACGTCTCGCGAACGTCTATTGATGGATTTCAATTGGAAGTTTTCTCTTGGCAATAGTTGTGATCCTGCAAAAGATGCAAGCTATGGCGAACTCGCACACATGAATACCTTTGCTAAGGCTGACTCTATTGTCCAGGCGAAGACGAAATTCGACGACAGTTCTTGGCATACAGTTGATCTCCCGCACGACTGGGCTGTCGATCTTCCCTTTATTTCCATCGCGTCGAATATCGCGCATGGTGCGAGGCCGATCGGAAGGGAATATCCTGAGACAAGTGTGGGTTGGTATCGCAAGACATTCAACCTTTCAAGTGCTGACAAAGGCAAGCGTATTCAGATTCAGTTTGACGGCATTTTTCGCAATGCCATAGTGTTTCTCAATGGTCACTACATTGCGACGAACTTTAGTGGGTACGCGCCACTTCTGCTGGATATAACCGACTGGGTAGAGTTAGATCAACCCAATATCCTCGCAGTGCGAGTCGACGCCACACTGGGGGAAGGATGGTTCTACGAGGGTGCAGGTGTTTATCGCCATGTCTGGCTTATTAAGAGCGATCCTGTGTATCTTATCGAATGGGGAACCTGGATTCGCAGCGATGTCACTGACGCAATTGCACAGATCAAACTTGGATCAGAGGTAAAGAACTCATCCGATAGTGCCAAGAATATTTATGTTACCTGGGAGTTGCTAGATCCCACCGGTAACAGAGTGGCCACAGCACGTTCGGAAGACTTCAATCTCCTCCCAGGGTGCACATATGCATTTGAAGGTCATACCTTACTCCACAATCCCGTTCTCTGGTCCCTCGCAAATCCAACCTTATATAAAGCTGTTGCCACAGTACAGTGGGGTAGTACTAACCTCGACAGTGACCACACATCCTTCGGTATTCGCACTATCCGTTTTGACTCGGATAAAGGCTTCTTCCTCAATGGCAACCCAGTCAAGATTAAGGGTACCTGCTGCCATCAGGACCACGCCGGCATCGGCGTGGCACTTCCTGATCGTGTTCAGTACTTTCGTATGGAGCGACTTAAATCAATGGGCTCCAATGCGCTACGCACCTCGCACAACCCACCCACCCCTGAGCTGATGGACGCCGCCGATACGCTAGGTATGCTTGTGATGTGCGAAACTCGCATGATGGACGCTAGTCCCGAGGGCCTAAGCCAGCTTGAGCGTATGATCCGTCGCTTTCGCAACCATCCTTCCATCTTTATATGGTCGCTTGGCAATGAAGAACCTGAGCAGGGTACTGACATTGGCGCGCGCATCGTCACGACAATGAAGCACCTCGCACACGAACTTGATCCCACGCGGCCTTGTACCGTTGCTATGAATGGCGGCTATGGAACAGGCGCCTCGCGCGTTGTGGACGTTCAGGGCTTTAACTATCATGAGCACTCCATCGAGAAGTTTCACCACGATTTTCCCCACCAACGGTTGATCGGTACCGAAACCGCGAGCACTGTATCAACGCGTGGCATCTATGAGAACGATAAGGCAGCGGGGTACGTTAGTGCTTACGACACGAATACGCCACCATGGGCATCTACTGCTGAAAGCTGGTGGAAATTTTATGATGAGCACGAATTTTTGGCCGGAGGCTTCGCCTGGACCGGTTTCGATTACCGTGGTGAGCCTACACCCTACGGTTGGCCCTGCGTGAGTTCGCACTTCGGAATTATGGACACTTGTGGTTTTCCCAAAGATGCCTACTTCTATTACCAGTCGTGGTGGGGGAGTGAACCAGTGCTCCACCTCTTTCCGCACTGGAATTGGCCCGTCAGCAAACAAGGGCAGGAGATCGATGTCTGGTGTTATACGAATCTTACATCTGTCGAGCTTTTTGTTAACGGGACCAGCCAGGGTGTGCAGAAGGTGCTTCGTAACACCCACGTGGAATGGAAAGTGAAATATCAACCGGGCGTTATTGAGGTGCGCGGCAGCAAAGATGGGGAAACTGTCATGACTGCGAAGCGTGAGACTACAGGCGAACCTGCGAAAATTGTTCTACGCCCAGATCGTTCTCAGATCAATGCAGACGGTAATGATGTCACTATCATCGCAGTTGAAGTGCAGGATGCACAGGGCCGTCTTATGCCGATTGCTTCCAATGACATCGCCTTTCAGGTTGAGGGTCTGGGTAAATTACTTGGGGTCGGTAATGGGGATCCCAGTAGCCATGAATCCGACAAGGCTAACCACCGTAAGGTCTTCAATGGCTTGGCGCAAGTCATTATTCAATCATTCAGGCAGCTCGGCTCTATAACCATACAGGCCACTTCGCCAGGCCTTGAAAGCTCCACTGTCGTCATTGCCACGCATGAAAACACGCTGGCCTTACCGCTCATATAGCGCGACTAGGTCGGGTTTGAAGTGGGCCATCAAGTGAGTCCCGGTATTGGAACTCGGCAGCATTTACAGTGGCTAGGTTACCAATGAAGGAGAAGAAAATGAAGGTATCGTGTCGAGCATTTATGGCTGGCAGTGCAGCCCTCCTAGCGTCGCCCTATAAAGAAAACACTAACCTACCTCAATTCCGGGATTTCTTCTGCGCTGCTCCTGTGGATGCGCGAATGACTAGTTGGGGAACTATTGCTGGAGTACGCGAATTAGCCCCCGTTCCTCTTCCGGCATGCAATGCGAAGAAGGCTCTGGTGGCGATCTCCTGACGAGAAAGGTTCAGGGTCGTCAGCGCCGGTTGGATGAGCTCATCGAGAAATAGGTCATCGAAGCCAATCACAGACAATTCTTCCGGCACTTTGCGACCCAGACGGTTAGCGGCCTGTAGCACACCAATGGCGGTCATATCGTTGGAGCAGACCACAGCAGTAGGCTGCGGGTGCAGGGAGAAAAGACGCTCTGCGGCGAACTGTCCTCCCGTAATCCGGTGATCGCCTTCGATGAGCCAATCATCTCGGAACGGCAATTTGCAGGATTTCATGGCTGCTAAGAACGCTTTACGGCGACGAACTGCGGAACTCAGCGATGGTGGTCCCGCTACAAACGCAATTTGCTTATGACCCAGCATCCGAAGGTGATCAACAGCTTCGCGGAAGCAGCGGTCGTAGTCAATTCCAATATTCTGGAAATTTCCAATTACAAGTGGCTGATTGAGGAAAACGACGGATACGCCTGACTCCCGAATTTTCGCAAGTGCTGTGGTGCTGACCTCAGAGGTCAAGACGGCAAGTCCATCAACTCCTCGTTCCAGCAAACGCCTCACACTTGCGAGCAGACGGGGTTCGCTGTAGCCCGTGTTGGCAAACGTGACGTCGATCCCGTGCTGGGTGGCCAGCGATTCGAAGTGTTCGATGAGGTCAGGGAAAAAAGGGTTACGAATATCGGAGACAATAATCCCATACAAATTGGTGCGGCCGGAGCGCAGGCTGCGTGCGCTGTGGTTAGGCACGTAATTGAGATCTTCGATCGCCTTCTGGACCCGTGCGGCTGTACTCTCCCGAACCTTATTGGAACCATTGAGAGCGCGCGAAACAGTAGCGCTAGACACACCTGCTCTACGGGCAACGGAGAGAATATCCATGACGTGTTGACCGCCTCCTTATTGCGGTGGACGCATTGCTACGGTGTTGGCGCTTGTCCTTCACCGCACCTATTCTACATTCGACATCTATGAAATCGATATCAGACAAATTTGTCCGTTCGGAAGGCGATTCTTGTCAATAGCGCTTCTGGGCGGAGATCCGGTTGCACCGGGCCAAGGAGCTCCTGATGCAAGTCGTCGAATGTTGTCACAATCCCAATTACCGTACCCTACGTTGTGCTTATAGTCGCTGCCTAGCCAATCATCAATGATTGGCTAGATGTCCGGGTTTGAATATTTTCTGAGAACAGTTCTACATGGCAAGCGTCATCCTGGATTGGAATGCCCGGCGAATTTTGTACCAGTTGAAATGATAAAAACTGGTACAAGAGGAGCAGGGTATGGCGGATGACGAAGCGCCTCCGGCGCTAGGCGAGCGAAAGTCCGCAATGCTTAGGAGGGGATGGGAAGTATCAACTGTTTGTACTTGTTCACATCCGCTACTTTCCACATAAAGAAGTAAAAGGCGTGCTTGCTGTACATAAGCTCGACCGGCGTCATTCAGGATGACATTCTTGTGATCACGAATGAACAGCGGTCTGCCAACCAGCATTTACAGATATTGAATGCTTTTGGTCAGCGTTGCTGCTTATTCATCGACTACGAGCGGCAGCTTATGCTGGTCGGCAAAGAAATGAATGAGGGCGCGGAGTGTCTCGCTCTTGTTGCCCTCAGCAAAGATCTCCCACGAGAGGCTCTTCAGGGTGTCGTCTGCTTCTTGCGGAAGACTCAGAAGTTGTCCTGTATCAATCTTGCGCGGCGCCAGCTTGGGCCAGCGGTCGCGATAGAACGCGGAAAACTCAGCCAGCAGCTTCTTATTGCCTTTAATGGTGGACAGTAGCTGAGCTATGGTCGGGCTGCGTTTCAACTGCAGTTTGTGGCCCAAAGCTTTTAGAAGCCGCATGGAACCGGCTGAATCCAAGGTGGCCCGTAAAAGAACTCGATTGGACGTTGCCTTGGCTTTGGTTGTCTTGACTTTCGATTTGCCCACAAGGGGCTTTTTTTTCGTAGCACTCACGGTTGGTGTCCTCTGAAGTGATGGGAGAGAAATTTCGTCTACCGCGTAGACACGGTAGACATCATATAAATGTTTCAGCGATCAATGCAAATAAAATGTTCCAATTTGGGAGAACTTTCCCCTGGGTGTGGAACTGCTTGAATAGAAGTAGTTTACATCATTGATGTCTATTTCCGAGCAAACCCCATCGGCGGGGGTGGCATAAGTGTTTTTGTTTGTGTGATTTATGGGATTTTCAGTGGGGAAGTAGTGGCCGCATCGAGGACTGATCTGGGAGCCGGACTGCAGGGCTACGGCAGGCAGCCCGTTAGCATTGCTGCACCGCAACACGGAGGAGGCCTTATGCGTCAATGCAATTGATTCATTAGCTGCCACGGAAGCAACGTTCCCTTTCTGTTTTCTATTATCCTACGCTAGCGTAGGAATGTCAAGTTGCGACCGTATTTTTTCTTCCCCGTGGTTTGTGACTTTTTCCAGGAAGGGCGTTGCAGGAAACGCTACCGGGTGTCTCACTGGGGCAGATAGTGGAATAACGGGCCCAGGCCGTTCGCAGCGTAGGAGTGGACTCTCTTCTCGAGAAAAGATCAAAAGTCTACACTCTCGCAAAAAGGGAAAGGGCCACGGGGTAGCCCTTTCCCTTCTCTACGAATGCTGACACAAGCCGGTACGATCAGCAGGATCGACGAATTGGTTAAGTATGGATCCGACGCATAGCGTAGAGGATATCCTCGGTCGGTGAAACTAGAAGCAGCTCTTCGGCTACCTGGAGGGAGAAACATTGTTTTGCTGAGAGATTTTGGGATTTACGCAGTCCGGCAAGAATGCTGGCAATGGATAACAAGGGAGCGCGGACCCGGCGCCGTTCGGAATAGATTGCACGTAGAAGTGCCTCTCTCTGCTCGAGAAGGGCGCGGAGTTTGCGAGGGGAAGGTTCATGTTTGCTTATCTGGGCGGTCAGAAGATCGAGACGCTCATTTAAGGCAGAGAGCTGAGATCGTGTACGTTTTGCAATGCCCATTTACATGTAGCCCCTAATGGATTCAGCTTCAGCATGGGCTGAGCCTTCGGAATGACATGAAGAATAAGTCCATGTTGCCAACTGTAGTTACTGGTGGTGCATCCCCTGCGATACAGGAAGATGCATGGATGTATGGCGGGGGCCACAGGCAATCGCTTTTACATCAAAGAGCCGCCCAGGGTTCCGCCGTAGGTTTGACTGCATCATCGCCCACCTTTTGATCCTCCGTATCGGAGAAGTGTAAACAGACTGCGAAGACAGCGAGGCGAGGTGTTAAAGCTGACAAAAGTATACATAACAGACATCGATACTGTCTACGTAACTAGTCATGGTCATGGGGACAGTTGTCCATTTCTACAGCTGTTGTCGAGACGGAATTTGTGGTAGCCGCACGGTTAGTTACCCATCAGATGCGCCCATGCTAAAGTTTGCAGAATTAGGTTGCCTGTCGAGCAGGCGCTGGGTATTGCGAAATCGTAGGGCAGCTAGTTTAGCCTTCGAGCCATAGAACTGAAAGACTCAAAAGCTCTTCCTCTTTGGGTACGCGAAACGCATGGTGGTTATTTTCGATATTCGCGTATAGACATAATAGATGTAAATAGAGTATATAAATAGTGGGCGCAGAAAACCCAGCGCGCCGACTGTCTGTAGGAGATGCATATATGCATGCGTTGCGGATCTGGGTATTTGTTTTAGCGCTGGCACTTGTGCCCCACTTGGTGGCGGCACAAAGCTGGAGTGTGGGATCTATCTATGGTGTGAGCGGAGGGGAAGTGCGGCGCGTTGTAGCTGGTGCTCTGGTCTCGCCGCGATCTGTGGATGTACTTGCTGTGACGGATGTTGGCCTTCTTCTGCTGCGTAGCGATGGGAATGGCGGGGTAATCAGTCCAAGTGTTCTCCTGCGAGGCGGGGCTGTAGATGTGACGGTGGGCAAGTTCTTTGGCGGTAGTAGTGACGATCTGGCGGTGATCGGGACGAATGAAGCTGGCCAGACGGGACTCTATCTTTTGAAGAATTTGAATGGAGGAGAGTTTGGAGACAATGTGCTGGTGAGTGTTCCCGCCCTTCACTTAGATAATTCGTGCCGGATTGTGGAGGGGGCGTTCAGTGGAAAGGAAGGGGTAGATCTTGCGATTGCGTGTTCTTCCCAGCCGGGCGTGCTCGCGGTTGGTGTGAATGATGGCAAGGGTCACTTCATCTTTAGCGCAATATCCGTTGAGCCGGGAAGGGCGATTGGGTCCATGGCGGCAGGGGACTTCGACGGCGACGGACTGGAGGATTTAGCGGTCGTGAGTTATGGGCCTGAGGGGACAGGGCGCGGCGATGTCATTTGGTCGATAGCGAGCCAGCATTCCGTGGTGGCGGCTGGAGTGCTGCCTGACGATGTACGCGAAGTGGTGGCGGGCGACTATGACGGCGGCTTGAGAGAAGGCTTAGCAGCGCTCAGTTATAGGGCTGTGCAAGTTTTCGGAGTGGATTCTGCACGTGTGTTTACAAAACTGCAGACAATGGGTTTGTCGCCATCGTGGAAGATCAGATCTCTGGGCGCGGCTGCTCTGCAACGTACTCGCTCTCATCCATCGGTGATGGCTTTGGATTTGCTGGCGTCTGGGCAGTGTGAGGATGCGGCAGGGAAGTCGATAGCGTGCGTAGGCGTGTTGCCGAATACGGCGGCTACTGTCATATCCATCGTTCCGGCACGAAAGCGCAATCAGGACGGTAGCTATTCGTTCACCTTGACGGTCAAAGCGCTACACGGGGACGCGGTTCCCTCTGGGGAGGTGCTGGTTGGAGCAGGGAAGGGTGCCAGTAAGAAAGTACATTTGACTGGAGGACAGGCTGCCTTCCATATCCATCTTCCAAGGGGTCTGCAGACGGTGGCAGGTGTTTATAGAGGCGGGGAGGGTTTCGCGGCAAGCGCCACTAAGATTCGGATGGTAGTGAGTGCCCCGAGTGAAGGTGATGAGAGTGTGCCGCGTTTTAGCGGTACGGCTTCTTTGCGGAAAAGGCACACCTCGAGGTCTGGGCAATCTATCACTGCGGAATATAGAAAAACGGATAAGCCTCGCTTTTTGCTTATCGATACCGGGTATCCAGTATTACTGGGCGGGATCGGTGTTTCTCCAGGCACAGCCATCCCCTATGGAACAGCATTTACCTTTGCTGCGTTTGCGGAAAGCACTATACCGGGGGAGTATGCAGGATGGTTTACCTGCGGTACGAACTTCGCTTCGGAGTGCTATCCAGGCATCGGGTGGGAAATTCCGTCGGGAGCGCCTGCGTGGACCATCGATGGTGTTTCGGTGGGGGAAGGCGACATGTATTTTGAGTATGACAGCTACGAGTGCGCCACCGACGACAATGATGAACCGATGTACTGTGACGCTGTAACGGAAAACCTGACGTATTCGGCTGCGTTGTCCCCGGGAACACATACCGTTACGGTGCAATGGGCACAAACCAGTGACCCAGATAGCAATTCGGTAGTGCAATCCACGACCGTAACCGTCACGAAGGCAAATCCCTCAGTCCTGCTTTCAGCGAATCCGGCGAATATGAACTATGGTTCGCTTGCAACTTTCACGGCAGCCATCAACGGCGGCGCTAATCCAACTGGGACTGTAACCTTCGAGATCAACGGTGCTACCTTCGGCACCGCAACTGTGAACAATGGCGTAGCGATATACAACGGTACGAATGAGTCTTGGCCTATAGGAACCTATACGATCTCCGCAGTCTATAGCGGCGATGGAAGTAATAATGGGGCAGCTGGAACGGTATCGGAGACGGTAAGCAAAGCAGCGCCGACGATTACCTGGTCAACTCCAGCAGCAATTTTCTACGGTACAGCCCTCAGCGCCTCACAACTCAATGCAACATCGAGCGTGCCAGGAACCTTTGTGTATTCGCCGGCGACCGGAACGGTGCTGACTGCGGGGACGCAGATTCTTTCGGTGACCTTCATCCCAACAGATACGACGGACTACAACACGGCGACAGGCACGGTCACTCTCACGATGAACAAAGCTGCTCTGACGGTGACGCCAAATCCTGACTCAAAAACATACGGGACTGCGAACCCGATGTTCACTGGCACCGTCACGGGTCTGTTCGTTGGCGATCCGATTACGGTGGCTTATTCCTCTGGCGCGACAGCCTTTACGCCGGCCGGAATCTATTCAGCGGGAGCGAACGCGATTGCTGCGACACTCTCAGACCCCACCGGTAGGCTAGGCAACTACACGCTGATGCAAAGCCTTGGAACGTTAACGATTACCCAGTCGGGAACGGCGATCAGCATTACCTCATCGCAGAACCCATCGACGTATGGGGATAACGTGACCTTTACCTTTGATTTTTCCGGGACTGGCGTTCCACCGACCGGAACGGCAACACTGACCGAGGGCGCAACGGTACTAGCGACGCTCACTTTGAACAGCTCTGGTGTGGCTACTTACACCAGTTCCACGCTGTCTGCTGGGACTCACACTTTGAAATCAACCTACAACGGCGACAGCAACTACTACTAACCGCTGACGTAGGATGACCTACGCACTCGGAACTAGAAAGGGTTAAATTCATGAATTTGGTACGAAAGATAGGCGCACTCGCATTTCTCTTGGGCTTCAGTACTTATGGTTTGCCCATATTTGCACAGTCCTCAGCAACCATCAAGCAAACAGTGGGTCAACGCAATACGATCGGCAGTCTTGCCGGGACTCCTACGAACAATGTGCAAGTGGATGGCACGGTAACGTTCAACTATATTCTCCATACGGCGGGAGCACCTGCGCCTACCACTGAGACCGTGCAATTCCTCGATGGTGGGAGTGCTTTCGGCACGCCTCAGACAATCACTCTGGCCCCTGCGTCGAACTTGATTCCATATTCGCAGGTTAATACAGCAAACGGCTGGACGGTAACAGGCACTTCGCCAACGGTCTCTGCGGGGGCTGCGAACGGCCCCGATGGGAGCATTAACACTGCGTCTTCCATCGTGTTCCCGAATGGTACTTCTACGATCCTCTATGGGGTTCCTGGAAGCGGCAGCTATGCCAATCAACAGGTGACATTTAGCATTTGGGCTCAGTCGGCGGTTGCGACTAACTTAACGCTTACGGTCAAGGACGATCCAGGTGTTGCCGCGTCCAGCTCTAATGTATGTGCTCTGACGGCCGGGTTTCAGCGCTGCTCTGTAACCTATCAGTTTCCAGCCAACGCGGGAACGGGATTTTCTGTATCCCTTTCTGCGTCTTCTCCACAGCCAGTGGTGGTGTGGGGCGCACAGTTTGAAGCCGGCGGACAGCCGGGGCCGTATGTTTCGACTATTGGAACGGCGAGGCCGATCGGTGCCCAGGCTGGGACGCTGGCATTCTCCTGGAAGCAGTTCGCGCCCGGTTCTCATACGATTACGGTGAATTATGGAGGCGATGCGAATTACATTGCTTCGGTTTCAAATGCCATCACGTTCAACGTGGGCAAGAGTATGCCGCTGATGACGTTTACCGACAGTCCAGCCAGTACCAGCATTTATGGGCAAGCTGTGACTCTGACTGCGGTGCTTACGGATCAGGATAAAGATCCTGACTGGATACCAACAGGTGCAGTGCAATTCTTTGATGGCTCCACATTGCTTGGTACGGCGACCATCGATGCCAGCGGATCGGCATCTGTGACGCTGACGGGAGTGACTGCGTTAAATGTTGGAACTCATCCTCTGACGGCTGTTTATAGTGGCGACGACGACTTCTCCGTATTCACGTCGCCTGTGATCAATCACATGATCACGAAGGTGACAGGAGCGGAAACCACAACGGTAACTAGCTCGCTGAATCCGTCGGTCTATGGCGATACGGTCACATTGTCCATCACCGTAGCCTCGACCATTGGTGTGACGCCGACTGGCACGGTAGCCGTGACCGATGGTGGTGTTGCTCTAACCGGATCGCCGGTTACGCTTGATGGTTCGGGCCACGCCACAATCACGGTGCCGCTGTTTACCGCTGGCACGCACAGAATTGTGGTCACGTATTCGGGCGACAACAACTACAACTAACCGGAGGGAGCCGCTGCCAGTGTTTATCTGGCAGCGGCTCTAATCCAGCGCGGTTGGACCGAGTGAATTGAGGGCGATGAGATGGAGCGCAAGAGAAACCTTCGCGCATTGTTTGTGATGGTTGTAATGAGCGTGGCTGTGTATTCGCACGGGCAAAACCGAACCAGCTATCAGCAGGTTGTAAAAATGGCGGAGACAAGTGTCCTATTGTCGTCTTCGGCGAACCCCGCGATACTCGCCAATACGCCTGTGTTTACTGCGCACGTGACAGGGAAGGCCAGCATTCCGACGGGAACTGTGGTTTTCAGTGCTGTAAATGGGGTGAATCAGACGGTGGGTGCGTCGGCGCTCGTTGATTCTTACGGAAGTGCAGTTTGGAATGCGGGTTTGCCTTCAGGAAATTATTCGGTCACTGCAAGCTACAGCGGAGATGCGAATTATCTGGGCTCGAATTCTTCGACACTTTTGCAGGCTGTTGATGGCCCTCCGGATTTTACGTTGAGCATTGCCGGAGCTGCAGCCGTTATCAAACAGGGCGATTCGTGGACATCTGGCGTAACCGTGCAGGGGATTAACGGCTTCGCGGGAGTTGTTCGCCTGAGCTGTGGCAATCTGCCTCCGAAGATGGCATGCAACTTCGGATCGTCCAGCCTTCAGGCAGGTGCAACAGCCGTGCAAACCCCTGTGGTTGTGAGCACCGTGGCAACAACTTTGACTACGGTTGCAGGGGGGATGCTGATCTTTGGGATGTTTCTGTGTCGTCGTAGATCGGCGCGCTTGCCGTGGTTGACGTTCTCCTGTTTAGGATGTATCGGCCTACTCAGTCTTCTGCTAAGTACTACCGGTTGCGGAGTAGGTATGCGCTATGAGCAGGCCGATGGAACACCAAAGGGAACGTATCAGGTCATGCTTACGGGCACGTCGGGAGTGCTCTCGCATTCTCAACGTATCAATGTAACCGTTCAATAAAAGCTATACGCTCCGCTTCGGAAGGGGTGAAATAGCAGGTCAAAGCCCGGCCTCTATTGGGCAGAATTCATCTCCGCGAAAGATGCAAGCGATGTGCCGCTCTAGTGGCCACAGAAAGAAGCTGACGCGGAATAGGAGCTTTTCTCGATGCTGTCTGAACCAATTAGTCCTATCTCTGATTCTGTTTCATTTCCTAGATTCTCTTGTGGAATGAAGCAAGAGAGTCGAACAGGAGCGTTTATCGGCAGTCTCCTCGTACAGATCGTAACTGCTGTGCTGATTCTGTTATGCGGTGTTCGCGCTCCCAGGATGATCGAGACGGCATATTACAGCCGGCTTAATCTAACCATGTTGCCATCGATAACGGAGATCACGCAAAGGCCTCATTCAGGACCTCGTCCTCCGTCCGTTTCTGCGCCGCCAAGGGTAAAAGAAGTCGCGGCTGTCCCGAGTCCGATTCCCGAAGTAAAAGCTCCGGTATTGCCAGTGCTGCCTACTATGAGGGAGCCGCGGCCTATTTCCCCTGTACCTGCAGTGGTTCAGCCGATTGTGAGGCGTGAAGACCCGGCACGGCGCGTTGAAACAGATGTCTTCGGCAATGTGTCCGGAGTGAATTTGAAAAGCGCGGCCAGCACTGTGCGCCTGGCTGCGTTTGGAGATTCCTACAAGGTGGTTCCGGTAAAAGATGGCGCTGGTCGTGGTCTGGTTCCGGTTGGAGCCTTTGATGCCCAAACAGAGGTTGGGAGTGGTCATAGTCCACGCGGTGTAGTGGCCGTCAAGGGATTCGAAAATGGCAGGGCTGCGGATTCGACTCGCGGCAGAAATCGGGTGGAGCAGACGGAGTTTAGTGCTGCTGCGATAGTTCCGGTGCAGGTAAAGCGTTCTCTGTCTGCAGAGGAGTCAGAAATAATCCCAGTTTCAATCCAGAACAAACCTCTTCCCGTTTACACGAATGAAGCAAGACAACTGAAGGTGGAAGGGGAAGTTCTTGTGAGCGTCGTGTTCGGCTCGGACGGCGTTGTTCGCGTCGTCGCAGTGGTCAAAGGTCTTGGCCATGGGCTGGACGAAGCGGCAGTTGAGGCTGCGCGCCGGATTCGCTTTGTCCCAGCGCAACGCTACGGGAAGAGAGTCGATTGCTCTGCCGTCCTGCACATTGTTTTTGCATTGCCATAAACCAGCTGTTTAAGCCAATAGGAGTAGATCTCATGATGAAGAAATCACAGTGGATCATTGCAGCCTTGTTGATTTTGGAGCTGCCGGCGTTTGCGTCGCAGAGCTTGAGTCAGATGCGTGCAGTGAATCAAGCGGTAGACCGAATCACTGCGCGCGAAGCTGAAAACCTGAAGGCACTGCAGAACTATGCGCCGATGGTTGAAACGTATATCCAGACCTTCAGCCTGGACAAGGATATGGGCCAAGTACCAAATGGCGATCGATACTTCCTGGGCCGAGCATCCTTTAAGGGCCATATACAGGACTCAGACTTTCTTGGCAACGAGAGCGAGAGCCTGACGCATAAAACATTGCTTCAGTTGGACGAGTTTGCGTTGAAACGCCATATCGGTTGGGTTTCGCTGGGATTTGCGCAGATGGCGGTCATCGATGCCAAGGGATTTGATCATCAACATTACAACTTCGTATTCCAGCGGCGAGAGTTTCTTGGAGAAGTGAGGACGCTGGTGTTTGATGTTATGCCCAAGCCCCATGCGGGATATGGGCGATTTCTGGGACGAATCTGGGTGGAAGATCAGGGTTACAACATCGTTCGGTTCAATGGAACCTACATTCGGCCAAGAGATCATGTTTCCTACGTGCACTTTGATTCCTGGCGGGTAAATGTTGCGCCGGGCCGCTGGCTGCCAGCATATATCTACGGCGAAGAGCCAGCCATCAAAGTGAATGGCCATACAGCAGGCTTTCGTTCGCAGACGCGTTTATGGGGCTACTCGGCAAGCGGGCGCACCCAAAATGAGTTTACGGAGGTAGTCGTTGATTCAAAGGATTTGGTGAATGACCAGACGGGTCGTGCCGGACTATCGCCGGTGGCAAGCGAGCGGAATTGGGAGCGGCAGGCTGAAGATAATGAGTTGGATCGGCTGGAACAGGTTGGTATTCTGGCGCCGCCTTCAGATATAGACAAGATTCTTGAAACGGTTGTAAACAACATTCTGGTTACGAATGATTTAGATATCGAGGTGCGGTGCCGTGTCCTCCTGACCGCTCCCATCGAGAGTTTCACGGTTGGCCACACCATCGTATTGAGCCGTGGACTGATTGATGTACTGCCGGATGAAGCGAGTCTGGCGGCGGTCCTAGCGCACGAATTGAGCCATATTTTGCTTGGGCATGGCGTCGATACTAGGTTTGGCTTTGCAGACCGGCTATTGTTTCCGGACAACCAGACGCTAGAGCATTTAGCCATGCTGCGTACTCCGGATGAAGAGGCGGCCGCAGACAAGAGAAGTATCGAATTGATTGCAAAGTCGCCCTATGCAGGCAAACTGGACGGCACGGGCTTATTCATGAAGCAACTCGCCGAAATGCACAGTGTGCTTCCCAATCTAATTCGAGGCCGGATGGGAAACTCAATGGTTGACGACAAAGCCATGCGGCTTGCATCCATTGTGGCCGAAGCACCAAAGCTGAACAAACTAGACCTGAAACAGGTCGCGGCGCTTCCTCTCGGTGCGCGAGTCCTGATTGATCCGTGGAATAACCATATTGAAATGAGTAAGGCGAAGACGGTGGAAATCTTGAGCCCGCGTGAAAAAATGCCGTTCCAGATTGCGCCCTTCTCCCCATATCTCTTTCGCGTCGAAAAGGATAGCCATACTTCGGCTCCATCCGAGGCTGTGTCAGACGGAACAAAGTAACGGGCGGAGGAATCAATGCGAGTTTATATGCTGAAAGTTGGGTTGATACTGCTGACGATGGCAAGCGCTTCGTTTAGCGCGGCTCAGTCTGTTCATGGAGGGGGAGCGGTTGCGCCTCTTTACCAGGAGGGGCTTCAAAACCAGTTTTATGTTGGATACGAGCGGTCGGAATATGACTATGGTCTAGTGACGGGCTCCGGTGTGATGCGGGTGGCAACAAACGGCATCAATGCACAGATTGCTTACCGTGAGCGGGACCATCTGGTGATTCTTGGCACAGCGCGTTATGGTCTTGGATCTCCGCTCAACGAGACAATGACGACGGTAGGCGCTGGTGCTGGTTATGTCACCTACTGGAGACGTTATGAGCCGTTTGTGCAGGGCATGGTCGGTTACAGCCGGCTTAGCTCCAGCGACAATATATATTTGTCGGACAGGCCAATCAGCGGCTTCACTACGCTATTTGGTGGGGGGCTGGATGTGGCATTGAGCGGGCATTGGGGCATACGGCCAATCTATGTGGAGAATCAATACTTGCCCTTTGGTCCCCACGGGAGCACCTACTGGAATATAGAGTCGGGAATTTTGCTGCGCTTCAGCAGTTTTTGCATTACGCCCAAAAGTCGTTAGTAATACAGATACTTAGAAGACGGCGGTGGTGTATCAGGGGCAGGTCAAAAGCATGGCTGTTGTAGCAAGACTCAAAGCAGGGTTTGTCCGTGTTCACTCTCGCTGCAAGTTATGTCTCGCTGGTGTTCTTGGTCGATGGTCTGCCCCCCATCCGTGCATTCTTGCGTATTGCTTTTAATTTCTTGGCTGAGACGACCCCTTTGGTTGCTCGTCCGCCGGCGGCGGCACGGTCTTTCAGAATCACGGTCTGCCAAACCCCACACTCCGAATCGCTCTCCGAGAGAGCTTTGTATCCACCCTTCGCCGCAAACTTTCTCGCATCCGCTGAACCATCGATCCACAAGATCTGAGATGGTTGCACACGCTCATCGAAGCCGGCTCCGATCAGAAGCACTGGTTTACTATCGTTGGACCAGGCCGGATCGTCGGAAAGACGTGCGGGAACCGGTTTGCCGCCTCGGATGGTAGCTAAGACATAATGCGTCATACTTGCTGTGCCCTTCTGTATTAGGCGCTTATTGCCAGTAGACCATAGTTCGACTCCGTTCATTATTGATAAATCACCACCTGCTTTATGATCGCAGTGGCCCGCGCCATTCCCCGCACGTCTTCGGTCACAGGCGCTAATGTAGAAATATCAATATCCAGAATGCCTGACAAGACGGGAGGGAGCGGCGCTCCGGACTGCCAGAGACCGAAGTGGAATTAGGGGGAATAATGACATCTTATTTTGCGGAATTCTGCGGAGGCGTGATTGTGGCGGCTAAGGTTGGACGAACTAAACTGCCGGGAGAGAGCTTCTCTTGTTCCATCCACGCCTGGGCTTGCTTATCGACCTCAACTTCGTCACGACTATGAAGAATGATGTGCGCGAGCTCATGGGCGACGATGTGCTCCGGTGAAACAAGAGTGTCAGGGTGTATAAGCCGCCAACCCCGGATCACCGTTATATTCTTGTCTATATCTGTTTCGCCGTAGTGTTCTCCCGGCTCATTATTAAGCCCGGCTTTCTGAAGAAATATTTTCCATGTGGACTCGTCGCATACGATCACGAAATGCCAGCCCGTAGCTGGATGCGGGTAGACCGTGGCCATGCGCATGAACGCCTGAACCTCGGCTTTACAGGTATCGGATGCCGTCTGACCCGGCTTCGAGAAGTCTGTTGCGACGGAGACGGTATTTTGAGCAAGAGTCTGGGCTGAAAGATAAAGGAATAAGCCAAGAGAGAAAACGGCTCTGAGAACTGACATGTGACGTCTCCGGTATTAACGTGCCATAGACAGCGGAGGCGTCGCATACAGCTATTACGGCTATAATATCAAATATGCAGAAAGCGTACGAGGGAAGGACGAGGTGCTAAATTGCCCACACTATGAACGAGAGGGCACCAAGGAAACTGCTCCTATACGCCACGCTCGGGCCTGTGTGACGTAACGGCAGAGACGCAGTAGCGGCTTAGTCAGACGCTGTGAATTGAGAAGTGGCGCGAAGTTGTAACGACTGAGGTGAAAACGGCGAAGCACGGTACTCAAGGAGCGGAGGACTCATCGAGAACCGAGGATGACCAGGATCAACAGTGCTGGAACCAGCAGCAGGCGGATCAATGGCAGCAAGGCGATTAGGATGCGGAGCTTTCTATTTGCGGTCATGATTCTATCCTCTCGATCTTCAGGGCGACTCCCGATCCCCCTGCACCGAGGGTTGAGGGGGCGGATGTCGCCGGAGAGAGGACTCCAGTTGCGCTCGGAGGCTTCAGAAACGGGCCAAGGGCAGCAGAAGTGCCAGCGTTTTCTGCTGGCACGCGGGCTGCGTCCGTTCCGTTCGCAAAGCGAGAAGAATACCGGCGCATGGGGAGAAACCGCAAATCAAGGTCCGCTTGCCGGTTGATACGGGGCGATACGGCAGGAGAGTGGAAGTGCTGATGTATCCTACCCAGGTCACGCTCTCATCTTAGAAACGCTGTGCCTGTGTATCAGCGGCCTGTAAGCCGGTCGATTGCATTATCTCGAATGGCTATGGCGAAATTTCTCAGAGATCAGCTCTGGGAATGAAAAAACCGCAACTATTCATTCAACAGCGGAATGGATTTCATATGTGCGGTCAACTGTAGGCGTGTTTCTCGATCTAGAGGAAGCTCTTTCTGAAGCTTCGGCCACGAGACCATCACATTTTCCGCGGTCTCGCGAGCCGTTTGCAGCACAAGCTCAGTTGGAACCTGCGCCTTTTGCGCAAAGCGTCTCAGCAGGTCTGAATTCAACCGACTCGGGACTTTTTCTTTCGCAATGGATAGCGCCAACCGATGGTCAGCGATGTAACGAATGGTCGATACAAAATCGTATGCTGGGGAAAGCTGAGGCATTTTCCCATCGGGATAGATAAGTGACCAATTTTTCAGATGCATGTCGTTGTTCCCGATCGCTGCATTGAAGATAAGCCTGCGGACAAACTCTGTGAACTGTTGCTGATCCATGAGGCGCCATATATCGGCCGCAATGTTGGTATAGCTGTAGTTACGGTATTTTGCCTCTGGAAACTGTCCATAGATCTGGTTGAAATCTTCGATGTGAACTCGCTTGCCTTTCGCAGCTCTATCGAATCGCTTGATATAGTAGGCATTTCCCTTGAATTGTTTCCACGGGTCTGGAATGTTTTCGATTTCTTTGAGGGGAATAAGACCCATCTCCGGCACATCGATGCCGATCTCACGCGCAAAATGCATCATCGAGTATTCATTCTCGGGCAGATGCGGATATGCAAGGGACGGCAGTTTCACAATCCAGTGTCCGCCCATGCTTGACGCTGGAATGGAAAGCTGACGGTTCGGATTACCGATGGCGGAGAGCTTCAACTGCACCCCGGCGAGGGAAAACCGCAAAACATCTTTGCCTACCTTGGTGCGAACTTTGGTGGGAGCATTCTGTGCGGGGGGAATCGTCCGTCCTTCTGTGTCATGGACGGTCACGGCACCCGGCAGATCGTTGCCGAGGAGCCAGAGCAGGAAAAACTCCCTCTGTTCATTCACCTCGCCGTGTTCAGCGATGTATTGCCGCAGTTGTCCTTCTGGGAGGAGATTGGAAAAAAATGAAGGAAGCCGCCTTGTTACAGGCCGAATGTTGGTTCGTAGCTCCCGATATGCGTCATAGAAACTCAGACTCAGAACCGGCCGGTCCTGGTCAGCAATATAAGCATCGTCGAAGACAAAGAGATTCTGGTCGTTGGGCAGATTTGTGATCGTGCCCACGACTGTATCGGCAAGATGGACCTCCAGAACGGAAGGTCGGCTGGCGCTAATTGCTCTCTTCGTCGGCATCTTCCGGCACTCCGCCTACCAGGGATGAACTGCTTTCGTCAGGCAACTCCGTACGGCCTTGATCGGCGGCGTGTTCAATGAGGGCTTGAACCGCCGGCACAAGATGTTTGGGAACGAGCAGGGGTTCAAGATCCAAGATGCGCGCCATTTCCAGCAGCGTGGACACGCGGAGATCGCCACCTCGCTCAATTCGAGAGATGGAACTCTGCGGCTGTCCGAGAGCTTTCCCCAGCTCTGTCTGGCTTATCCCTCGCGTCTCACGTGCCTTCCGAATTTGATCTTGAATATATGTCATATGATATGTCTATATAGAAATATATCATAAAACATATACAAAACTGTGAGTACGACGGATGCAGTGGAATCTATGGGATTTCGAGGGGGAGTCGGGCCCACAGCGGCTTGGCAGCGGTGAAGTAAGGCACGGAGAACCGCGACGTGAGCAAGGCGTCGGCGCTTGACTTCGCCAAAGCTCAAAATCTGGTCGTAAATGCCAGTTTAGAACAAGCTACGGCAGTGAAAATTGCGCCGAGTGCGGGCCTTGGGTTGGGCCTGTAAAGGCTGCAACATTGCCTACAATTCAGTGAGCGCCAGTGGCAATGGATGCAAGCCGTTCTTGGATGAGCGGAACTCGTCCGTCATCAAGAACGAATCCAGGTAGCACATCAAGGAACCGAGGCTCCGCCAGAAGAGTCTTTGCTGCTTGAGCCAGATAATCTCGAACGTCCTGCGACGATTTCGCAATTTCATGAACCACGGTCTCTCGCCCTTCAATGACTGCAACAAAGTCTTCCAGATCGTGACTGGCCTGAAAATCCATCTTGCCGCGTCCACTAAAGGCTTCCATCTTGGTTGCCAGGAAAAAGGGCGCAGTGATGACGCGGATAGATGTTCTACCCGGCAGAGTCAATGTGGACGCATGGCGCAGCGCCGGCTCGTACCAGATATTCGTGAACCCCAGCACCTCTTTGTTCAAGGCCAGTACGTCCAGCGTCAATGTGCCGTTGTGCCATCGGCAAGTGAGAGGTTCTTCCCCCTGATCTTCGGTGAAGTGGGCCTGCCGCAACCGCTCCGAGAAGGCGATGTAATCGGCATAGGTGATGATCTCGGCGATCACATCGACATCGATTGTACCGCGTATAGGAGCGGCGGCTTTGTCGGTAATCAAAAGGCCCAACGTGACGCCGCCGACAAATACGATCTCATCGAGAAAAGGAGTGAGTTTACGCACTGCGTCTTCGAGCAGAGGCAGGTTTGGATCAGGCATTAATCTCCTTTTTAAGAAGTTCGATTGCCAAGTTGCGTTCCCGTGTTCTGCCGCTGCGGATGGCGTCCGAAAGCGCGAGCACGCCGTAAAACCTGGAATCGAGTAGAGCGGCTTTGGGTGCTCCTTTATAGAGAGGCGTGATCGAGATTCCCCGGACCTTTCCCTCCGCATACGGCCAGACCGTGGGCGGCTCCCCATCTTCGAGAAGGCGCGACTTCAAGGGCTCCGCAGCAGCGGCCGTGGGCACTCCGCGCACCAGAGACCCTCTGGCGGGAGGAAAAACATACTTTAATCCATGCCCTAGGAATTCGAGAAGTGCAGACCGGTTCACCCGCTTTTCGGTGCTGGATAGGTAGAGTAGCCCCGAATCCACGCAGCGTTTCAGCGCTTTGGAGACCTCCGAAGGAGAGATAAAGAGGCTTGCCGCCAGTTCCTTTGACGGAAGATTCGGCTCGTCCTGGATAGCGAGTTTGAGGAGAAGCGCAATGTCCTGACCTTGCATAGTGCCATTGTAATCCTGCAATTTCCATTTTGGAAACTGGAAATTATCGCAACTTTGCTCCAGGATCTGGTCTCCACGGCTGGATGGAAAGTACTTCGCTGAATTCTACCCTGACCACAAGAAGACCGCGGTGTTTCTGTAGAAGATGTACACCAAGCAGGATGCTGATGCCTAACCACCGAATAGCAACAAATCAGGCCAAAGGACCTGGCGGCGGATCCCAGTCCTGCTGCAGCTCAAGAGAAAAGGGGCAGCCTAAAGCTGCCCCCGTGAAAGGTGGTGAGTTGGGCTAAATGGCAGATTCCTCGTCAAGCGGTCCACTATGTGCACCGCCGTATGTCTCACTCTCCTCGGTAGTTCTCGGACCACCGAGCATCTCCAGGTCAGTGACAATAATGTCAAGCGCACAGCGGTTTTGGCCCGTCTCCTTATCCTTCCAAAGACGGCTTTGTAACCTCCCCTCGATATAGATTTTGCTTCCTTTATGGAGATACTGCTTTGCGAGGTCAGCGAGACCGGCCCACATAATAACGTGATGCCATTCTGTGCGTTCGTTGTACTCACCGGTTTCGGAGTTCTTAAAGCGTTCAGTGGTTGCAATGGACAGTGTAGCGACGGGAGTGCCCTTGTTTGCGGTGTAGCGGATCTCCGGCTCATCGCCGAGATTTCCGAGAATGGTGACCTTGTTGATTGTGCCTTTTGCCATGATGAGTGAGTGTGTCTTTGACCTTTCATTGAGATTGAATTGGTGGTTCCATCCCATGGATGGATTGATACATGTCGATGTAAACGCCTTCGACCAGGCAGAAACTTTATTTCCTTGCGTGGTTTCTCAATACGGAAGCAACGTAACCATTGGTGTATCCGCGCTCATACGAACCGCTGTTGTAGACGGAGAGCGCATCGAGAATGGCTTGGTCCGGTGTGTTGCTATGTGCGAGAGCTCCACCGTAGATTTGTGCAAGTAAGGTTGCGCCGATAGTGATGTTGGTACACGGTTCGAGGAGTTGTTCGGGGCGAACACCAAAGCGAGGCCCGTTTTCGATGTTGATCTGCATCAATCCAACAGAGACCGTGTAGCCGTGTGCGGCGAACCAATGCAGCCAGCGTAGTGCTTCGTCCTTGTCCTTCGGCTGACGGGAGAGTTCAATTCTGCTATGGCTATAGCCAAAGCGATGTGCCACTTGAATAGGCCGGTTGAGGCTGATGGCATTGATGTATAAGGCTGATTCCGTTGTCGCGACGGCAAGCATCGTATCAAAGGCCGCGCCTGGAGCGCAGCGGGCAACAACGGCTTGAAACTTGGCCGGAGTGAGTTGCGGGCTGCCGGTACTCGGTGATCCAGCATACAGAGGACTTGTGAGAGCTACGAGGATTGTGGCGAAGGTACGTTTCATTGGTTCACCGCTGTAATTACGGGAACGCGGAACAGGCGCGACCATGCGCTCAGTGCCGCGGTTTGAATCCGTGGGATAGGTGTGCCCCGTGCCCAATAGTCGTTGGCTGTCCCGACGAGGATTGCCGGATGCTCAAACATCGAAGCAAGTACGGGGAAAACCAGGAGCTGTTCGTAGCAGATGAGTGGTGCAACCCGGTCCGTGCCGATAGTTATAGTTGCCGGACCGGCGTAGTTCAAAAGAACACCCCTACCGCTGACGGGCATCCACATGGCATATGGGATAGGCACTCGTTGTACGTAGGTGGCAACTTGCGCTCCGCGAACGATGAGGACATTGCTATAGTGATGCTGATCAGGCAGGGTCTGTTCGGCCCCAACGACAAGTATCTGTTTCCGTTTTCTTAAGGTATCGAATGTGTTCTGCCAGAGGATGTCAGTGGCGTCATTCCAATGTTTGACTACCGATTCAGGAAAGACGATGACCCGTGCGTCAGAATTGACAGCTTCGCGTTGGATGGTCTGGGCGTCAGCAAAAGCGGTGAAGGGGGAGGGGTCATCGAATCCGGACCCGCCAAATCTGGTATTAATACCACGCCATGCTTCAGGAGCGGCAGGAACTCCGGGAGCAGCGATGTAGCAAACCAGGGAGATGCAGAACGCGAATGCCAATGTTTGCAAGGGACGTTCAATCAGTGCAGCGAACAGGATCAGCGTGAAAATAATGCCGAACCATGCTGTGCCGGGGAAGAGGACGCCTGCGGCGGTAATCGGATTGGCGATGCCAGTGGGAAGAAACGCAGAGACTGTTATCGCGATGGGGAGACCCCAGGAAAGCCGTATGGGGCCCACCGGGCGGAGGATGAGCCACGGTAGTGTGAGGATACCGATGACGGCGAACCAGAGAATAAGGGTATCGAGGGGATGGAAATTATTGCCGAAAAAGATGCTGGCTCCAGGCACAAGAGTCCAAGTGGCTCCAGCGTAGTAAGACGCGATTGCAGCAATAAAGTGATTGCGATGTGTTGCTCGCCGCAATAGGAGCGGTAGCGCCACAAGGAGTGCCAGTGTATCGATGTGGCCGGACCAGGCAACATCCCCAATGGTGAAGCCAGCCGCAACGAACACCGGGATCGCGATATTAAAATGTCCATGCAGGTCGAGCATAAGAAATGATCCTTGGAAGGGAGATGGGGCCAAAATACCGGCTGTCATAGCTCATGGGGTTGTAGGTCGAAATGACCCAGATAGTGCCGGGGGCAACCTGGTATGTTCCATCGGACATGGCTGACAGAGAGCGTCCACGGCCATCTTGTTTCGCTGCAATACTGCTTTTGAGTAGAGTCCCGTTGACGGAGATGCCCCAATGGCTGACTGTAACTACGTCACCGGTCCGAGCAACGATTGGCTTTACGAGAGGTGCAAATCCATCTGGACACGCAATGCTGCGTTCACGATAGCCCCTGTCGTTAGCAAGAACTCCGTATGGCCCCGTCAGACAGAACGAGATGTAGGAGCCGTGTGCAGCGTCGGTGAGACGGTAGAGGCCGATAGGAACGGAGTCAGTTGCGTTCCAACGAAGCCCGCAATAAGCGGCGAGGCAGACGCCGCCCACTAAGGTTAATCCAAGCCCCGCTATGAGGCATAAAGGAGATTTTGATTTAGTGTCCATTGGTAAACGGCCCTAATTTCGTGATGTGTTGATGTCCCACCCCTGAGTTCTCGTCCTTGTTGGAGTCGTCCGGTTCAAGCTCGGTTTCAACAGCCTCTTCGTCTCCACCATCGGAGCCATACATGCCGTCGTTAATAAAGTCGTTGCCATAATGACCATCACCACTGGATTTGCTACTCCCATCCTGCTGAGCCAATAGGCGCTCATCTTCTTCGTTGGCGTCGTCTTCTTCCCAGCCGACGGTACCGGGGGCATCGCCGATCCGTTGAGTGTCCTGTAGATTGTTTTCGGCTTTATTGGTAGCTGCAGCCGGGCTGGGCGGAGCAACGTATACCGGGAGAGTACTGTCGGGTGCTTGAAGCATCAATATGCCCCGAGTAGCAATGCCGCCCTGGTGACAGATGGCGTAAAGTTGCGATGGCGGTGTAAACGAAGCACGGCGACGGAGCTCCTTGTCGAGAAAGTACAAAATTTGGGTTCCGAGAACCGGGTAGGAACCTGCAACGAAGATAAGCATTTTCCCCGGCTCGACGATCTTCTGGTCGACTCCAATACCTTCTTTTCTGGCTGCTTGCAACCGCATAATTTCATCCGTAGTCATCAACGGTCGCTGAATATGTTCGACATTCTGGGTGATGTTGGTCATGATGTTGCTGGACCGGCTACCGGAAAAGCTCATAGCGGCTCGCTGGACGGTCATGGTTCCTGTCATTTTCGAGAGCAACTCGCCGGTTTCGATTTTGTTGGGGGTGTATGCGACACGGATATGACAATTGGAAACGATGCTCTCATTCCGCGAGTAGTGCTCAATAATCTGGTTCAGATCCTGGGTAATCAGATAGGCCTTGATGCCATATCCCGCCATATAGGAGAGAGCATCAGCAAAGACGGCCATATTTCCCAGGGTAGGGAATTCGTCGATCAACAGAAGCAAGCGATGTTTGTTCTTCGCTTGCTCTGTACCTTCAAAGTCCATCTTTTCAGTCAGCCTGTTGACGATCAGGGTAAACATGAGGCGGATCAACGGCTTTAGCCTCACCTTGTCGCTCGGCGGCACTACGATATAGAGCGATACGGGCTTATCGAAATTCACAAGGTCTGAGATGGCGAAATCGCTGGCGCCGACGTTGCGCGCAACAAGCGGATCGCTATACAACATGAGCGCCCGCTTGGCGGTGGAGAGAACGCTGGAGAATTCGCGGTCCTCCCGATTCAGCATCTCCTGAATTTTTTCGGCTACGACCGGATGCGTTGGAGTGGCTTTCCCATCGGGTGTTTGCCACTTCGTTTCGGAAGAATCATGCGCGGCAATCTTGATGTGCTCGAAGTGCTCGCGCACGGGATTTCCTTCGTCGGCGTCGAGAGTTTGATCGGGAGTCTGAGTATTGTCTCGGACTGGGGTGAGGGCGGCCGAGAGATCGGCCATGGTCGCAAAGCGATTTTGCTTGCGTACGATATAGCACACATGGAGGATGAGTCCGGTAATCAAGCTGACGCCTGTTGTGATCCAGTGCTCGTCTCCAGGGCTTTCATTTCCTGTCCGGAGAAGCATTTCGGCAAGATTCTGAGCGTCGGACACCTCGCGCGGAGTATCGATACGGATTTCCGCGAGCGGGTTAAATCGTGCTCCCTCTAATTCAACCGGCGAGAACTTGAAGCATACCTGACCAGCTGCAGCCCGGAAGCCGGCTGTTTTGGCCCAATTCTCACCCTTGATGTCATACACAACGGAACTGTGAGCCCAGGAGAGAAGTGTCGGGATCACTAAGCCAACGCCTTTGCCCGAGCGCGTAGGGGCAAAAGCCAGGACGTGTTCCGGACCGTCATGCTTCATATAGCGAAGCTGTTTTGCCTTTTCATCCATCCATCCGCCGACATAGACACCATCGGTAGTGTCGAGCAATCCCGTTTTCCGCAGGTCCTCTTCCGTTGCCCATCGTGCGGAACCGTGAAGGTCTTCCGTGTTCTCCATGAGCCTCTTGTTGTGGAACATATTCAAGAGCGCGACTGTTGCGAGCGAGACAGCGATGCATATGGAGGCGAAGAGCGATGAATATAGGACAGGCTGCCGGATGGCGGCATCGGCGGAACTCCCATACCGGAGTAACCACAATGCCCACTTGAGTGGCTGGTACAGCGCTAGCTGACCAAGTACCAACAATGGCTTACCAAGTGCGGGTTGGTATCCGAAATAAGCAGCAATATACTGAGTGGGGATTACGTTGCTCAGCAGTAACAGACCAGCGCCAATAATCGTGGATCTCCAGTTGTAGCCGCCCAGATATCCGGGCTTGTGCGGAAAGCGATAGGCATTTGACATTTCTACCGTCCGAGCTCTGTCGCAATCTCGCGTGTTGTGCGAGTTAGGCTTTTGCGGGTAGAAGTCCCTTGTTCATTGGTGTGTGCGTGGCCATGGCCAATCGCATTGGCACGAACGCTGGCCTGGGCAGCGGCTGTTCTGAGCATCTGTGCCAATTCATGCTCGCGGCCTGGACGCGCGAGTATCTGGAAGCTCACGCTATTGTCGTAAGTCGATTTATTCACGGCAAGGTAAAAGACATTTTTAATGTTTTGTCCGCGATTTTCTCCCGGCTGGAGATTTTCGGTTAAATCGTTGACGAGATCCTTGCCGGTTTGTGATGAGTGGGCCTCGAAGACGGATTCCATCAGGCTGGTGACGGTCGCTGCGTCTGTGATAGTGATGGGATCTGGAGAATTGCGAATGGGGTAGCTGGAATCATTCATGCTCTGAGTCAGGTGATTTGCGAACAACTTGAACTGGCGGGCATGAGACGCGTGTGCTAAGCGTGGATCGCGTGTTTGAGCATCAAGAATGCTCCGGAATTCATCTGAGCCGAGGGGTGTTGTATGTATAAATTCTTCAGAATCGCCGCCATGTGTGATGAATTGAACGAGCGCGTTCTGTTCAGTAGAGTTCTCACGTGAAGAAGCAAGAAGAGCGGCCTCCGGCAGGTGTTGTTTCGCCTGTAGGATCCCTTCGGCTGAATGGTTGTATTCTGCAAGCGTGTGGGCAATTGCCTGTGTCTGCTCGCGGGAACAGCTGACGGCATACTCCTGGATTATTTCGGCATCGCGTACGGCGCGGAATATTTCGTTCTTATCTTCCCGGAGAGATTTGAGCCACGAGGCTAGATATCCGGTATGCCGGCCAGGATCATGGGGAACCCCGATTGCATCAGAGATGAGCCAACTTGCAATTTCTGCGCGCAGCTCCTCACGGGCGTATAACTCATCGCCAAATACTCCATACTGACGGTTCAACCGTGATTCGTGGCCCGTCCAATGGGCCAACTCGTGCATTGCGGTACCGTAGTAGGCTCCCGCGTCATTGAATTGGTCTTTCTGTGGCAGGTGGATTTCATCGCGTAGGGGACTGTAAAAGGCCCGGTCGGCCTGATCGTGAAGGATGCGCGCACCGGAACCCCTGAGTATCTCTTCGGCTCGATCTTCGGGTTTCCATTCATAGACACGGGCTTTGCGTACTAACGGAGGCAGGTTATCGATCTGTTCGGCATTGAAGACAGTGGCGAAGAAGACTCGAGGGCGTTCCAACTCAGCGCGAATCTTGAGAGTCTCGCCATTCAGTCCAGTAATCGGTTGACCATGTTCATCCGTTTTGACGTGTTCATCATAGAATTTCCAATATTCAATGGGAGTTCCCGTCGAGCCTTTACGAACCTGGAAGCCGTGTTCGTGAGCCTGTTTATAGGTCATCCAGCGTGGATCGCTGTAACCCTGCAGACCCAACCAGAAAGAGTTGACGCCCCGGTAATTCTTATCGGTGATTGGGTTATAGGGGCGGCGATCATTATTATTAGCGTCCCAGGGTTTTTGCCACGGAGCAGCTCCTTTTTCCAGCAGATTTATGATTGCGGCTGTAACCTTGTCGCGGTGCTCGTCGCTTCTATTCGGCATAGTGGGAAACCTCTTTGTATTCCGCGTAGTTGCCGAGGCTGTCAAGGGCGTCGGTTTCACTGATCGCTGGTTCAGCCATTGCCCCCATTCTGATTGCATCTTCGCAGCTAAACTCTTGCATGCGTTTGTCACTGTTGTTCATAGGTCACCCTTGTCGCATTTGTGAAATGCGACCGGTAATTACCGGCCGCATTCTTGGCTAAAAGAAACAAGACAACTAACGGCCTAGATCATTGCTGTGGTGACTGGGTTCACGTTGCTGAGTTCTGGGCTCAACCTTGCATCGGGAAAATGCCTGCCGGGCGGCTTTGTCAATTTCCCGCTTAACCTCGGCTTCCTTCCCGGGGAGAGGGTAGAGGGTTGTGCGCAGATAGCGATTGTCGGCGGAGCGTTCGACGTCAAGGGAGAACATGTTCTTGACGTTTTCGCTCCGCGACTGGCCTGGCTCAACGGAGGCCTGAAGATTTCTTAGCGCGTCACGGCCAGTCGATTTGCCTTCGTACATCGAAGTGAGGAATGCGTTCGTATGACGGTTGTCAGCGAACGAAACCGCGCCGCCATCTACATAGTGATAAGCGCGACGGAGGCCCGAGCCGATGCCGAACTCCTCGGCACAACGATCCTGACGGAACGTAACGTATTTCTCGAAGCCATGTTCTTTAGCCGCAGCAGGATTCTTTTGCTCAAATTTTTGGAAGTCTGCCAGAGCCTGATTCTTCTGGTCTTCCGTGAGCTTCTCGATCCCGCCGTTCTGCCGTGTCCAGTGCTTTTCGTTGGGCGCTCCAGATTCGCTCGCGGTTCGCTCTACGTCCTGGTCGGCGGGAGCGGCACCCCTTTCGGCAGCCTTGGCTACGCGTTCTGCAGTACGTTCCTGCCTCCAGGCACAGTATTGCTGCACGCTGACATCCTTCGCCCTGACCGGATACTTTGTGGTCCATTTTGCGTAGTCCGCATCACATAGGGCTTTATGTTCAGGCGAGAGCGAGGAATATCCGCCGTTTTCATGAGTCCAGTAAGACTTCGCCGATGTGCCCTCCTGCTGGTTTGCGGGAGTTTGCTCTGCGACGCCGGGTTCCTGGGCAGCGTTTGGTGCCGGCTCCTCTGCTTGTATATCCTGCTGAACTTGCTTGCTGTTGCTTCTACCTTTGCCACGCGCTTTCGTCTTCGCGGGCACTTGTATGGGGCTGGCAGTGGTGGGTTCCTCTTGATACCTCTCTTCGACGATCGCTGATGTTGCCATAGTCCTGGCATCCATTTCTGTGCGCGATTCTTGCGCACCGTTAGGGTTGAGGTTTTACTCGCAGACATGCTGCGAGTGCGTGAGACAGCTCGTATACCTTTTGGCCATAGTGGCGGGCCTTTGTTCAGCGCGTGACTTCTTGCGTACCGAGATGTGGTGTATGCGAACCGAGGTAAGCAGCCGTCTTAGCTCCACGCACCGAAGGTACCACTGTTTCTGCGTATGAAGACATCGCAGATGTCATAGACGTAATAGACGACTATATGACATGGTAGATTGGAAATCAAGTGCCATTGGGGATGGAGGCCGCTGGCGCAGGGGCAGGGAAGCCTGGGGCTGTTCGCCGGGCTTCGCAGAAAGGCGGATAATGTGGGTTTAGGGCGCGAACCGTTGGCCTAGACGTGGAAGCTCAACCGCTCCTAGTACAGTTCCACGGCTCGCAATTTGTTACCTTTTCAGGGACAAACCCCTTTGGCGACCGCGGTCGTGATAGACATGGTGGGGAGTTTTGCTGATTTTCTCGGGTTTCCCGCTGCCGGCGACACGATAGAGTTGGGACAACTCATGAGTCCTGCCCGGAAGGGGCTCAACGCGGTAGATCAACATCCCGTCATGGTCTACCGTTATGCGGATGACAAAGAGGTTCCGAATGGGTTCGGAGCGCTCTTCATCTGGTTTTATGTTGGCGCTGAGGAGCGAAATTTCATCTCTTCCGCGTGGCGATTTCAGGGCTGCGTCCATCAAACACGCTGCGTGTTCCCGGCTGGGCAGCCGGAGCGCCATGGCTATCCCTGTGTTTTCTGTGTTCTGGGCGGCATCCCTGAAGTACTGTCTAGGTTCTTTTTGGTGATACTGGGCAATCCGTATCCAGCAAGTATCGTGTCCGAAGACGCGGCGTAGAACAAAAATCTCAGCATACTTCGCCCCGTTCGCAATGGCTGCTTTGACTTCCTTGCGAGCAAGCGTTTCGCCCGCCTTTCCACTTGGGATATTCGGAACCGTCACGCCATCGATGACCAGCCGAATGTCACTGACTCCCACTGATCTACTACTGAGCGGTTTTGCCATAGCTCGGTACTCCGTGGCCGGCTAGCGCCGGTAGCTGTCTAGTATAGCTATAGAGAGTACCTATCAGCACATCGATGAAGGTCTACCTCTTCGGTGGGTGGCATAAGCAGCCGCCTATATAGTAATTGCGAGTGTCAAGAAAACTGCGCAATCGCGGTAATAGGGAAATACCTTCTTATAGGGATAAAATAAATAAGCAATTGTAGATAACTACGATAGTTAATTAGAGGGCATAAGAATGAGTTTTGAAAACCTTATTGCAGAGATCGATTCTGAAATTTCCCGCCTGACACAGGCCAGGCAGCTGTTGACCGGAGGTGCGGTAGCAACTGCCAAGCGTGGTCCCGGAAGACCGCCAGCCGCCGTAGTCGCAGCTAAGCCGAAGAAGAAGCGCAAGATGAGCGTTGCGGGCAAAGCCCGAATCGCTGCTGCACAAAAGGCGCGCTGGGCAAAGGTTGCGGCTGCCAAAACAGCCAAGCCCGAAGCGAAGGCAGTTAAGAGCACGAAAACCGCCAAAGCAAAGTAAAACGTTGTGAGTTATATAAAGAGGCTGGAGAAAGCTCTCCAGCCTCTTTACGCGTTCTTTCTGGGCTTATATCGGGGCACATATACTCAGCCCAGTATTGGGATGCGTGCCGCATGCGAATGTTACTAGCGGCTACAAGAGCAACGCTTCCGGTACTTATTCAAGACCCTTGTCTTTTTCGTGGATTCTCTCTCCCCTTTGGTTCCGCTCTCTTTCCTGTCCAACCTGACCCTTGGCCGGGCGCCGCACTGTAGCGCTCTTGCTCATCTGTTCTGCCGCTGCGCGGATCATCTCCGCCAACTCAGCTCCTTTCCCCGCCGTAGGCTTGACCATATAGATCGCTGTACCATCTCCGGCGCGGACTACCTCAAGATGAAAAATGTTTTTGATATTCGTGGTGCGGCTTTCACTAGGCTGCATATTGCCTTGTAGATCGTTAACCAGACCACGTCCCCGCATAAGTCCATAGATGCCGCCCATCAGAACATAGGCCGCATCCCGATCTGCCAGCCGGAAAGGAGTATCCGGCTGGTTCGCAATCCGGTCATGAAGTTCCATAAGCTGCTTCGCCATCACGCCGAACCTGTCCACCTTCATCTGCTCGACAAAGACGATCTGCTGCATTCTGGTGTCGGTGAACCGAATATAGACACCATTTCGGGCGGCAGCACGGGCGATTTGCTCTTTCCACTGCTCAGTACCATCCGCACGGATGACGATCCCGTATTTCTTCACCGCCATTTCGAGACCGAGAACGATGGCAGCCTCCTCGGTGGACAGAACGGAGATCGTCTTTCCGTGATCGACGAGTGCCATGGTTCCTCGGATCGTGTAATGCACATCGCCGCTACGCCGGTTGATCGTCCAGCGCGTCGCGGCAATGACCTTGGCTATCTCCTCATTTCGCTGGAGTTCGCGCAGACGGTCGTTGGTGAGTTCTGTCCACTCGGATTCATCCGACGGTCCGCCAGCGGATAGATACACTGCATCCTGTTCGGACTTGATTGTCTTATCCAGCGCATTGATATTGCGTTGATCCTGATACCGCCAGCCGCGAAGCTGTGCGGCGGCGGCTTTATCACCAGCCTCGGCTTTCCCCATGACCCACTGCTGATAGGTAAGACCCTGAAGCTTCAGCCGCTCCCGCATGGCTTCGACTTTGAGGAGCCGTTGCTGAACGACATGTTCGGCAACCGCCCGGGAGAGCTGTGCTCGCTTCTCCGGCCAGGGGATCTCTTGTGCGCGTATCTGCTTCTTGGTCAACTGAAGCTGATCGGACAGTTCTGCCCGCCGCTTGCGAACATATCCCGTATACGCCTTTTGCTGTTCCCGGCAGCCAGCGCGGTAAGCGGCAAATGCCTGCTTGAGCGCCTGACGTGCCTGTTCGCGCTCCTCGCGGCGCTGTGTCCGTTTTTCAGGATCGCGCGCTGGGTGCTGCTCATACTTCGCTGACGGTTTGCCTGTTGGCCGATCTGCAGCATTCGCCTCCCGCCAGGGTCCCAGCTTTCTCTCCGTCTCCGCGCGGTTCAGCTTCCCTGCGAAGGCACGGCGAAAGACGTCGGATACCTTCACCCGGATATCTGAGCCGATGGCCTGAACAGTGTACCCACCCTGTTCTCCCCGATGCATTTCGAGACCATACCGATACAGCATGGTGTGAACCTCTGACCATGAGACGGTGTGCCGGGCAAGGAGCATCTGGAGGTCCGCGGCCGGTTTTCCTTTGGCGTACGCCTGAAGACTTTCCACGTCGCGGTAATATTCCAATTTTGCGGCTTTTCCATCCGCTTGTGCTCCATGGCGACTCAGGGCGCGCATCTCCTCCCGTGTATTCTTGACCGCCATCCCGCGTTCCTTATCCCAGCGATAATGCCCCACCGCTTCCGTCCAGCCTTGTTCATGCTCCAGCTCCCGCATCGCCTGGTCGAGCGTGAACATATCCCGGTAGGGAGTGTGAGCCCGATACGTCTCTGGATGGACCTTGTTGACCATGATGTGAATGTGGAAGTGCGCTTTGTCATCATGAGCGACGATCAGGTACTGGTGCTCGGCGAAGCCGAGGTCTTGTAGTGTTCGTAGCGCCGCTGCCTTCCATTGGTCATGCGTGGGACGTTCAGCGGGATGCCAGGCTATCTGATAGTGGTACACCGGGTCCTTGCAGAGCGGATTCATGGCTGCGACACCAAGCATTTCCCCATGCAGGGTTTCAAACGAGATCAGGTTGTCCGAGAGGACCATCTCGCCACGAAGTACCTCCTGTCCGGTGTCAGGATCGCGTTCCTTGGTCAGGTAGTCCTTGAGTTTCTTGAAGTTTGTTCCTTTGTCGCGTCTGCCGTTGGAAATGGGTGCCAGCATCTAGGCCTCCGGCTCCGATGATTGAAGCCGCTGAATCTCATCACGGATCTCATGGAGAACACGATTGAGCTGATGTCTGGTTTCCGGGAGCCCGGGCTCATCCTTGATCTGTTGCAGGCAATACTTCTGAAGTCCGCCAAGGCGTGCCAATTCTCCCATCGCCTTGAGGTTGATCTTGGAGTGGATACGCTTTTGAAGCGCGCACCGTCGCATGTATTCGCTCACCGTTAGGCCCGCGTAGTTGGCAAGGGTCTCAATCCTATCCAACTCCTCAGGAAGCAAACGGAGTGTATAGCGCTTCCGGTGTTCGACGATCCTGGGCCTGCTCATCGTCGACATTCCTCTGGGGTCTCGGGGCGGCGCCCTGAGCAAGTTGCGCAAGGTCCACACGAGTAGCCGAAGGCGGATTGGGTGGACCTGGTGGCAGGATGAAAACGACCGCAGGAAGGTTTTGTCATGACAGCGCCTGACTTGCCCTCCGCCGTAATGAATTGGTTGTGGTGTTGCATATCTAATAGACGTAGAATACATCAATAAGATGTGGTACACATATTTACGTGAACGCCACACAGAAACCGGCGGGGACGCTCGACAGAAGACGATGTGAATAGGGAGAACAACTCGATGAACAGTGGACGCGCAGGAGAAATACGTCAAGAAACTGTTGAAGCAATCAGAGTGCGGCTCAGGAAGTTGTGCGAAATACAGGTGAAGCGTGAAGTCACACTGCAGAACACCGTTGGTTTGCTATCGAGAGAAATCAAGAGGTTGTTGAGACGCGGCTTCACCATGAAGGGAATTGCAGAGCAGTTCAATCGGGGAGGAATACCGCTTGCTGCAGGACGTTACGGGCCTATAGATTGCGGCACGCATCGAAGCGCGGCAGCGCTGCTGTATGAGGGAGACAAAGTACGCATAGAGGCGCGGCGCCGGCGCAGTCAGTGCGCGGCAAAAAGTGCACTCAAGTATCTCGTGAGGAGTAATACGCCATGGCCAGGAAGCAAGTGAAAGAAGTAAAAGATGAAACCCTCAATGCCATTAGAGCGCGGCTGGAAAAGCTATGCGAAAGACAGCCGAAGCGAAAGCGTACGCGAAAGAGCGCAATCGAGCAGTTATCTCCTCAAATCAATGTGTTGTTAGGGCGCGGTTTTACGATTCCAGAGATTGCAGATCAGTTCAAACAGGAAGGGCTGTTGCTCTCTGCCGGGACGCTGCGTTCTTACCTATCCCGGAGTAGGTCGGGGCGCAAGCAAGCGGCGGCACAGAAGGGAATTGAAACGCAACGCGACGTGGAAGATGCCGTGTCTATCGGGGCTGGGGTGACGAACATCCATGCGTCTGAACCGGAACGAGAGAGTTGCGGGAAACAAGGTGGCTCTGAGGTAAAGAGCGGCACTGGCACGATACAGCCAGTACCCGCAAGCGGCGTGGCCGATGCGGTAGCGCTGCTCCGGTCGAAGAAAAGCGCAATGCAGGCGCTGCCCAAAAGGGGATCATTTTTTGTTGTAGCGGATACAGAAGAGATTTAACGGAAGAGGAGAATCAATGGCAGAGCCAATATATTTTGTCAGTGGAAGCAAAGGCGGAGTGGGGAAAAGCATGGTGAGCATGGCGCTGATCGACCACTTATGCATGGAAGGCAACAGTCCGCTTCTAGTGGAGGCCGACACCACGAACCCGGATGTATGGAAGGCATACAGCGAAGAAATTGAAACAGAGTGTTGCGACCTGGATGATGCGGACGGCTGGATTGAACTACTGAACCTGCTGGATGGGAAACCGGACAAGACGGTGGTCATCAATACTCCTGCTCGGAACAATCAGGCAGTGAAAGCCTATGGCGAGACGCTGAGTACGACCTTGAAGACGCTTAATCGAAAGATGGTGACGCTTTGGGTCATCAATCGGCAGCGAGACAGCCTGGAGCTGTTGAGTCAATATCTGGAGACGATGCAGAACAGCGAGATTGCGGTGGTTTGCAATTTGCATCACGGCTCGGAGGCGAAGTTTGAGCTATATAACAGCTCCAAGATTCGCGAGTTGGTGGAAACGGAACGTCACGGTAAATCGTTGACGTTTCCTGATCTGGCCGACCGGGTAGCGGATGATCTGAACGGCAAACGGCTATCCATTGCGAAGGGCGTTGCTACTTTGCCGCTCGGGAATCGAGTGGAGTTGGAGCGCTGGCGGCGGGAGTGCAGGAAGATGTTTCTGGAAGTCGTACATGACTGACTCCAAAAGCAGCCTGGAGAGGGTGCTTGAAGGCATGAGCGACGCGGAGCGGGCTCAACTGCGGCACGTCGCTCAGGATTTGGGTATCGAGCCCACCGATGCACTTTGGAGCGTGTTGGCTGCGCTGGACTACTATAAGCGTCTTTATGACGCCATTCCCGCAGAAATACGGAAAGCCGCGGACGCGGCGCTGGAGAAAATTCGGGAAGCAGCAGATGCAGAGTGGCAAGCATCCAGAAGACGGGTTGAAGAGTCACTGATATCGGCGGTAGTAAGCGCAGCTCAGAAAGTAGCTGGTACGACGGCTCGGCGGCGGTTGGTGCAGTGGGTTGCAGGCGGAGTGTTGGGTAGCATCGTAATCTGTGGATCGATGTTCTGGATTGGTTATTCGGCTGGGGGATCAGCGGGATATAGCCATGGCCGGACGGATGCGATTGAGGTGAACGCGGCGGCGAACTGGGCAGTCACACCAGCCGGCATGAACGCTTTCAGGCTATGGCAGGCAGGGGATTTGGAGCATTTGTCCAACTGTGATCGCCCTGGATGGCAAGCTAAGGATGAGGTTTGTTACCCGCAGCCGGACCGTGGCCGTGTCTATGGTTGGAGTCTGAAGTAGTGAAACGGTAACGCAAGCCATGGCTTGGAATTAGGTCTTGCCCAGAACGTCCTAACTGCGCTTCAGGCGATGAGAAATATATACAGAATTCAATTTTAAATGATAAATTAGTGAGGCCGATGAAGATTTTGTGCTCTAATCGAGATATTAGTGTTGATGAGATTTATTGAGATATTTTGCTTGAAAATGAGGTTTTGCAATGGTCGATAACATTTCCATACGCTCATTCCCAATGACTATTGGTATTTGCTGGTTGATTGAAGACCTTCAGCTTCAGGTTCCCCAGCCGGCGACACGTTCTGAAATTGTCGCTGGAGCCAGAAGAACCATCGCGGTGGATGGCAAAATATTGGAACAGTATCCAAAGAACTATGCGCCAAAGGGGCTGTTCGGCAATCTCCGCTTTGCTTTACGCTATGAACCCATCGCTTTGGATGTATACCTGGCTATCTTCCAGGCTGTCGATACTCGTCAACTGGAGGAGTGGATTCGATCCGAACCTACCAGTATTTTCGTGCGCCGCGCCTGGTACCTTTATGAACTCCTGATGGGACGGCGGCTCGATATTCCCGATGTAATCCCCTCCGGCTACATCGATCTTCTTGACCCCAAAATCCATCTCACCGGACCGCGCCGGTTGGTGCGCCGTCAAAGGATCAATGACAATCTCCTCGGCTCCGGTGGATATTCGCCGCTGGTACGCAGGACCGGAACGCTGACGATCTATATGGGAAAGAGGCTGGCCCAAGAGGCAAGCACTATTGTCAAAAGCTGCGATCCGGCCATTCTTGCTCGCGCCGTCCACTATCTGTTTACCAAGGAGACCAAATCCTCTTTTGCGATTGAAGGAGAGGCTCCAAGCAAGGACCGCACCGAGCGATTTGTTGCCGCGCTCATGAAGGCATCGGGCTTTGATGCCACGAGCAAGGATGCCTTCGTTCAACTGCAGAATGCGATCGTCGATCCTCGATATGCGCAAAAGAGTTGGCGAGCAACTCAGAACTTCGTATCCCAAACGCTTCCGGATTACAGCGAAGACGTGCACTTTGTCTGCCCGAAACCGGAAGACGTGCTCAGCTTGATGGACTCATGGATGGAGATGGTTCGCCGGCTAAAACTACCGGAGGGCATTGATCCTGTCGTTGCTGCCACCGTCGCCGCGTTCGGGTTCGTCTTTATCCATCCATTTGATGATGGCAATGGCCGCATTCACCGATTTCTTGTCCACCACATTCTGTCGAAACTTGGATTTACCCCGCCCGGGATTTTGTTTCCCGTCTCGGCTGCCATGCTGCGTGACCGGCTCGCTTACGATCAGGTCCTCGAACGCTTCTCCGGTTCAATCATGCCGTTCATTCACTATGATCTTGACCCGGAACATGGGATGACCGTGCAGAATGATACCGCTCGTCTCTATCGCTATTTCGACGCCACGGCACAAGCGGAATACCTCTATCGATGTATCGAAGAAACCGTCCACCGCGATTTGCGAGATGAGATTGGATTTCTTGCGGTATTCGATGCTGCCCTTCGTGCGATTCTCAATATTGTCGATATGCCGGATCGCCGGGCATCGCTGCTTGTGAGGTTGATCCTGCAAAACAAAGGCAAACTTTCCAAGGGGAAACGAACTGCTTTTTCTGAGATAACCGACCAGGAGATTGACCGGATTGAAAAAGCCGTGTGGGGAGCCTGGCAGGAAAGCCGACAAGATCAGCTCCCTGAGGATAGCTGGTCTAAGAACCCGCTATGAACGGCAATTGAAACAGGGGAGGGAGCCTGTTGCCGAGTGCAGTCCAGTGATGTGATTTAGCCAAAGTTCCGCAATCTTTCATCGAAGCCTCAATCTGGCTGAAGCCCTGCAGCAGTTTCGCGGGCAGCGCAGGCTCTCAAGGCCTGACTACGAGTTAAGTGTACCGCTTGGCCTTCGTCGAGCGCGCCGTCTCTGGGTCCGGCGAAGAGGGAACAAATACTACCTCTTCATGCTTGCTGGCGGTGGTGGCTGAGGGAGAGAAAGCTGACTCTAGGGGGAAAGTATCGTCCTGCGTTCACTGCTATCTACAGCGTAGTTCCCAACAATAAGATCGGCGGGGGGGACCCCTCTTAACCACGCTGATGACATTTTGACGAGGCACAGGAATCAGCCTCGCAAGCTCTCCAACACGGCACGAATCACGACTGGATCGGCACTGCCACCCACGCTCACAAATGCATGATCGGGAAACTCGATATGAACTGCTGCCGCCGCCGCCTCTTCTTCATGTGCAGGCGCATCGTGGACCACCACCGGCAACAGACGCACGTCGTTGGAGGCAGCCGTGCTCGGCCGCATCCAAAAGTCCTGCATGATATAGCTTGCGCCAATGAAAGACCTGATTGACGTTCACGCCATGCGCACGCGCCACCATCGCCACCGAGACACCGGATGATTGAGTCTCCTCAACAATCCGTCGGCGCTCTGCCTGTGTGCGGTACCGCCATGTCGTTTTCGTGCCAGCAATATCCTGTGCGCTCGTACCCATGGACTCCCTTTCGCCGGAACAGCTTCTGCTGCCCCGCAATCAAGAATCCCATCCGGTTCCGCCTCGTCCAGACGGCTATACGTCGACGCTTACGGACATAGGGATGGTCCAGTAATGACTTTGAAGAGTCAAGGCCTCATCGTCTGCCTGTGGTGAGCTTTGTCTTCCCTTGCTTCTACTGTCGGGTATGCGGCGAACCACCACGCAGACGATAGGTCGTCGGCTGACCTGAATTCTGAGGAGTGACTTTCAGCACGCGATTGTTGCCCGTGTCTGCGATATAGATATTTCCTCTGGCATCGACCGTGACACTCTTAGGGTTTGACAGGTCGCTGAGCAGAGGTTTTGGCGTGCCATACGCCGCTATGACCCGAACCCAGGGAACCTCGGTGACTTCGTTGCTGTTCGTTTGGGTAATGTAAATACTTCCAGAGGCGTCCACCGCTACGCTATTGGGACTCGCCGACTCGTTCGCTGTCGTCTGCGTCGTACAAGGTGGGTCGGAAGCCGCATTGCACCCTGCGGGAATCTGAATCACGGTTCCATTGCCCATGTTGGCGATGTAAACGCGACCCTGGAGATCGAACGCCACGCTTGCCGGGGTGTACAAGGTATTGCCCACGGTCGTTTGTATCGTGCATGCCGGTTGCGACGCGGCGTTGCATCCCGGTGGAACCTCAATCACGCGATTGCCAGCGGTATCGGCGATATAGACATTTCCTTTGGCATCCACGGCTACGCTTTGGGGACCCTGCAAACCATTGCCAACCGTCGTCGGAACCCCATAGCTGCCGGTGCTCTGGTTCCATGGCACTTCAACGACCAGAGAGCTATTCGTCTGCGCGATATAAATGTCTCCCTTGGCGTTGACCGCGATACCAAGAGGACCATTCAACCCGCTCACAACCGTCTTCTGAGCACCATAGCTTCCAGTCTTTGCATCCCAAGGTTCCTCGACAATGCGATTGTTGCCTGTATCAGCGATGTAGACATTTCCGCGGACATCCACCGCAACGCCGCTCGGAAGGCTCAACCCGTTGTTGGCACTGTTGGCCACCACCGTAAGAGAGCTACCAAAGGGAGCGCTTTGAGCGTAAATTGTTGCGGCCCAGCTCGCGACACAGAGCAGAAACACCCTGACGGGAAGTCGGGAAGAAGGAAACCGAACAGCAAAGCAGAGAAGCGATCGCATAACAGATCCTGGATTTCAGACACAGACTGCGAGAAGCCCTCGTGCACTTGGGCTCAAGAGAAGCTGCTTGATAATTCTGTTTGTATATCCGTGCGCTCCTCCAATCTTATGGGGAGCACTAGCTGGATGTTACGCTGATGTGCGGCTTCTGGCATGGAAAGAAATGTAACAAATTGTCATAAAGCCGCAGCACTTTGCTACACAGGTTCACCCATTTCTGACGGTTCGCTGCTGCGAAAGGAGCTCGTTGAATAGGGGTGCCAAAGGAGCGGCCGAGTCCTTAAGCGCGGATACGTGCATGCAAGGCTTGTGACAAATCGCTACGTTTCCGACGCCAATCGTGACATACGCAGACCGGCTTACCGCATTAGGATTCTTTCTTATTAGGAGTCCTCACATATGTATAGAAGTCTTTTGTTGACCGCCGTCATTCTGAGCGTGCTGGCCGTTCCGGTACGTCTTGTGGCACAGTCGATGCCGCAGGAACCCATGGGTGGCCCACCTCCCATGGGGGATCGCAGTAGCCCCGAGCAGGAACTCAAACGCCTTGATAAGTCGTTAAAACTTTCTGAGGAGCAGAAGGCACAGGTCCTTCCTCTGCTCAAAGAGCGCGCGGACGCCATCGAGAAGCTGATAGCGGATCAGGAGACATCGATGCTCGATAAGTTTCCCAAAATGCTAGCCATCCGTGACCGTGCCAATGAGAAGATTAGCGTCCTCCTCACCGCCCCTCAGAAGAAGAAGTTTGCTCGTATGCTGGCGGATGAAAAGAGACAGCGAGAGTCGGGACCAGACGATGGGCCAATGGACGGGCTACCGCCGGGTGATGCACCTCCCCCTCCCCCGCAATAAGTACTCGGAACTATTGGGTGCTGCGATGGATGAGGCGGGCGGGATCTTTGCGAGGGTGAGCGTGTGAAGGCTCCGCTTGGCCTCATTGTCCTCCCGGCAACGTAATTAGAGTGGGACGCTGACAACCTTCTTCTGTGACGCATTACTGCCTAATGTGACGGCACAACACTGAGAAGCAATGTCTTCTATAGGTGCCTGCTCTCATCCTTTGCAATGTCACAATTTGTCACAGCGTGTAGCGAAATGACTTGGAACTCTTCTCCGGAGCAGAATCGGAACTATGGAGCCTGTGCCGACCCCATGGGGATCGAGGAGCGCTGACGGAGCCTCGCAACGCCTCATCGGTAAGCGGATCTACTGACTCAATCCTGCTTAGTTTGTTGGCTTCGGGAAATCGATGGGAAGGAAGATGATTATTTCCAAGCCTCCGGTGGGGCGATTCACCGCCGTGATCCGGCCGGAATGAATCTGAATGGCCCGCTCCGCGATTGCTAGACCGAGGCCGAAGCCGCCAGTGGAATATTCTTGAGAGGTATTTCCCCGATAAAACGGACGGAATATCTGGGAGAGACTGGACTCCGGAACCCCCGGCCCTTCATCCCGGACGGCAATCTCCATATAAGCCGTCGAATCGGAATACCCCTTGTCGCTGTCCGAAGCAGGTTTGCGGCCCACCTCCACTTCAACGACGCTCCCTGCCGGGGCATAACGGATTCCATTTCTGATTATATTTTCGAGCGCTCGCCGCAATAGCTCCTGTCGCCCCGCTATCCGGCTCTCTTCGTTCGTGCCTTCAAAGACCAAGCCACAGCCGCGGGCCTGTGCTTCCAAGTTCATGTCGGGAATCAGATCGTCGAAGAGCTCACCAATCGTAAAGCTCTCTTTGCGAGAAACCGTCCTCGTGCTTTCCATCAAAGACAAAGTCAACATCTCCCCGATCAGATCATTTACCCGATCCACCTGCCGTTCGATATCGTCCATCCATGGGAGGGGGTCGATAGCGTCCTCGCGAGCCAGTTCGACAACAACGCGGAGCCGCGCCAATGGCGACCGGAGTTCGTGGGAGATATCGCGCATCAACAGTTTTTGCGCTTCCAGCAGCACATGGATACGATCCGCCATATGGTTGAAGTCGAGCATCAAGGTTCGCACATCCGCACCGCCAACGTCGCCCCAACGACGCGGTGAGATAGTAAGTCGAGTATCCAGGTCGCCGGCAGTAAATCTTCGAAAGGCACGGGAGAGAGCTCGAATCGGACGCGTGATGAGGTAGGCAAAGAGAAGCGTCACGAGGATCGAAATCGGTATGGCACTCAGAGGAAACGGCGGCCATGCACGTCGGCTCATGTATGGAGTTCGTTGAACCAGGAACCACCGGCCTTTGCCACCTTCCGAAAAGGCTCGGACCTGTATCCAATCCGCGCCGACACGCCGCCCGAGATTGGGTGTCGTGCCTGCATCGGCAAGCATTTTCTGCACCGTTGGCTCCAAGGAGGAAGAAGAGGAGCAGAGAGGGCGAGTGCGTTCGTCTACCAACGTGAATTGTGGTGACAGAAATCCGATACCGGAGCATCCTTGCGTGCTGTACCGCTGCAGCGCGTCCATGGTGAGCTTCTCCATAGAAACGTCCGACGCGAGGTGCATCGTTTCGGGAGATCCAGGATCTCCTCCTGGAAAAAAGAGCGTGGCCCCAATGAAAATGCCAATCGTCGCGATCCAGAAGGCGAGGAAGAGTTGAATGAAGAAGGTACGCATATCAGGACTTTCCCTTTTCCAGAAGAGGGTCAAGCACCAGCATGTATCCACCGCTGCGCACTGTCTTGATCGTTCCGCAGAACCCACGGAGTGCACCCAGCTTCCTTCGCAAACGCAGAATATGCATATCGAGACTGCGGTCGAGTGGCCGAAATGGGCGCTCAAACACTTGTTTCACCAGGTTTTCACGGCTCAGCACTTCATGGGGTCGCGCGAGCAACAGGCGAAGTAAACCAAATTCAATACCGGTCAGATCCAGGGGCTTGTTTGCGAAAATGATCTCTCGGGTGGAGACATCCACGACGAAGTTCCCCGACTTGAACCGCAGTTCGATCTCTTGTGGGTCGCGTGGAACAGAACGGCGCACCACCGCACGCATCCGGGCCAACAGTTCCCGCGGACTAAACGGCTTCGCCATATAGTCGTCTGCTCCCATTTCCAGACCGACAATGCGATCCACCTCCTCACCCCGAGCTGTCAGCATCAGCACGCGGACAGCCATCTCGCGCTGTAGCCGACACAGCACCTCTAAACCGTCGATATCAGGCAACATGATATCGAGCACGATCAGATCAGCGGCACACCGGCGGGCTGCTTCGATCCCTGCGTTCCCGGTATGAGCAACATGCACCGTCCAGCCGTGCCGTCCGAGGTAATTCTGCAGCATGCGGCATAGCTCGAAATCATCATCGATGAGGAGGACTTCTTCGGCTTTTAACGGTGCTGGTTGTTTCTCTTGCATCTTGCGATTGTGCACAGAAATCGTTCGCTCCAATTCAATAGAAACGTTCTTCGAAGTCGCCATTTTGTGACCAATTGTGACAGATTGTAACGAACTATGACGCTTCATTGACTTAATCCTCTCGTCTAATAGAAGGCGAAGTGATGGACGCCTCCGAGAAAATATGAATCTGCATTACTTTCGACTCGCTCAACACGTCAGGGACCTTCCAGTCCATCAGGATCGCACGGGTTGTGCTTTAGATCCGGTTGCCGGCGTACAGAGCTACAGCGTTCCGTCCCGCCTTGTTTTTGACGTAATTGGATGGCGATTCTGTTACATGGCCCAACAGTTAAGTGTCTAAGTGCCGGTAAGGGTTTCTTCACAACAGGTAGTTCAAGGACACGCTCATTGAAGATCGTTTCTCCCAAACTGTACGGATATGCTGGCCTGCTGGTGATCATTTCGGCTCTTCTCGTGGGAGCGTCATTTGCCCAGACTGCTTCATCGCGCATTACGGCTCAAATCGAGAACTCGCAAAGGGCCACTATTGCGGGATCGCATTCCCCGATGGCCAGAGTGGACAATGATGTTGGTAGAGTTCCGTCCGCGACAAAACTCCCCGGAATGACCCTTATCTTCAGCCGTACCACCGCGCAGGAGAGCGACCTTCAAACGTTACTCGCTGCCCAGCAAAACCCTTCCTCGCCGCATTACCATCAATGGCTGACTCCGGATGAGTACGCCATGCGGTTCGGTGTGTCGGACAGCGATATCACGAAGACCCAGGCATGGCTTCAGCAGCAGGGCTTTTCTATCGAGAGTGTAGCCCGCAGTAAGAACCGTATCGTTTTTTCAGGAACAGTGGGACAGGCAGAATCTGCCTTCGGTACGGAGTTGCATTATTACAAGTCAGGCTCTGTGACGAACTATGCGCCTTCCGCCGATGTCACGATCCCTGCAGCGCTCTCCTCCGTCGTCCAAGGCGTTTCCAACCTTTCGAGCTTCCGGCCCAAGCCGCTCGTTAAGTTCAAAGCGGGACAACGGGCCCCTAGCGCAAACTTCACTTCCAGCCAATCCGGAGATCATTACCTGACTCCGAAGGACGTTGCCACCATCTACGATATCAATGCCGCATACAACTCGTCCTACACTGGGAGTGGCCAATCCATTGCCATTGTCGGCCAGTCCGCGGTGACCCTTGCTGACATCGAGAACTTTCAGAAGGCTGCCGGCCAGACCGTCAAGGACCCTACTTTAGTCCTCGTACCCAGTTCGGGAACGTCGACGACCTCTACTGGCGATGAGGCAGAGTCCGATCTTGATCTGGAATATTCGGGCGCCATTGCCAAAGGAGCTACGATCTATTTCGTTTATGTGGGTAGCAACCAGAACTACAGTGTTTGGGATTCGATTCAATACGCGGTCGATACTAAACTTGCCCCGATCATTAGCGTCAGCTATGGGACTTGTGAAACCGAGCTGAGTGCGAGCGACTATTCGACCTTGAATAGTATTTTGGCGCAGGCCGCGACGCAAGGCCAAACGGTTGTTGCTGCATCTGGCGATAGCGGTTCAACTGATTGCTATGAGGATACGAGTTTGACCGCATCGCAACGGGAGGCGCTGGCAGTCGACTTTCCCGCCGACAGCCAATATGTGACCGGGATGGGAGGAACAGAGTTTCCATCAGCCGACGTGTCCTCTTCGAACACCACGTATTGGCAGTCGGCCAGCGGAAGCGATGTAACCGGCTCGGCGCTGTCGTACATTCCGGAACAGGTCTGGAATGACGATTCGTCTAGCTCCGGCCTGGCTGCCGGTGGCGGAGGCACCAGCACCTTGACGGCGCGACCCAGTTGGCAGGCGGGAGTGACCGGCATTCCATCGGGCAACTATCGCCTGGTTCCGGACATCTCTCTCGATTCCTCTGCTGACAATGCGGGTTATCTCTATTGCTCAAGTGATTCACAATCCACGGGCATTTCCGGAAGTTGTGCGAATGGATTTCGAGATAGTAACGGCACCTATCTCACCGTGGCCGGTGGAACGAGTTTCGCGGCTCCCATCTTTTCCGGTATGCTCGCGCTCATCAACCAAAAGCTGAATTCGACAGGACAGGGCGTCATTAACTCAACCTTGTACACGTTGGCTGCAAACTCGACAACCTACGCATCAGCATTCCACGACATCACGAGCGGAGGCAATCAATGCACTGCCGACTCAAGTTATTGCTCCAGCGCAGGTAGCGCGCAGTATGCTGCCACAACCGGATATGACGAGGCTTCGGGGCTCGGCTCCATCGACCTCTATAATCTGCTCTCAGCCTGGCCGGTGAGCACTTCTGGGTCCACATTGGCAGGCTCTGCCACCACGCTTTCGGCGGCGACTACGTCTCCGTCTTCGGGCGCAAGCGATCTCATCACGATCAAGGTAGCATCGGCTTCCAGTTCCGTCACCACGACACCCACTGGAACGCTGGCAATCATGGTCGATGGCAACACTGTAAATTCATCGCTCGCGCTGTCGAACGGATCCGTCACCTATACCTTTTCATCCACCACCTCCGGTTCCCATGTGATTATAGCCACATATTCAGGAGACTCGACGTTTTCGAGTTCCACGGGAACCGCCACGGTTACCATCGGCTCAACCACCGGCACAGGTTCCGGTGGATCGAACTCGACGACCGTCACCGTAACGCCCTCTGGTGGCTATACCGGGACAGTGGACCTCTCCCTCTCCACCTCCAGCACCTATCTCCAGGACTATGCCTGCTATTCCATCTCGAACGCTACGATCACCAGCACCAGTCCAGTGAGCGAAACGCTGACTCTTTATACTGGAGCGGCGAGCTGTTCTGGCGCGCAGGTACAAGGCGGCAAGGTTCACGCCTTCCACGACGTCGTGAAACTATCCTCCGATTCGACGCCGTCCATCAGCGCGGCAGCCTTCAGCATCTTTGGGTTACTGCTGGCGGTATTTGTCGACCGTCGCTCGCGCCAGCTTCGCAATCTCTGGTGCGCACTGGTTCTTGCAGCTATAGGCGTTGGACTCTCGGGTTGCGGAAGTTCAGAATCTTCTTCAAAGAGCTTTTCGGTATCAGTTTCTCCACCCACTGTGACCGTTTCCGCTGGCACATCGGGCATTCCTACCGGAAGCTATAGCATCACGATCACCGGTACGGATAGTTCGTCTTCCTCGAAGACGGCTTCAACCACGATGACACTCACAATCAACTGAGCCGACCTGAAGGCTTTTATGCAAACGCAGCCAGGCGACTGGTAATCGACGGAAAGGCAGCACGAAATACCGAGACGCCTCATTGGCATTTTCCCCGCTAATAACAACTCCGTAGAGGCCAGTGTTGCCGGACTAGGGTGATAGAGGCACCTTTTGCTTGTCAGCAAGTAATGGCAAGCAAAAGACTTGGTTGCGGCCATTTTCCTTAGCGCGATATAGGGCTTGGTCTGCTGCGTTGAGCAGCATATCTGGATTGAGCTCTAGAGTAGGTTTTACCGTGACACATCCTATGCTCAGGGTGCAATGGTTTTCTGAGAGCTCCATCTGGACCCGCGCCCTCTCGGCCAAACCCCGGACACTATGTGCATCGATCCCTGTTATTAGGACAACGAATTCATCGCCACCCACGCGGGCAACCAGATCTTCCTCGCGTCGGAATATCTCTTTCAAGATCAAAGCAAGCATTTTGAGACATGCGTCACCTGCAGGGTGTCCGTAGGTGTCATTAAGCATCTTGAAACGATCGACGTCAATCGCCAGAAGAGAAATAGTGTCATGCACGCTGCGCATCACCCTTCGCCATTCGACGGCGAGATGTCTTTTTAGGAAACGACGATTCGCCACATTCGTCAGAGGATCAATCCCTGTAAGATGGTCCAATTCGAGATTGGCCGCTCTTAGCTGTTCCATGGTCTGATCGAGGCTCTGCAGAACCTGTTGGTGTTTATGGACGACGAGCTTCGCCATTCCGAGGATAATCAATCCGGAGGTAACGGACTGAAGGATCAGAATCGAGAGATATACCGCCGTTTGGGGACTAAGCGCGACCGGCAGGGCACCGCTATGCAATGCAAGTTGTCCTCCTAGAAATAGTCTTGGCGTTACGCTTAAGAACTTCAATCCGCAACCGATCGCTAGAATCCTACTGGCTTTTCCCCTGAAGCCAACGATTGCAATATAGAGGCCGACGCTTACGATTGCCAGATCATTAAAGAGAAATAAGCCAGGAAGTTGAACATGCTCACTCGGGAGGGTCTTGTTCATCAGAAGAATCCCACCACCCAGGAAGACAAGAGAAACGTAAGAAAAACTTTGAAAGGATAGCGGCCGGCCAATAGCCTCCCGGAATCCTTGAAGCAGAAAGAGCGGTCCGAGCCCCCCCTATGAGGAAAGTGGCTATAGCTGTTCCTGTCTGAATGACGTGTGGGACCGCAGGGATTGGTTCGTGAAACAACAGGAAGAGGGTTCCAGACAGAAAGGCCGTCTGGGAGAACTCGAAGATCATCCAGGAACGCAAAAATCGTTCGTCGCGGAGGCCGCGATAAAAAACGAGGAGCAGCAAAGCGCCGAGGGCCGATAATGGGAGCTCAGCCCCTAGCAAACCCACGATTTGGGAAAGGTTTAGCATTGAGGTCTCAACCATACTCGTTTACGTTTGCGGCCGTCCATCTCGGTGCGATGAGAGACGGGCGATAGATAGCTCCTGCAGACAGATGGCTGCTTACCAAAATTTCCAGAAACATTACAGTCGGTCCAGCGGCGTTCACTCCGCTTTTCTCTCAGTAGGACCGGGATGTCCCTCATTGTCCAACGGTTGGAAAGCGCTTCATCCAATTAGCCAGAGGAGGTTTCGTATCTGTTCCAATGACCAATTGTGACAATCTGTGGCCGCACACGGACAATCCAATCCAGAAGCTGTAATGCAAGAGTGCGGTGATGCGTCAACCGTTGTTAGTCCAAGAGAATTCTGGCTTGAACCGTACCCCAGTTTGGAGATGGATGCGTGTCAATTTCGGAGAGAAGGATAGAGTGTACGTTTTCCTCTATGGGTCTCGCGCTTGCGAGTGCGCTGATCTTCTTGGGCATCTCAGCTTATGCTCAAGCGGGGCCACCTCCGAGCGGCAATCGTGTGGCAACCGTCGTATTCGGCGGTGCGTATAACGGCGACCGGGTTGCTCCTCACCGTACCATCTTGGGTGAAGTAAAGGACGGAAAACCAGTCGATCGGGCGATGGTTTATCTCAAGGACGTGAATAATTCTTCACTGCGCGTCCAGCGGGCGGACGAGAATGGCGCTTATCGCTTCGGTCCACTTCCCCTGTCGGACGATTATGAGCTCTGGGCAGAGATCGATGATCGTAGGACGCCAAAGAAGCCTGTTAGTTCCTTCATTACCACCAACCCAATCACCGTGCCTCTACGATTCTTGACCGCTTCCCCCCACACAGACGGCAGGCGCGTCACGCTGAGAAACTAGCGTGCGTCCGGCGATACGGTGTCGCCTGTCCCTGAATGGGGCGTGGCTAGCCGATGGTCGGTTACGTGCATCAAACCGGTATGCACGATATGAGGAGTGACAGTAATGAGTAACTCGTTTTTGCTACCGTCAGTGCTGCGGTCAGTACCCTGAAAGCCGGGCAGATCGTTGAGATCAGGTACGCCGTCGAGCAATTTCGTTTCGTTGGTGCTGACCAGCGTTGCCAGCATCGTAGTTTCGCCGGCAAGAACAGTTACTGTGGAAGCCAAGGCACGGCTGTTCAGGATAGGAATATCGTCGACACCTGTCCCTCCGATGGCCTCGATTTTGAAATCGAGGGCTAAGCGCACTTTGTTATCATCCGCAATCGTCGGCGTTACCTTAAGTGTAAGTCCCAGATCCTCAAATTGAATCTGTGGCACGGTAGTGGTGCTTGTCGAGCCGCCGTATTTGGCGATGGCTGCACTGCTCACGCCGGCTGCCGCAAGCTCAGTCGCAACCGCATCACTTGTCGAAGATGTTGACAGTGAGGTGAGGATCGGGTAGCGAGAGCCGGCACGGAATATTGCAGGCTCACCGCTGCTAACCCGAATCTGAAGGGCATTCAGAGTTCGGACATCGGTGGAACTGAGGATGAGATTGACTGCGGTGGATCCGACCGATATCCCGGCTAGAGGGACGCCTTGGTAGCTCCCCAGGGTGCCCAGCAGATTGGTAAATGTGCTGCTGCCGGAAACGCCGGCTGCGACCAAGAACTCAACTTCTTCCAGCTCTTGTGCATAAGTGCTTCCCGAGAGTGTAAGAGCACCATTGGCGATGGACTCATTAAGTAGGGTTTGGTTTGAGCTGATCAGGTTTTGTGCAGCATTGGAAACATCAATCGCGGTCGCCGAAGTGGGTGGTGCAAAGCCGATGTTTCGTGTATTTGTCCTGTCAATTTCATAGAGAGTCAGATCGAGGAGAATATCGGATTGGCTGTCGATTAGGTCGGCGTATATGTCGCTGATAAGTTTGACTGCGTCCTCTTCGCCGCGGAGCACCACAGAACTCGTGTTAGGACTTGCGACCACCTCCTTTATGTCGAACATGTTACGCGCGAGAGTTGCGAATTCGAGCAACTGCTGTTGGCCCTGACCTGGAAGGTAAATAGTTTCTTCGACTAATGGCATCAAAGCATCGCGACGTTCCTGCGTGTCTTTTGCAATGAGCGCTGTTATCGGCTGCAAGGGAATGGCGAAAGTCCGGCTCATTTTGGCCAGAATTCGAGCGGCTTGATAGAAATCGACGTCGTCCACATCGAACTGAATTGGCGTTCCTGTGACGATAGATGGATCAAAAATTACGGCAATCCCAAAAACATTGTAGACATTACGAATAATGTCTTGGAGGCTGCCACGCAGGTGAAAGCTTCGTTTATCGGCATCGGGCTCAAATTCGATTGGCCCTGCCAGGGTGGAGACAGTATCCGGCAACTTATGGTTGCCGGTCGTTATGGGTACGCGGCTTTGTTCAAGGTACTGCATGACGATAGGATTCGTTGGATCAAGGATACGGCCTTCGGCCAATAGCGCATTCGATCTGGCGGTTTCACCGAGCATCCGCGCTCTCGCGGCTTCCTGCACAAGTCCCGTGATACGGGTTTCGCGAGTAAGAAGCAATGCGAGTGTGTAGTTATGGTTGTCAGGGTTCAATTGCGTGGCGCGTTCAAAGCTGCTCTGAGCTGCATCAAAGCTCTTATGAGCAAACTGTTTTGCGCCCATAAGATATGCATCGTCAGCATCCCGGATCTGTTTGGGAGAGGGGTGCCGTGGTTTTGGAGCGGAGTTGGACTTATCTGCAATTGACGCGGGCAAGGAAGCGCCGGTATCGAACTGCACTGGATGACCGGAGGTATCCTGCGCCTTCATAGCGGGGGAGTAAAACATAAATATTACCCCCAACGCAGAAGCTCTGACCCTCCTATTTGACATGCACCACCGCTTGGGTTCCGACCGCAGGCAAACTGATTTGCTTGCTGTTCGTCGCGTCGATTTTGGCCAGTGTCAGTGGGGAACTCCCAGGGATGAGCGCCTTGAAGGTCAGTATGCATAGCGTGCCCTGGCCATTCACGCCAACCGTATGCGGTGGACGGGTTTCGGAAATCGTTACCAGGCCGTTCCCCTCATCACGATGCACTAAGGCAGCCGCCTGGCCGTCGCGGCCGAGGAGTTCCCCTGAATCCACATTGACCAGCGAAAGCACCTTTGGATCGAACTGTAGTTGAAAAGGAACACTGTAAAGGTCGCGTGCATCCGAAGCTGTGACAGCAACTTGGAAGGTCGAACCCACGCTCTGCTCCGCCATTGCCGGCATGATAGCGAGGTTGATTGGTGGCAAAGAATCTCCAGGCGTACCTCCGGCGGGAGTAATTGGATGAGCTTGTGCGGCCATCTGGCCGATCATCGCCGAGGCGGCATTAGCCGCAGAGGTGGGTTGCAAGTTCGGAGAAACCCCAGAGGTGTCCCCGATTGACATGTCATCGTCCTCGCTTTGTCTCTTCTTATCTGGATCACTGCGGCGTAGCTCGATTTCTTGGCTTGTGCCGCTGTCGATCACTCGGGTGTTCGCTTCGGTAAGGAGCGATTCACGCACGATGTGCGGAATCAGCAGAAAGACAATCTCGTCGGTCTGCTGAACCTTATCCTGGCTGCTAAAAAAATACTTCAGGAAGGGCAGCTCCCCCAGCCCGGGTGTACCACTGACACTCTTTGTATCCTGCTGCTGCAGTAGACCTGCGAGGATCGACGGTTCGCCGTCCTTCAGTTGAATCACCTGCTGCACAACCCGTTGCGAAATGATGGGCTCTGCCACGCCGTCGATCGTGCTCGTGCCCGTCTGCGATGAAATCTCTATCTTCATCTTCATAGAGACCTGGCCGTCATTATGAACGGTAGGAGTCATATCGATGTTCACGCCGATATCTATGTACTGGAACTGCGTAGTTGAAGTGGCCGTTGAAGTCAGTGTAGACGTAGTCGATCCAGTAGCCACAGGGATCTTCGATCCGATCTTCAGCGTTGCCTGTTGCCCGTCAGTAGCCCGCACCCGCGGGTTCTGCAGGACACGCGTATCCGAGTCCGATAGCAGGGCATTGACCGTTGCACTTCCCACTGTGACCGCGAAGTTGGTGGCGTTCATATTGGCAAGAGTATTCAATGTGATGCCGGACGTACTGGAACTGCTAGAACTGCTCGAACTCGAAGAACTTGATTCGTTGGCATTACTGCTCTGCGCTGTCAGACTAAAGCTTGTTGGGAGGGTAATGCCGAGGTTGCGCTCCAGGTCCCGACTCACCTCCAGTACGGCTACATCCACTACAACTTCTGAACGAGTGCGGTCGAGATCGTTGATTAGTTTTTCCGTCAGGATCAATTCCGGCGGCGTCCCGCGTATCACGATTGCGTTCTGGCTGGGGACCAGGTACAACTTGGTGCTTGGGTCGAGCAGATTACGCAATGCGGTCAGAACTTCGTTAGCGTCGTTTTGCTGCGAAGCATTCGTGAGATAAAACGTTTCAATCGCGAGATCATCGAGGTCTGTATGTTTAGTGCGGGTGTTTTGAGCGACGAAAATCGTATTGCTTGTCACCGGGGACCAGAAAGAACCTGAGATCTTTCCGACGATACGAAGCGCGTCGGGGAGAGAAACGCCAGTTAGATCCACGGGAATGCGTTTGGAGGTATAGTCGGTATCAAAGATGACATTCAGCCCAGCCGTTTTGCCGATGGCCTGATAGATGATCTTGGTGTCTTCCACCATGTGGAGGGTAATGGGATCGTCTGACACAGGCTTCAATTCAACCGGAGGGTCCAGAGAGTCGATGTCGCGTTTTACTCGCCTCTGGTGCTTGGTCTGTACTCCAATGCCCGGCAGAACGACACTGCCAATTGTCCCCTTCAAGTTAGGTCCCGTCGAGAAATCCTTAACCGCTGACGGCATTTCAGTAACGAGCAGCTCTTGTGCGGCGGATTGATTACCCTTGTCGATTTGAAGCGCGCGGGAAAACTCCGTTATTGCTCCTCCCAAGTCGCCTGATTGCCTTAGCACCCGGCCGCGATCAAGGTGAGCATTGGAATCTTGGAAGCGCATCCGCTCATAACGTGTCTGGTAGCGTAGGTCCTTAGGTTTCAGGAGGTGTGCTTGGCGATAAGCCTCGAATGCCGCATCAAAGTCCGCGCGGATTTCTGCTTCGCGCCCCTTTTTGTCCCATTTAGCCGCTGATTGAGCATGGGCGGACAATGCCGATAACCCGATTACTCCGAGCGCAGTTCTAAGCAATAAAGTTCTAGAAAAATTCACGAAGGTGTCCAATCAAGAAGCGCACTTAGTGCACGCGTTATATGGATAGACGTTTACGGTTTGTGCCTGTGGCATCGCGCTTCGTAACAAATTGTCACAAAGGCACGGAAGTGGCATTGCATTATCCGGCCATCGTCTAAATACTTGCATCCCAGTTAGCTTCGGATGCGGAGTGAAGTCGCTCCCTTGGAGTGAACATGCAAATTCATTCGCATTGGGTACAGGAGCATCAAGCGACATCGGTATTTTGCTGGCTAAAGAGTTGGCGGGATGAGGTTTGACCTGATCGTTTGCTCAGCTGGACCCAGGCTCGGCGATGTAACGATGGAGTTGCATCGTTCGGAGTCGCGGTTGAATAGATCGGTACCTGCCTCGCTACGACGAATGGTATCGATGAGCTCTGCGCAGGCCAGTCTTTATTGTTGTCCGCAAAAATCGGTATTGGCGTCTATCGAACCTCGGGATGCAACGGCAACGTCATTGTCAGTAAAGCACCTGGAGATGCATCTACCGCCGTAATATCTCCGTGGTGAACGCGCGCAGCTCTTCGCGCTATAGCCAGGCCAAGGCCCAGCCCACCAGTACGTTCGTCGCGTGAAGCGTCCGCACGGAAAAACGGGTCGAAAATTCGCTCTCTCAATTGCTCAGGGATTCCTGGCCCGTAGTCGCGAATGGTAATCCGCGCGCAGTTGGCCTCGCGCTCTAGCCTCACCTCGACAGCCGACTCAGGTGGTGTGTAGCGAATTGCGTTGCGTAAAATGTTTTCGATTGCACGACGCAGTAGTTCGGCATTTCCCTGAAGATTAATCTCCTGTGGAGCCTCTACCACCACTCTGCACCCGGCTGCCTGTGCTTCAATCTCAGAGTCTTCTGCCGTGATCAGCAAAAGATCATTCAGGCAAAGCGTCTCCATCTCAACATCTCCGGGCTCTCCCTCGGCCCGAGCCATATCGATGAGTGTTCCCACCAGTTCTGACAGCCGCTCAACATCGCGGCGTAGTCTCGTAGCGGCCGCGTCTCGATCCGTAGTCGAGCGAACCATTTCCGCTTCGAAAGTCAATCGGGCCAGAGGGGACCGGAGTTCGTGCGACACATCCTGCAGCAGTTGCCGCTCAGTCATCAGCAGCGTTTGAATGCGTTGGGCCATCGCATTGAACGACGTTCCGAGGTTGCCGACTTCGTCCTTAGATTTCGGAGCTGCGCGTGCCGTCAACTCGCCGACTCCAAATCGGTCAACCACATTAGCAAGTTGCCGGACTGGGCGCGTGATGTACATCGTAACCAGCCAATACAACACTACGACCGTCACCAGTAGCAGGAGATAGAACGGGGCAAACAGGATAGCAGACGGCCCAACGGAGGTCATAAGCCAGAAATAGTGGCCATTTTCCGAACGCGATCCCAGCGTTATCCTGTTGTGGTCTTTGAAAAACAGACGACCGCTCTCAATGGTTCGCCGAATTATATCTGAGTTATCTTCCCCGGTCACAAGGTCATGCCCGGAAGCATCCGATATACGAAATCGAATCCCTGGGGAGCGATTCAAGTCGTGCATGTAGTTACCGAGTTTTGTTGATCCACCTGTTTGGTACGCTTCGATTGCCTGCCGAAAGAGAACTTGATTCACCTGATTAAAGTTTTCGACAGCGGACTTGGCCATTATGCTGTCGCCTATGGAAAAAAATACAGCCAGAGAGATCGCCAGTGCAGCAACCGACCATATAGTGATTTTCAGCGATATCGATTTCATTCCTCGTCTCCCGCCAGAACGTAGCCGACCCCGCGAATAGAACGAATTGTGACACTTGCCTTCTGGGTCTTCCGTCGCAGGCGGCTAATGTGTACCTCAAGGGATCGTTCGAACGGCGTGGCCCGCCGTTGGTACAGGATGCCACACACCTGGTCGCGCGTGACCACCTTGCCTCCAGCCCGAGCTAGAAGATCGAGAATATCGAACTCGGTCGACGTAATCTCAATCGGCTCCTCTTCAATCCAAGCGCTTCGCATCGCCGCGTTGAGCCGCAGTCGTCCGAAGGAGATGGTCTCGACTTTCGCAGTCTGGGTATTTCGTGACCTGCGCAGTACCGCCGCAATGCGCGCGGCCAGTTCCTCCGGTCCGAACGGCTTGGCCAGATAATCGTCGGCACCTGTGTTCAGGCCTTGCACGCAGTCTTCTCGCGCACCGCGCGCCGTGAGCATAATCACAGGTACTGAAGAGCGCCTGCGCAGTTGCGTAAGCACCTCAAATCCGTCCAGCCCGGGTAGCATAATGTCGAGAAGAATGAGATCAAACCTCTCATCTAGCGCACGTGCCAGGCCGGTTGCACCATTATGGACGGCTTGGATCGCGTAGTCGGACTTGGAGAAGAATTCATCAATCAGACGGCACAGGCGCACGTCATCATCAATGATGAGGATATTGCTTCGCCCATGGTTCGCATTATCCACGCTGCATCTCCTTTTACCACACTTCCGAGAGGGTTGATCGGCCGACTCCGGAACCTTAACAATTCTTGAGACTCTGCGCCAGCTCGGCCAGGCAGCTTACCTGTATTTGTAAATCTTGAGGTTCAAGCAACGGAATTGGTTGTTCAATGAGGTTAAGAAGCCGACATTGAAAGGCAAGATGCAGCAACAAACCAATCACACCTCGAGAGCCGTTGTTCTTGGCACGATTCTGGGGCTTGCCTTCATTGCCACGTCGGCCTACTGCCAGTCCGTTCAAGCACAACTGGCAGCGCAGCAGCACTGGAAGACCATTCCTGCAGGAGGAGAAGTAGCCCGGCCCTCTGATAATGCCGCGCTTGCTCACTGGTGGACTGTCTTTAATGATCCGGTTCTCACTTCTCTTGAAGAACGCGCGCAGAAGTCGAATTTCGACCTCCGCACTGCGCTATCGAGCATTGAGCAGGCGCGTGCCAATCGCTTTTCTGCCAGCGGATCTCTCTTGCCCAGCGTAACCGTAACCGGAACCGCATCGGGAAGTCGAGCCAGTTCACGTTCAGGTGTGGTGGCCGGCACGACGAGTGCGTCGTCGGGGCAGGCTTCCCACAGCAATAGCGCCGAGTTCGACGCCAGTTGGGAACCGGACTTCTTCGGAGCGGTGCGCAAAAATATCGCTGCCTACGATGCAGACATTCAAACTGCGCAGGAGAATCTTCACGACACCATGGTTACCCTGACAGCCGAGGTAGCGCTCGATTACGTGAATCTTCGTTCGTACCAGGCACAGCTTGCTGTCACGCAGTCAAATCTTGCCAAGTACCGCGAGACGTATGAAATGACACTGGCCAAGCGGGAGAGTGGACTGAGCTCAGATCTCGATGTGGCGCAGGCTCTTGAAACTGTGCAGTCCACCGAGGCAACGATCCCTACGCTTGAAATCAATCTGCAGCAGACGAAGAATGCGCTCGCGATTCTCCTTGCCCAAAGGCCCGGTTCGCTCGATTCGGAACTATCCGAAGTAAAGCCCATCCCCGTTATTCCAGCTGAGGTTGCTATTGGTATTCCGGGAGATCTCGTTCGCCGGCGTCCTGATGTGAGAAGCGTCGAGCGCCAGGTTATAGCGCAATCGCTCCGTGTCGGTGTTGCCAAGGCGAACCTGTATCCGACCTTTACGCTCTCAGGGACATTCCTCTTTAGTGCGCAGAATATTCTCAACGTATTCACTCCAGCCTCTCTCGCTTCCTCGGTTACCGGTTCCGTCAGTCAAACGATCTTGAACCGGCGGAGTCTCAAGGGAAATCTCAAGTTACAGAACGCGCTGCTCGACGAATACGAGGTCTCCTACGACAGTACGCTGCTCAGCGCGGTCAAAGACGTTGAGAATTCTCTTTTGGCATTCGGGAAGGACCAGATAAGAAGAAATTCACTTGCGTCCGCAGCCCAGTCAGCTGAGCAGACGGCAGAGATGTCACATGAGTTGTACGCTTCCGGCTTGAAGGATTTTCTGACCGTACTTGATTCTGAACGCACTGTGCTCACTGTGCAAAACAATCTGGTGCAATCTGGCGCAACAGTGGATACCGATTTGGTTCAGCTCTACAAGGCGCTGGGTGGCGGATGGAATTAGCCGGACAGCAGCGGAAGATGCAAAGCATGAAGGGAATGGGTTCATGACCAAGGATGTTGATCTGGATAAGACTCTCGGAATTACTCCGGAAGAGGGCAAATGGAAGCGGCGCGCTTACTGGAGCTTGCCTGCGATACTGTTTGTTGGCGGAGTAGTGATATGGAGCGTCCAACACAGGAACGCTACGGCAAAAAATGCACAGCACTTTCGTACGGAAGAGGCTCGGATCGGAGATTTGACGGTCACCGTCACCGCCACCGGCCAACTGAAGCCGACCCACACTGTTGATGTAGGCAGCCAGGTTTCGGGAATCATGGATTCGGTTCTCGTCAACTACAACGACCATGTGAAGGCCGGCCAGGTGCTGGCAAAGATCGACACGGTAAAGCTTGACGCCCAGGTACTGCAGGACAAAGCTTCGTTGCAGAGCGCGCACGCCAAGGTGAACGATGCGAAGGTTACTGTGACGGAGACCGAGGCTGAGTACAAGCGAATGCTCGATTCTCGCCAGCGCTCAAAGTTTCAGATCGTCTCCCAGCATGATGTCGATACCGCTAAGGCTAGCTACGATCGTGCTGTTGTAGCCGTCACTACAGCTGAGGCCACAGTGACCCAGGCTGAAGCCACTCTCAAGATCGACGAGACGAATGTCGCCTTCGCCGTTCTCAAATCGCCCGTGGAGGGTATGGTGCTCTCGCGGAGTGTGGAGCCCGGTCAGACCATCGCGGCATCTTTTCAGGTCACCACGTTGTTCGAAATCGCGGAAGATCTCCGCAAGATGATCCTGCAGGTCAATGTCGATGAAGCCGATGTCGGCAAGGTTAAGATTGGTCAACACGTGCTCTTCACGGTGGATGCGTACCCAGGCAGGCAGTTTCCTGGCACCATCACGACCGTTCGATACAACTCCACCACTACCAACAACGTGGTCACTTACCTTGCAGAGATAGCGGTCAACAATGACGAGCTGCTGCTTCGCCCGGGTATGACCGCGACGGCCACCATCACCGTCCAGTCCATCCCACACGCACTGCTGGTCTCGAACCATGCGCTTCGATTCCTGCCCTCGGCGAGCGACAAAAACAGCAGTTCCAGCTCATTCATTCCTGCGCCACCCGGCTCGAATCAAAATGCGAGCACGGAATCCTCTGCAGCTCTGAACAACCCGCGAGTCTGGGTGGTACGCGACGGAAAGCCATCGCCGATCTCCGTGGCTACCGGATCCACGGATGGCAGACTGACCGAGATTCTTTCCGGTCAGGTTACGCCTGGCACGCCCTTGATCGTAGAAGTATTGAAGGAAGGGAAATGAGCACGCTGGATCAAACACCGGCAACTGACCCATCTGCCGAGTCGTTGCTTGAGTTTCGCAGCGTGATGAAGATCTACGGCGCGGGGGAAGGAGAGGTCCGTGCGCTGGCAGGAGTCAGCTTCCAGATCCGCGCCGGGGAATTTGTTGCGATGATGGGCCCCAGCGGCTCGGGCAAGTCAACCACCATGAATATACTTGGCTGCCTTGACACGCCCTCTAGTGGCTCTTATCTCTTCCGTGGTCGCGATGTGGGAGCGCTCAGTGCAAAACAACGGGCTCGTCTGCGCCGCTACTACCTGGGATTTGTCTTCCAGGGATTCAATCTTTTGGCTCGCACCAATGCCGTCGAGAATGTGGAGTTGCCGCTCATCTATCGGGGCACAAAGCGCGCGGAACGGCGGGAACGTGCGCTCCAGGCATTGGAGACCGTAGGTTTGTCCAAGTGGTGGGATCACACTCCCGCTGAGCTTTCAGGCGGCCAGCAGCAGCGCGTGGCCATCGCGCGCGCCATGGTCGCCGAGCCCTCGGTTCTGCTTGCCGATGAGCCCACTGGCAACCTGGATAGTGCGCGAAGCGAAGAGGTCATGGAACTGCTCTGCCGCCTCAACCGGGAGCGCCATCTCACGATTGCCATGGTCACGCACGAGCCCGACATGGCTGCCTACGCAAGCCGTACAATCCACTTCCGCGACGGCCTCGTTCATTCCGACTCGAACCATGACACCAACTTGCCGGCTGGGAAAACGCTCCCTGTATCCGTGCCGACGGAAGCAGGGAGAGACGCATGATCTGGAACGCAATCCTGCTCGCTCTCTCGGCCATTCGCCGTAATGTCCTGCGTTCGGTGCTGACCGTGCTGGGTGTCATCATCGGTGTCGCCGCGGTCATCGCGATGGTCACGATTGGCAACGGAGCCACCGCAAGCGTTGCCGCGCAGATTAATACCTTAGGCGAGAATGTCCTTACCCTCACGCCCGGCCAGCAGCGTGGATCTACGACCGGGCTTCGCGCCGAAGCAAAGCTTTTCGAAGAATCCGACGTGGAGGCGGTCAACACTGATATCTCTGGCGCGCGCTCCGTGGCGCCAACCGCCTCAAAATCCATGCAGGCCATCTATGCCAACGCGAACTGGTCGACGACCGTCTACGGCGTCGACAACGCCTACTTCGATGTTCGCAATTGGACTGTTCAGTCTGGCCGCGAGTTTACGGACGCAGAGATTCAAAACGGTGGGGCCGTCTGCATTATAGGCACCAAAGTTAGTAAGCAGCTCTTTGCCGATCAGGATCCTGTCGGCGCAAACATCCGTCTGCAGGCTATTTCATGCCAGGTCATCGGCTTGCTCGCGACCAAAGGCCAGGGTGGGATGGGAATGGATCAGGATGACCTCGTGCTAGTTCCGCTGCATACTTTCCAGCGCAGGATATCCGGAGATCGCAAGGTTTCCACCATCCAAATTGGGGTTCGCAGCGATTCCGACACTAAGCTCGTCCAGAACGAAGTCGTTACTCTGATGCGCCAGCGCCGGGGTATCCAGCCTGGCCAGGAAGACGACTTCACGGTGATAAATTCGCAGGAGTTCCTCACCACCCTGACTTCGACGATGCAGATTCTGACTGCACTGCTTGGCGCGATTGCAGCCATTAGCCTGCTCGTCGGTGGCATCGGCATCATGAACATCATGCTGGTATCTGTTACCGAAAGAACGCGGGAGATTGGCATACGGCTCGCTATCGGCGCGTTCGACAACGACGTCATGGTCCAGTTTCTCGTCGAGGCGATAGTACTTGCTTCCCTGGGCGGAATTATTGGAATCGGCCTGGGCTTGGGAGCTTCGTTTGTTGGCTGTCTTCTGATGAAACTTACTTTTTTACCCGACCTGAAGATTGCAGCTATAGCATTCGTCTTCTCGGCCCTGGTCGGCGTCATTTTCGGCTTCTACCCGGCGCAGAAGGCTGCCCGGCTCGATCCTATAGAAGCGTTGAGACATGAGTGATAACAGAGCTAGCGCATTGCACCGGATGAAACTCAATCTCCAACTTCTGGAGCTTCAAAATCCATGTAGTTGTGGGGCACACCCGGCGCGACAACCGGGACGTACTGTCTCGATTCATCGTTGAAGCAAAGGAGTAATGAACGTGATATCCATCCAAAGATGGTTGCAGATGTCCATGGCTAGCAGTCTTGCCTTAGCTTGTTTATTCACCTCTGGCTGCAAATCAAAACCCGCGGGGCCACCCATGGGATCGGTGCAGGTGTCGGTGATCAAACTGCAGCCTCAGCCGCTGCAATTGACCACTGAGTTGCCGGGAAGGATAACGGCATATCTGACGGCGGAGATCCGTCCGCAAGTGAATGGCATCATCCAGAAGCGACTATTCGAGGAAGGCGCGATGGTCCATAAGGGCCAGGTGCTTTACCAGATCGATCCGGCATCCTATCAAGCGTCCTTGTCGCAGGCTAAGGCAAATCTCGCTTCCGCCGAGGCGAATCTTCCCTCGCTGCAGGCCAAGGCAGAGCGCTACCGCGACTTGGCAGCGATCCACGCTGTCGGCCAGCAGGATTCCGACGACGCTGTCGCCTCGTTCAAGCAGGCTCAGGCAACTGTGGAGTCCGACAAGGCGGCCGTAGAGAGCGCCCGCATCAATCTGGCCTACACGCCAATCACTTCGCCGATTACCGGGCGCATAGGCAAATCGAGTGTGACGGTAGGCGGACTGGTGAGTTCTTACCAGGCCACGGTGCTGGCGACTGTGCAGCAGCTTGAGCCGGTGTATGTGGATGTGGTGCAGGCCAACGCTGACCTGTTGCGGTTGCGCGCACGCCTGGAGAACGGCCAGTTGAAATCTTCCGGGGCTCAAGGCAACAAAGTGAAGCTTTATCTGGAGGATGGCTCGCTCTATCCGATCGAAGGCACACTTAAATTTCGCGACGTGACCGTGGATACGACCACCGGTTCGGTGATCGTGCGCATGACGTTCGCGAATCCGAAGCAGATTCTTCTACCTGGCATGTACGTGCGCGCAGTAGTGGATGAAGGCGTCCGGCCCGATGCACTGCTACTTCCGCAGCAGGCCGTGAGCCGCGATCCTAAGGGATTGCCATTCGTTTGGATCATCAACGCGGACGGTAAGGCCGAACGGCGCATGATCGAGATAGATCGCGCCATCGGTAACGAGTGGTTTGTGAATAAGGGCGTATCGGCTTCTGAGCAGGTAGTGATGGAAGGCGGCGATCAGTTAAAGGTGGGCATACAGGTGCAGGCCGTTTCCTACAAGGTTGACGCAACAGCGCCAGAAACAGCAGCGTCGCCGCAAGCGGCGTCAGGGAAGTAGGCCGGCTATGTCTAAATTCTTTTTAGAGCGTCCCGTCTTTGCGTGGGTCATCGCCATCGGCATTATGGTTATAGGCTGCCTGGCCATTTACACCCTGCCCATTTCGCAGTATCCGCCCATCGCACCGCCATCGATCGCCATTACCGCATCCTATGCGGGCGCTTCGGCGGAGACCGTAGAAAATACTGTTACCCAGATCATTGAGCAGCAGATGACAGGGTTCGACAACCTGCTGTACATGGCTTCGACCAGCGATTCGTCCGGACAGGCCCGTATCGAGTTGACCTTTCGGCCTGGAACGGACCCCGATCTGGCTTGGGCGCAGGTGCAAAATAAACTCCAGTTGGCGACCGCCAGCTTGCCGACGACCGTGCAGACCTACGGCATCACGGTTAGCAAGTCGACGCGCAATTATCTGATCTTTGTCTCCCTCATTTCGGAAGATGGCAGTATGGACGGAGCCGACCTGCGCGACTACGCCCAGTCGAATCTGGAGCAGGAGCTTGCGCGTGTTCAGGGGGTTGGCGAAGTAAGCACTTTTGGAAGCCAGTATGCGATGCGCATCTGGCTGAATCCCGACAAGCTGAACCAATACCAGTTGACCATCGCCGACGCGACGACGGCGCTGAAAAGCTACAACGTGGAAGTATCGGCTGGCCAGCTGGGAGGAACGCCCGCCGTACCAGGGCAGCGGCTGAACTCTGCCATTATCGTACAGAACATGCTGCAAACGCCGGAAGAATTCGGCTCCATTCCGGTGCGTACGAACACCAGTGGCTCCATTGTTCGCATCCGTGATATTGCGCGGACGGAGATGGGTACCGAATCGTACGACATGGATGCCTTCTATAACGGAAAACCCACAGCAGTACTGGCGATTCGCCAGGTAACCGGTGCAAATGCGCTCGACACGGCCAAGGGGATCCGCGCCAAGATCGACGAAATGAGCCGCTATTTTCCTCATGGCATGAAGGTTGTCTATCCGGTCGATACCACGCCATTCACGCGGGCAGCTATTCGAGAAGTGGTAAAGACTCTCCTTGAAGCGATTGTCCTGGTCTTCCTGATTATGTGGCTGTTCATGGGTAACATCCGGGCCACATTGATTCCTACCATCGCCGTACCGGTGGTACTGCTGGGTACTTTCGCCGTGTTGAGCGCTTTCGACTATTCGATCAACATGCTCACAATGTTCGCCATGGTGCTGGCTATCGGCCTGCTTGTCGACGACGCGATCGTCGTGGTCGAAAATGTCGAACGCGTGATGAGTGAAGAAGGCTTGTCGCCACGCGAAGCGACGGCCAAATCGATGGAGCAAATCACCAGCGCGCTGGTTGGGATTGCGTTGGTGTTGTCGGCAGTGTTCGGACCGATGGCTTTCTTCTCCGGCTCAACAGGCATCATCTACCGGCAGTTTTCCGTTACCATCATTGCCTCCATGCTGCTGTCGGTGATCGTGGCTCTGATCCTGACGCCCGTGTTGTGCGCTACGTTTCTGAAGCCAGTGGAGAAAGGTGAGCCCGTACGCGCGAGGCGGTGGTCGCCGCTGCGCTCCTTTCTGAGCTGGTTCAACCGCCTCTTCGAGAAGATTCGCGAATTTTATCTGCGGGTCGTGCAACATTCACTCCACTGGAAGCTGTTCTACGCCGTCGGTTACGGATTGATTCTGTGCCTGGTTGGCTTCCTGTACCACCGGATGCCGACCGGCTTTCTTCCGGAGGAGGATCAGGGGTCAGCGATTGCCTCGGTCACTCTGCCGGCAGGATCAACAAAAGAACAAACACAAGCCGTCGTCGATCAGGTGTCCCAGTATATCCAGGAGAAAGAAGGCGCATGCGTGGAGGGTGCGATGTCGATAGTCGGCATGGGCATGGGGGGACAGGCACAGAACCAGGGCATGCTCTATATACGCATGAAGGATTGGGACCAACGCAGGAGCCCTGCGCTGTCGGCACAGGCTCTGACGGGCCGCATCATTATGCGCTTCGCCGGACTTAGAAATGCGCATGTTCTTGCATTTCCGCCACCCGCTGTTATCGAACTGGGAACGGCGACGGGGTTTGACTCCGAACTGGTGGACTTTGGCAACCTGGGGCATAGCGACCTGATGGCGGCGGGCGAACAGCTCCTGGCCTTGTCAAACAAGGACTCACGGGTGGTGCACGTACGGCATAACGGACTTGACGATGTAGCTCAGTTTCGCGTCGATGTGGATTGGGATAAGGCGGGTACCCTGGGAGTTTCGATTTCCGACATCCACGATGCAATCTCGACAGCTTTCGGTGGAGCGTATGTGAACAACTTCGTAAAGGGCGGACGCGCGAAGCGCGTATATGAGCAATCCGATGCGCAATTTCGCATGCTGCCGGAGGATCTTAATCGGATCTACGTAAAGAGCAGTTCCGGCCAGATGGTGCCTTTCTCCGCCTTTGCTACGACCCGGTGGTCCTATGGATCGCCGAGTCTGGAGCGGTTCAACGGCTTCCCCTCACTCAACATTACGGGAGAGCCGGCACAGGGCCAAAGCTCGGGCCAGGCGATGCAAGCCATGGAAGATTTGGTCACCAAGTTGCCAAAGGGGCTGCGCCTGGACTGGAATGCTCTCTCATACCAGGAGCGGATGGCGACCAATCAAGGACCGATGCTCTACGCGTTCTCAGTTCTCGTGATCTTTCTTTGTGTGGCCGCACTCTATGAAAGTTGGACGATCCCTTTCGTGAACATGCTGATGCTGCCTCTCGGAGTCTTTGGCGCTCTGTTGGCAACGACATTGCGTGATATGCCGAATAACGTCTACTTCCAGATCGGATTTCTGACAACGCTAGGGCTCTCAACCAAGAATGCGATTCTGATCATTCAGTTCATCAAACAACAGTTAGGGCAAGGGAAAGAACTGACCGAAGCCACCCTGGCTGCGGTTCGCATACGCTTCCGTCCGGTCATCATGACCTCACTGGCCTTCTTCTTCGGCACCCTGCCATTGGCATTGGCTAGTGGAGCTGGAGCAGGCGCGATGAAAGCAATCGGCACAGCGGTAACCGGTGGCATGATTTCTGCCACATTTATAGACCTGATCTTCATCCCGCTGTTCTTTGTCGTGATCACGCAGTGGTTTGCCAAGGAAAAGAAAGCGCCAGAGCTGCCTTCCAGTGGTTCTGCCTCAGTCAATATGCAGGAGGCGATATGACGAAGAAAATTCAAGCCGCACTCTGTGCCTCAATCAGTACAGTCCTTTGTCTGACTGGGTGTGCTCCGCACAAGCAGATATATCAACAGCCGCAGATGCCCATAGCGCCCACTTGGCACTCCGGCTTGCCTGTAGCGCAAACGCCAGCCTCGGCTGCTGTAGCGGCTTCGGCTCCCGCGGCAACCGAAGTCAAATGGCGGGACTACTATACGGACGATACGTTGCGCCAGGTGATCAGTCTGGCGCTCAAAAACAATCGCGACCTCCGGATTGCCGTTCTCAACGTGGAAAAGGCAATGGAGCAGTACCGGTTGCAGCGGGCGAGTCAATTTCCGGAGTTGGATGCGACCGCCAGCAGTGATCTTTACCGTGTGCCGGGCACGATGAATCAGTCGGGCAATGGCGGCTACACTTCAGAGACCAATCAAATCGGCGTGCAGGTATCCTCCTGGGAATTGGATTTCTTCAGCCGTTTGAAGAATCTATCTCGTCAGCAAATGGAGCTGTATCTGGCGAGCGATCAAGGGCGCATCAGCACACAGATTTCTCTGATTGCTTCGGTGGCAAGCCAATACCTGACAGTGGGCAGCGATCAGGAGAACCTGCGTCTGGCCCAGGCGACACTGGAGTCGCAGAAAGCGAGCTACGGGCTTGCCCGGCAGAGCCGCGACCACGGAGTGGATTCGGGCCTCGATGTGAGTGAATCATTGAGCCAGGTGCAGGCGGCGCAGGTAGACGTCGTGAAATATACGCGTCAACTGAACGTCGATCAGAATGAACTGGAAGTTCTGGTTGGTGCTCCAATACCGGCGGAACTCTTGCCCAGCGGGCTCTTGCCGGACAAAGCGCTCAAAGATATCTCAGCAGGGATGCCTTCGGAGGTTCTGCTACGCAGGCCGGATATTATTGAGGCCGAGCATAATCTCAAGTCGTCCTATGCCAATCTGGCGGCAGCCAGAGCTGCGTATTTTCCCACCATCACGCTGACTGCAGGCGCGGGCGTAACGAGTGGCTCGCTGGCTGACCTATTCAAAGGCGGGCCAGGTACCTGGGAATTTGCTCCCCAGGTCACTTTGCCGATCTTCGATGGGGGCGCACGGAACGCTAACTATAAAACCGCGAAGGTTGAACGCGACACCTACATCGCTAACTACGAGAAGACGATCCAGATTGCCTTTCAGGAGGTCAGCGATGCGCTCAATGGTCGCGAGCGCCTATTGGAACAAGAAGAGGCACAGCGGGCCGAAGTGGAGACTCTGGCCGAGACCTACCGTCTCACCGACGCACGCTATAAAGCTGGCATCGATAGCTACCTGAGTGTGCTGGTTGCACAACGGTCGCTCTACAGCGGACAGCAATCGCTAATTAGCACACAACTCGCTCGTCTGACGAATCTGGTGACGCTCTACAAGGTGTTGGCTGGCGGCGCACAGTAAATACATTGCGAAGGTGAAATACATGCAAGAGGTCAGACATCATTTTCTGGAATGATCATCGAAGGTCCATGCTCATGAATTGTAAAAATTCATCCTGCAATCCAACTGACACAAAAAGTCTGGCAAACAGATTGAGTGAAAGGTATGAGACATATGAAATTTAGCTTCATTCTTGTTGCATTTCTTCTCCTTAGCGCCTCCGCGATAGCGCAACATACAACGGATTCCCCCTCAACAGAGGCTTCTCTCACCGCGGCTCTGCCAGATGCTCCTTCATTTCTGGTTGCACAGAATTCTGCCCCTCAAAAAGAAGAGGCCCAGGGCCCTCCAAATGCTCCGGGCGCTATGGGACCAATGGGCCCCATAGGCCCTGTACCTCCGCCGATGACGAATGCGCGGTTGACTCTGGACGATAAGTTCAATATCTACACACACCAGACATTTGGGCCTCCAGCATTCGTCTTTTCTGCTCTGGGAGCCGCTCTTCGCATGTCCAATCCTCCAAAGAACTACCCCCACGAGTGGACCGACGGCGGCGGGGCTTTTGGAAGACTGTACGGAAGTACCATTGCAACGCAGACATCTAAGCGGACTGCTCAGTTCCTCACGGAGGCGGTATTGCACGAAGATCCGCGGTATCTGCCTGCTCGCCCAGGCACCAATGTAGGCGGAAGAGTCTTCCATGCTATTTCCTACACTTTTGTCGACAGGACCGATTCGGGCGCGCACACGATTGCATTTTCCAACTTCGCAGCTTCTGCTGCCGGAGGTTTCGTCGGTATGGCTTATCTACCAGATGGATTCAATGACCCTACACACGCGGGACAACGCGCTCTCTCAGAATTGCTGGGAATCGGGATTTCAAATATAGCTGGGGAATTTGCACCTCAACTAGCTCCAATCATTCGCAAGCTCCATATACCCAAAATAGTGCCCGTCTGGTGGGTGCCGGAACATCCGCAACACCCTTAGCCAGAATTGAGTGGGCGATTCTCTGTGGATCCTCGTGACGTAACGTACATGTGCAAGGAAGGGGCGCACGATTATGGGGAACTAGTAGTGAGCGAGACGAACGGCAGTGGAATGTGGCGGGGTGAGGTCTACGCCGGGGAGCAACACATCGCGACGTCTGGGAGGCCAGTAAACGTACGGCCAGTGTTTATCCGGGCCTCTGTCTCGCCAGGCCGCCGAACTCACCGACTGCTGGCACGACAATCGGCACATGCTCATCACCGAACTGGCAGAGAACGGCGCAAGCGACCAGGCCATCAGAATATTGCCGGACACATCTTGAACCGAAGGGTGGCACGGCTGAAGGGTTTCAGATACAGCCGCATCGTTCCAATTACTAGAGGAACAAATTCAAGTCATGGTGCTCTGAATGAAGGATGGAGCGTTGAATATCATGCGTCGCCAGGCATGATGGAGAAAACAGATTATCGAAAGCCTCTGTGCAATACGCTGATACCTGTGACATTACGAAAATGCTCGATATCGAAGGTGGCGGCTGCTCCTATATGGACAACGTGAACGCCGCGCAGAAACTGGTAGACCTGCCAGGCAAAACGGTGTGCGAAGACTATTGGCAGAGGCTTCATATGCACACACGTCGATGCTTTCAGGACGTCTGCCTGGGAAATGTATTTATCGGCAGTGTCTTTACTAGCGGCCCATATCCTTGGCCTTCTCATGGCCTGGATGTGCCTGTATACGACGCCGCGCGGCGGGCTGTCTTTGAGCGGCATTCTTAAGGAGGTCGGATACCGCAGACGCCTTGCCGGGGAAGGGGGCAATTGTGTAGGTCAAGCGGTCTGCTTGCGCGCAGGATACGGTGAAGGCGAGGAGGTTCTTTACGTTCGGTTCCTTGCGAACATCCCCCGGCCGCATTTTCTCGCTGAGGGTCTTTACCAGCAACTTGCCGCGCGGCTCCTGAAAAATAGAGTCCATAAGACGTTCTGCATCGCCCTGTTCGGTGAGGGCCACAGTGTCTTTGCCGCCGCCGATTTCCTTGGCTGCGGCAAGAAGCCTTTTTGTATGCGGGTGTACCTGGGGTTCGTTGCCCGTCTCTTCGCCTTCTTCTTCGGCTTGTACATCGCCTAGGTCTTCGGACTCTTTGACGTTCTTCATTAATTCGGTCTGGACTTCCTCCAGGCGACGTTCGTACGCGGCTAATTTATCAGCGTATGGGCTCTTCTTTTCAAGCTCGCCCTGGAGTTTCGCAATGAGCTGTTCGTTTTCCTCAAGCCGTCGCTGTGTGTCCATGATGCCGCGGCCAAGCTCACGGCTGCGTGCGAGAATCGAGGCCAAGAGTGATTGCGAGGTCGTTATGCCGCTGCCGTCGCCGCGCGGGGCTTCATGCCATTCGCCGGCGAACTGGTATTTTACGACGGGAATGCGGCGAAAGAGATCGCCATCACACGCCATCTTTTCGCTGAGTGCGACTGGAATATCTACTCCGTTCACTTGCAGGTTCGTTTTGTCGTTCAGCAGGGGATGTGTCTTAAGATAATCGTTGGCATTTTTGAGTTTGGTGAATTCAGTCCCATTGAATTTAAGCTTCATGCTCAAAAGCTTGCCTTCCGCATCGCGCTGTTCGTTCTGCTCGAAGAGTTTAAGGGTGTGTGTCATCTTGGGAAGAAGTGCCTGGAGATAGGCGCGGCGCATCTCCGCATGGTCCAGTTCCTGGCGATTGTGGTGGTGGGTCAGTTTATGGGAACGGTCCAGCAAGGAAATCTGCTGGAGTTCATGTTCCAGCTTGATCTTTTCCATCGCCAAGGGGTTGCCGGTGGCCTGCGCCTTGGCGAGAGCAAATATCTGGGGATTGAGGCGAACATCCCCGGCTACATCCTCAATGCGCCGTCCAAGGCGATTGCCTGAGCGGAATTGCGTGAGGAAGGTCTGCTTGCGTTCCAGTAACTGGGCGCGCTGCAGGTCATGTGCTTTGGGGGAGTTTACGTCGCGCGGCTCCGAGATGACGCGATATATTTCAACCTCACCGAACGTGTTGCCATTGCGAACAATGCGGCCCTCGCGCTGTTCCACCTGGTCCGGGCGTTGAGGGAGATCCATGTGAATCTCGGCTTTAAGGCGTGTCTGGACGTTTACACCGATACCAAACTTTTCGGTGGTGCCGAGAGCGACGCGGACACGGCCAGCGCACATCGCTTGCTGCAGTCCATAGAATGCCTCCCGGTTGTCATAATCGTGAACGATAGCGATTTGTGCAGCTGGGACGCCTTGATGAACGAGCTTTTCCTTGATATCGGCAAAGATGTTGAATCGACCGTCCGATGTAGCGTAACGGTCGGCGAATAGGAGGACCGTGCCGCGCTGTTCTACAGTGCGATCCAATACATTTTTGATGATTTTGACGACAGCATTCGCTTTACTGTCCGGGTGGTCCTTGGCTGCCGGATCGTAAAATCGTGCGTCGAGGGAAATATCGCGCGCATCGCTATCGAGTTTTAACCAGTTGTCTTCTGTTGGGTCCGGATGATCGGGATCGCCCATGGGCAACATAAGCCGTTCGCCGCGTTCGACGATCTCGCGCAGCAGGGGTTCCTGGGCAGGTGTGACCTTAACCAGAACATCAGTGCGTTGCGGATGTGGAACTTTGAGGTAGCCTGCTTTAACGGCTTCATCCTGAGTCATGACATCGGCAAACTGCGACCACAGCAGTTGCAACTCGGGAACATTCACAAACGATGCAAGTGCGGTCTTTGGCCGAATGGTCATGCCGTCCGTGGCGTACTCCATGCGGGTAACAGATTCGGCGAAATTAGCGGCCCAGTCATCAAAGTTGCGAATGCCCGCCTTCTCAAGCAGGTCGGGGGCTATATAGCGGTTCATGATGTAGCTTTCGCCGAGTGTGTTGGTAATAGAGGTGCCGGTGGCAAACACGACGCCACGCCCGTTGTGGGTATCGAACATGTATTCGATCTTGGCGAGGATATTTTGTGCCCGCTGGGAGCGTCTGGTGCTGAGACCCGCGACCTGATTCATCTTCGTGACAAGAGCAAGGGCCTTATATTTGTGCGCCTCATCGACAAAAAGCATATCTACGCCCAGGTCGTCGAAGTAGATGGTGTTATCTTTACGTCCGCCCGATAGCTCTTTCAGGCGTTCCTGATACTTCTGCCTAGCACTCTCTATCTGGCGAAGGCTGCGTTTCTCAGCTTTGCTGTCAGGGCTCTCATGGCCTTCGAGCAGATCGGTCAGCTCTGCAATTTGCCGTTGGATGGTGAGCGCTTCGCGCTCCGGGGAGATCGGCAGGATATCGAATTGGGATTGCGGGATAATCGCCGCGTCCCATTCGTTGGTTGCAATGCGGGCGAAGAGACGCTGCCTGTTTCTGGCGCTCTGAAAGTCTCTGTCGGTAACGGCGAGGACATTTGCGGCGGGGTAGGCTTTCTTAAAATCTTCCCGCCATTGTGGGACCATGTTGTTGGGGACCACATACATATTCTTGCGGGAGAGTCCGGTACGGCGGCATTCCATACCGGCGCATACCATCGTGAGCGTTTTGCCGGAGCCGACAAAATGATCGGTGAGGTCTCGGCCTTCCTGCATGATGCGCCAGACGGCTGCGCCCTGATAGTGGCGCGGTGTGAATTCCGGGTTGAGGCCGGGGAATTCGAGATGGCTGCCGTTGTATTCACGTAAACGAATGGAGTTGAAGCATTCGTTGTACGTTCGCTCCAGTTCGGAATGCTCTTTGCTGAGTTCGTCGCTTTTGATCCATGCAGAGAACGCGTCTTTAATGACTTGGAGTTTGGCGCGTGCAGCAGCAGTGTTGACGATGTCGATCTGGCGTTTGCCGTCTGCATCGGGAGGGAAGTAGATGCTGGGGAGTTGCTGATTCAGTCCATACTCAACCAGTTTGTGGCCGGGTATCCCGCCGCCCGACCATTCATGGTCCAGGGAAAAGCGGTAGTAATCTCTTGGGAGTGTTACTCCCCAGCGGCCCTCCAGATCACGTGAAACGGTTGGTTTATCGCGATAGGGCTTACCGGCAAGGTGGGTATGAATAAAATCCGCATAATACTTTACCGGTATCCAGGTCTGGCCGAGACGGCATTCGATATCGACGATGGACACAGGCTCGGGCTGCACTTGAGTGAGCGCATCGACGTTGCGTTGAAAGCCGGGGTCCAGTGCGGTGGCGTGGGTGGCCTGCATGAGTTTCTGGCGCACATTGCCGGAAAGGTATTCATCGGACGTAATGTATTCGCCCTGTACAGGGTCACGAAAAATGAGATTCGCGTCCGTCAAGGATTGGATGACCGCACTCTCATCCTGATGGAGCAGTTCGGCCATCAACCCGGTATCGAGCCGGCCTTTGTGGGCGAGAACCTTGAGCATCGCTGCCTTGGGATCATTGGGGAGATCGTGTAGCGGTTGATAGGGCCGGGCGGTGCGCTTGGTGAATATGTCGGCGTGAGATACGGCCAGTGTCTCGGGATCAATATTTTCAAGAGCGGCTAATAATGGGTATTCGGGATCATCCTCGAAGACGCGCGCGGTCTTTGGACCGGTAAGCGGCCCGAAATTTTCACGATAGGCGTTGTAGCGCCGGGTAAGAACCGCCTGGGCTCCCTGCAGTTCATCATCGTCTGTGCTGTCAAGTTGTATCCGGATCGTATCTTTGAGTGCGTCGCGCAGGGAGATTAAGGACTTGAGCTGAAAAATCCGAACCGACGTATTGAGAACAGCCGGCAGGGGATTGCGCCCGCCGTTGTGTTTAATCCATACTTTGCCGTTCTCGACAAAGTATGCGTTCTCTTTTACGTGACCTGGGGCGAGCTCAAGCATCATCCCGGACGATGTTTGGGAGTTGGGGCTCCCTTCGCGGGAGTTGACCTTATAAGACGCAATATTCTCCGGCAGGCGCCCAATTGCCGCAGCAAGCTGATCCCGTAGTTCGCCATTTGGCCTTAAGGTGTACTGCAAAGTTCCATATTGGGCGTGACGTACTGCATGTTCTCCCAAGGCCATTTCAGGATGCTCTAAGAAATACTCATTGACGCGCTCCGATTGATTGCCGCTTTCGTGGGTAATTTGAATCGGTGTACTGTTGATCCATCGCTCGTTGAACTGTGGTGCCGCCTCATCTGAGAGGCGCTTTCTGAAGAAGAGGATGTCGGTTGTTACCTCGGTGCCGGCATTCTGTTTAAACGTTGTATCCGGCAGGCGAATCGCGGCCACGAGGTCGGCCCGCCTGAACATCTCTTCGCGGGCACGAATGCTTTGGCTGTCAAGCGTGTAGTGCGATGTAATGATGGCGGCGATCCCGCCCGGCTTAAGCTTATCCAGAGACTTAACGATGAAATAGTTGTGAATCGATAGCTTGGGATTTCTGTACTCGGGGTCGGCAATCTTGATGTCCCCGAATGGTGGATTGCCGATAATCAGGTCTATCGAATTGTTGGGGAACTGGACCTGCTCGAAAGGCCGGACAAGAATTTTGACATCGGGGTAGAGTATCTGGGCCATGCGCCCGCTGACGATGTTCTTTTCGATGCCGATGAGGCTTGACGCTTCCGAAAGCTTTTCCGGCATACGTCCAAAGAAGTTCCCTACGCCCATCCCCGGCTCTAAAACGGTTCCTCCGTCAAAACCGAGAATGCCCGCAGCCTTCCACATTGCATCGACAACCGGAATAGCGGTGTAGTGAGTATTGAGTGATGTTTCCTTGATGGCGTCGATCTCCTGCGGGCTCAGGAGGGACTCCATGCGTTTCTGCTCTTCGTGGTATCGCCAACTCTGGTCCCAAAGCTGGCGAAGCCCGCCGAAATCGACGTACCGGGCCAATAGCGCCTGTTCCTGCGGAGTTGCCACGCGCTGTTTTTTGTCGAGTGTTTTGAGCAGCGCAATCGCGTCGAGATTGAGCTTGAGCTTGGTAATTTCTCCGCCATTGCCGATTGCGTTGGCATCTTCGTCTCGCAGACGGTAGTTATTCAGGTTCTTCGGTGGCTCGGGATCGGGCAGGTGTTCGATCGTGCTGGTGGCCGATTCGTCCAGGCTGGCAGCGTCGCCGGAAACACCGTCACCGGAGGTTTCTTTCGGACGGGCAGCAACTAGCTGCGATCTTCGCTCTCGTCCGGCAGAAGGATCATCGGAAAGGCCACTTCCTGGGCCTCCAGCATATTTATCCCTTGTTGCCGCGCTGCCTTCAGGCTCTCCCAGCAAGCCTGAGTCCGTTCCTGAAGCACCGTCGCCAAACGGCCTTCTCTCTCCAGCCTGACTGTTTCTTTTGGCCGGGATTGCCGCTGGTGCGTCTCCGCCTTCGCCAGAAGGTTCTGGAATCTCGGGTCGGACAGCAAGGAGGGAAGTAGGGGAGTCCGCAACTGGTCGGCGGGGGTGGGCAATTGACGTTCCATCATGGGAAGCCTCCTCGTCTATAGTTTCACCCTCGACGCTGAGATTTTCAATCTCAGCGTCACCCCAAAGGCTGCCTTGCAGCTCGTTGGTTCTGCGTTTGGCCATGCGTCAACCCCTGCGCGGAGGTTGATTCGTCACACCTCCGTATAGAGATATAATAGACGTAATAGACATATACTGATGATGGATTACATAATCCATGGCACAGTGTCTAAAAACGGGAACAAAAAAGGAGCCTGCCGGGTGGCAGGCTCCGAAGAAAACAGTATGTGATCAGGCAGCCTTGGAAGCGGGCTTAGCCTTCGCCTTGACTACGGCCTTCTTTGCTTTGTGTGCTTTTTCTTTCGCGGCGAACTTCTGCTTAACCTTCAAGCCAATGGCCTCCACATCCACCTTATAGACGGCTGCGGCATCGCGAAGCGCCTGAGTGGCACTCCCCCGCGTCGTGGTGTGGAGAATGGTGACTTCTACCAGCAGACTGCCGAGGGTGCTTTCCGGGGTACGGCGCAGGTAGGCGGCAAACAGCTTCCCGAGCGTGTCGCTGTCCTTGGTCTTTTTGATGCCATGCTGACGGGCGACGACTGCAAGCTGATCTTCGTTCAGCAGGGACGCCAGACGCTCGACTACAAATAACAGGTCCCGTTTCATCAGCCGCACCGGAACGGCGGCGGCGATGGCGGCAAGGACATGAATGCCGGTGGTGTTGGCAATCGCCTGTTCCCTGTGTTGCTTTTTCTGCTCCGCCTTCCACTTGGCATCATCGCGGCTGGTTTGTTTTTGGGGATGATGCACCGGGCAGGCGGGATTTGCGCAAACCTTATGGAAGGTGCCTTTGTCATTGCCTTCCGTAATGATGGCCTGGGTGGTGTACTTGCAGGTCTTGTACTCCGGCCACTGCTCTGCTTGCTTGCTCTTTGGTTTGTCGTTCCGAATGACGATGTATTGATTCCGGGGAATGACGGAACTGCCCTCCTGCTGCTGGCCGTAGGCCGTGCTGATCTGCACGAGCTTGGGTTTTGCCACGATGATCTTGGCAACATGCTCATCTGCCTTTGCAGAGAAGCAACTTGGGTCGGTACAGGCGTCCAGCTTGCCGAGGTCGGAAAAGAGCAACTTGTTGTGTCCTGTCCGTTTGGCGCAGTCCGTGCAACTCCCCGCGATGGCGACAAGATGCGCGTCCTGCTTGTTGAACGGCGCATTCTTCAGCATGAGCAGGATATTGCTTTCAATCCAGGACTGGAGATTGCGGACGGGAAGCAACATGCGCTTCGCCTTGCGGTCGCCGCTGCCCCAATCCTCACGGAAGCAAGCTTTGAGCGCCTGTTCCTGACGGTCGGCTGGCAGTTTCGCCAGCAAGAGTGCATGTCCGACGCCAATCTCGTCATGGTAGAAGGCATCGACGGCAGCAGGAACGAGGTCCACCAATTTTAAACGAGAGGCCACGAACACGGCAGACTTGCCCGTCCTGGCGGCAATCTGCTCGATGCTGTACTTTGGCTCGTCCAGATCGAGAAGTGCTTTGAAGCCCTGCGCTTCCTCCATCGGATGCACATCGCGGCGCAATAGATTTTCGACCAACTGTGCTTCTAAAGTTTCTGCGTCGGTAAGGTTGACGATACGGACAGGGACGGTGGCGGCCTCGGCCATCTGCGCGGCCCGGAAACGCTGCGCACCGAAGACAATTTCGAAGCTGCGTTCATTCTTGGGCCGTACCAGCAGGGGCGAGAGAACACCCTTGCTGCGGATACTCCCGGCCAGTTCTTTCAGAAAGTTCTCGTCAAAGGCACGGCGCGGATTGGTGGTGGATTCGGTGAGCAACGCAAGCGGCAGGTTGCGGTATTCGGTGGCATTGATGATGGAGGTATCCATAAAGCATTTGCTCCTTTCGAGCGGTTGAGGGTGAATAGAAACGAAGCGGAGACGCACTGGCGGTATCCGCTCCAAGAGAGCGAACTAACCGCGCAGGGCAGTGTCCGTAAAGATTTCCGCAAAACACGGCAACCCGCCCATCGCGTTGCGGCAGGCGGCAGACATATCCCCGCATCCAAATCCTGACTGCTGAAGGAGGCTTTGCAGGTTAGCGGCGATTCTTTCTGTCGCCGTCCGGGGTTGCGGTTTGTGGTTGCGAGGGTTGGTGGCGACGATGCTGTTCATGATGTTTTGTCCTTTGCTTTTGCTTTTCGTGCCCTGCGGCATGTAACCACATGCCGCAATGAGAGGAAGCGAGTAAGGAGGGCGGCAAGGCGCAAGGGAGGGGGATCTCCCATCCTTGGAGCGGAAGCAAAGCTGGAGCGGAAAGGACGAAGCGTAGCGAAGATCTGCACAAGCGTATCGGGGTCCCGGCAGGCGTTCTTTGCCGATGGGGTGAGGAGCGCGGAAGATTGGGGAAACCCTTGCGCCGCGCCAGGGCGAAGCCCTGTGAGTGTACTGAGGAGATGCTTTACAGATCAGACCGGAGACATGGTTTACACCATGTCGGAGATCGATTGGCTTTTCAGCTTTTGGCTTTACGCACGATCATGCGTTTATGCCTTGGAAAGAGATACGAACCGTGGACCAACGCCTGCAGTTTCTGTCGAGCTATCAGAAGGAGGAGATGTCAGTGACCGATCTGTGCCACGAATACGGCATCTCACGTCCGACTGCCTACAAGTGGATCAACCGCTATGAGGAAATCGGCCCAGAGGGTTTGCTGGACCTGTCACGTAAGCCACACGGCTGCGCCCATGCGACGCCTGCTGAGATTGAGAACGAAGTTCTTGCCCTGCGGAAGCGGTTCCCCTCCTGGGGAGCACGGAAGCTCAAGGCCAGATTGGAGCGGTTGAACCCGAACGTCCTGTGGCCCGCTGCGAGCACTATGGGACAGATACTTAGCCGTGCCGGTCTCACCAACCCGAAGAGGAAGAAGCGGCGCACGACGCCATACTCCCAGCCATTCTCGATGGTCACCGCACCGAACCAGCTCTGGTGCATGGACTTCAAGGGCTACTTCCTGACGGGAGACGGTTATCGCTGCGATCCATTCACCATCACCGATGCCCACAGTCGTTATCTGATTCGCTGTCAGGCCGTGGGGCGCATGGATTTGGCCCAGGTCAGTGCTGTTTGCGACGCTGCGATGCGCGAGTATGGTGTGCCGGAACGTATCCGCACAGACAACGGCACACCGTTCGCTGGAACGGGACTACTGGGCCTGTCGAAACTATCGCTCGGCTGGACCAAGCTCGGTATAGTGCATGAGCGCATCCAGCCAGGCAAGCCGCAGCAGAACGGTCGGCACGAACGGATGCACCGCACGCTGAAGGAAGACACGACGAAGCCGCCAGCACGGACCCTTAAGGCACAGCAAAAGAGGTTCGACAGCTTCCGCGCGATCTTTAACCATGAGCGTCCACACGAGGCCCTCGGCAACGAGACGCCGGGGAGCATTTACATCCCCAGCACCCGGATGATGCCGAGCCGCGTGGTGCCCTTCGTATACCCGAAGACATTCGAAACCCGCCGGGTCAACAGCAGTGGCGATGTGAGTTGGCATAAGGGCAGAGTCTTTATCAGCGAGGTCTTTCGCAACGAAGAGATCGGCTTCGAGCAGATCGAGGAAGACCTCTATCGAGTAGTCTTTTACAGTACCGAACTTGGCGAGTTCAACAGCTCGGAGATGCGCTTCCGTCCGGCATTGCGAGCATGAACCGAATGCAGCTAAAAACAAGCCATGGAAATGACGGGATGTGGAAAGCATGGAAAGCCATGAAGCCGGCTTCCCACCCTTCCCACATCCCTTGGAAATCCCTGCGGGATTCCCACATTCCCACAGCTTCGGCTACGGCTGATATCTCTCTTAAGACCGGCTATCCCAGCCGCAAACCCTCAACCAGAGCCACTTTCACCGCAAGGGGGTTGTAAACCATGTACCCGGTTCAGAATGTAAACCATGTTCCGGTACACTCAGCCCTCAGCGGCTTGTCTTCCATAGACGTGCGCGTTCGCGCACAGGATTTTCGGGGTGGGCGTTGCGGGGCAGGAACGGGCCCCGCTGAGGAGGGTGGCGGAGGACGCAACGCGTCCGCAGACAGGGAGGAACCTTCTTCCCCTCTTTCGCGGTGCCTATTCCTTCGCAAAAAGAATGCGATGCTCTTTTACCGGGTGGATTGAGGCATCGTGCGATGATTCGTCAAATTGTGATCAGGTTTTGAGCAGAAAAGGAAGGCGTTCAGTCTTCTTCTGATTCAAGCAATTTGACCTGAGCCTTCAAGAAAATCTCGATACGGCTGGAAGTCCATACGGCAACACCAGTTCCAAAGAAGTCGGTATCTTCTGTCCAGACCACGCAATTCAAAGCCAACGCTGCGGCGAGCACTGGCCAATCGTCCTCATCCCGGCCGCGCAGACGCTCTCTGGCGTCGTCCTCAGAGATGCCATAGGATTCGGTATCGACCGGCTCTACCAGACCTTGCAGGTAGAGAAGGGTCGCGGCAACGTCGGTAGTAGGCTTCCCCTTTTTGGCGAGCAAGGGTGGCAGATACTTTTCTGCGTCGGCATAGGCGACATCGGGCGCGTAAAACCGAATCCCGCGCCCCGCATACTCTTCGAGAAGCTGGCGTACACGCCGTCCCAGGACAGCGCGAATCAGGATATTAGCATCCAGAACGATCATCTCAGCGGGCGGTGACCTTTCCGCGGCGACGCGCCTGTTTAAACTCCGTCACGATCTCTTCCTCGTCGATGTCGGCAAGAGCGATCGCAAGCCGGTCGGCAGCAGCCTGCAGTTCGGCAAGGTCCGCCGATTTCACGGGCTTGCGGGGTGTGGGAACATAGACGCCGAGCGTCAGGCCGCGGCGGGTGACGGCGACGGGCGTATCGGATTCGAGAAAGCGGGTCATCTGTTCCCGGAACTCGCGCACTCCAACTTTGATTGCAGGCATAGGCTCCTCCATGTGTACACATAAGTGTACGCAATATCGGCAGGCCGATGCAAGTCCATTCGCCTACGGTGGCAAAGTGGTGGATGTCTTCTCCTCCCGCCCCAGTTCCTGGGCAGCATGGCGAGCACTTTGAGGCTGCAATCCCCGTTGCTGGCCGTCCTACGCGATATTAAATATATTCAATAGACATAGTAGATGTACATAACAGCAATCTTGCGCTATGATGAACGTCAAGCTCCACACCGCGCAGCGGTGCCGAAGGTTAGGGCGATGATCAAGACACAAAAACCGGCAGCAGAAGAAGTAGCTTCGCGATCAGAGGATAAGCTCCGCCGTGAGTTGGGATCGGTGATGGATGAATTGGAGAAGGAGGGAACAGAGGACATCCTTCTGAATCCGGACGGCATTCTCTGGGCGAAGCGCCGTGGCCAGCCATTCGTAAAACTGGGAGCTTTTCCCGCCGAGCGTGCGATGGCGGCCATGGCGAGCATTGCGCATTATCGCGGCACGGAAATCAACCATGACAATCCGATCCTGGAGACCGAGCTGCCGTTCAATGGCAGCCGCTTTGAAGGCCTGGTGCCGCCGATTGTCAAGCGGCCATGCTTTGCGATTCGGCCCCGCCCCAAGACCGTTTTCACGCTTGAAGAATACGTGCAATCCGGAGTATTGACGGAGGTGCACGCAGGTCTTCTTCGGGATGCGATACGCGACCGCAAGAATGTTCTGGTAGTGGGATCTACAGGGTCGGGCAAGACGACATTGGTAAATGCGGTGCTCGACTCCATAGCCAGGATTACCCCGGATCACAGAGTTTTATTGATCGAGGACACGCCGGAGCTGCAATGCAATGTGGATAATTTTCTCCCCCTATTGGCGGCGGGAAATATTTCGATGAGCGATTGTCTCAAAGCGTGTATGCGCCTGACGCCGGACCGGATCATCGTGGGCGAAGTTCGCGGTGGAGAGGCGCTGACGCTGCTCAAGTCCTGGAACACCGGACATCCGGGCGGGGTAACGACAGTTCATGCGAATGATGCGGTTTCAGGTTTGCTGCGGCTGGAAAGTTTAGCGGCGGAAGCGACGGCCGCGCCGCAACAGAAGTTCATTGGCGAAGTGATCAATATCGTCGTTTTTATCTCAAAAGACAGGAGTGTGAAAGCTGGCCGCAAGGTCAGAGAGGTTTGCACCGTTACCGGATACAACGGCCATACCTATGAAGTTGAGTACCTGTAGGTATGGCTTTTGTGTTGTGACCACGTGTTGTTCCAACCGAACGAGGAGTGAACGTATGAAGCAGAATCGTGTGGTTTGTTCATTGATGAAGCACAAACAATTGGTACTTGTGCCGGTTATGCTGGCCATTTCAGCAACGCCTTCTTTCGCCTCTACGGGCGGAGGCCTTCCGTGGGAGGCCCCACTGACGACGGTAAAGAACTCATTGACAGGTCCGGTTGCCCTGGCCGTCAGTACATGCGCCCTGTTCGCCTGCGGGGCGGTTCTGGTGTTCGGCGGTGAGATGACCGAATTCGTTAAGCGCGCCTTGTACGCGGTGATTGCTATTTCGTTCATTGTCGGCGGCGCGAGTTTTATCACTACTGTTTTCGGTTTCAGCGGAGCCACCATTGCGCTTCTCCATATCGTGCAACCGCTGGCGGTGCACCTTGCACACGCATCAACCGCAGGAAGAGTGAGCTAAATGGATCGACCGCGTGAGGCCGTTTTTCACCAGTCGATCAACCGGCCAAACCTGTTGATGGGTGGCGACCGGGAATTAGTTCTGTTCGCCGCCCTCATCGCGGGAATATTGGCCTTCTCGTTGATGACCTGGTGGGGGGTACTGATCGCCATGGTTCTGTGGCCGAGCGCGATCTGGTCGTTATCCCGCATGGCGAAGGAAGATCCGCTGATGCGTCAGGTTTATGTGCGTCACATCCACTACGCGATGTATTACCCGGCGAAATCACAGACGCGGCTCGGTGGCGTTTCAACACCCGCGAGTTGGAGGTAGGCAAATGCAGATTACGGAAAATCGTCGTTACGCACGTGGCTTGCCGGATCTTCTGCTCTACGCCTCGTTGGTGGAGGATGGCGTATTACTGTTGCAGGACGGCGCCCTGATGGCGTCCTGGTCGTTCACCGGGCCAGATCTGGCGTCAGCGACCTTTGATGAAATGGCCGTGCTGACCGCACGGCTCAACAGCATATTGCGCCTCGGTTCGGGCTGGATGGTACATTGCGACACCATCCGCACAGAAAGTCCAGAGTATCCCAGGAGCGGCGCTTTCCCGGACCCTATAACGCGATTGATTGATGAAGAGCGCCGCGCCCAGTTTCTCCGGGAGGGAAGTCACTTCGAAAGCGAATATTTCTTGACGCTCACGTACCTTCCTCCGGCGCAGACAGAGGAGAAGCTGCGGGGGTTCATGTATGAGAACGGAGACGAAGTATCGCGGCCGGTCGCGCAACGGGCGCTGGAGTATTTTGGCACACGCATTGCCTCGTTTCATGAAGTCTTCAGTTCGCAGTTCAAAGTGAAGCGATTAAAGGCGCGGAAGGCCGTGGACAACTACGGTTTTACCGTGGTCTATGACGAACTTCTGCGGTACGTGCGGCGATGTGTGACGGGTGAGGATTTCCCGTTCGTGCAGCCGGAGATACCCGTGTTCTTACACGATCTGATTGGCTGCCGGGATTTCAGCGGCGGGGTCTCCCCCAAGATTGGGGATGCAAATATCCGTATCGTTGCGGTCGACGGATTTCCCCATACGAGTTATCCGGGGGTAATGGCTGCGCTCGATACATTGCCGTTTGAGTACCGGTGGAATACACGCGCCATTTTGTTGGATGCCGAACATGCGAAAGGGATGATCGACAAGCACTTGAAGAAATGGCGCGCAAAGACGCGCGGTTTCATGGACCAATTGATGGGGCGAGCACCGAAGAACATTGATTTGTTCGCAGTGGAGATGGTGAATGACGCGAACAGCGCTCTTGGAGAGGCGTCAGCGGGGGATGTGCAGTTTGCGCTCTATAGCGCGAACATTCTCGTTCTCGATAAGAATGCGGATGCTGCTGACGGAAAAGCCGGTCAGGTTGCAAAGACACTGCAAAACCTCGGTTTCGCAGCTCGTATCGAGACGATCAATGCGGTGGAAGCGTGGCGGGGGAGTCTTCCTGGAGACGGATACCGGAATGTCCGTCGCATCCTACTGAATACGATCAATCTGGCTGATTGCCTGCCGATTGCGGCAGTGTGGGCGGGAGCGCGTGTCAATCCGTCTCCCCTGATGCCAGCAGACAGCCCGGCTTTGATGTATGCCACCAGCATTGGCTCGACCGTATTCCGCGTGAACCTGCATGTACAGGACATTGCCCACACCCTAGTGCTTGGGCCATCTGGCGCAGGCAAATCCACATTACTGGCCATGCTGGCCGCACAGTATTTCCGTTACCCGAAGGCCCAGGTCTTTTGTTTCGACAAAGGATACTCGATGTTTGTGTTGAATCAGGCGGCTGGTGGAGATTTCTACGATCTGGGCGGCCCGAACGCACCGTTGAACTTCTGCCCGCTTGGCGAACTGGATGACCCTTCCGATGTGGCCTGGGCGGTGGACTATGTGGAGAGTCTGTGTCTGTTAGCTGGGCAGCCGATTAGTCCGCAGCAGCGTAACGAGATTCTAGCCGGGGTGCAGATGTTGTCTGAGTCGCCGGAACGGACCCTGACGGAGTTGGTCATCAATATTCAGGACAATGACATTAAAGACGCGTTGAAGCACTACACCCTGTCCGGCTCGCTCGGCGGGTTGCTCGAAGCCAAAAGGGACGAAAACGCGCTTGGTTCGTCGTGCTTTATGACATTCGAGATGGAGCACCTGATGAACTACGGCGACAAGGATAAAGCCGTAGTCGCGGTGCTTCTATATTTGTTCCGGCAGATCGAAAAGCGGCTGGATGGATCGCCATCGCTGATTGTGCTTGATGAAGCCTGGGTATACCTGCAGAACGAGATGTTTAAGGACAAGATCCGGGACTGGCTGAAGACATTTCGGAAGAAGAATGCCGCTGTTGTTCTGGCCACGCAGAGCATCTCGGATGTCATCAACTCGCCCATCCGCGATGTAATTCTGGAGTCCTGTCCGACGAAGATCCTGCTTCCCAATGCAGAGGCAGGAAACGATAACTCTCGCCAGTTTTACATGCAGCTCGGCCTGAACCCGCGTGAGATTGCCATGCTTCAGGCTGCAATACCGAAGCGTCAGTACTACTTCTTCTCTCCGGTCGGGCGGCGGCTTGTCTCGCTGGGTCTTGGCCCGGTAGTGCTTGCTTTTGTCGGCGTGAGCGATACCGAGTCGCGGCAGGAGGTGCAGCGGCTGATAGCACGGAATCCGCGGACGTGGCAGGAACTGTGGCTTCGCCAGCGAGGCCTAAACTCCTGGGCCGACTACTACGCGACGCAATGTGTACCACGTGGCGAAGTGGGGCAAGAGCTGGTACATGCAACCGGAGGTGTTCGATGAGATATGTGAAACAAGTACTCTGCGTTTCGGTTGTATTCACCTTGGCGATGTCCGAATCGATTCAGCCTGCGCAAGCGGGCGGAATCAGCGGCGTTGCGACCGAGTGGACACAAATTCTCAACAACATTCAGTTGACGGAAGAGAACTCGACTACGTTGCAGCAGTTGGAGAATCAATTTCAGCAACTCCAGCACGAGTTGACCATGATTCAACATGCGGAACTGCAAACGCAATCCATGACGAATATTCAACAGAACCCGATATTCGGTTCAGCCATGCAAGACATGATGCAGCTGTCAAACATTGTGCAACAAGGCAACGCGTTGGCGTATTCCATGGCAAACCTTGATCAGGAGTTCAGCAATCGGTATCGCGGATTCGGCTATACGACGTCAACCAATTATCCGCTGCAGTACAAGAAGTGGCTGCAAACGTCGCTCGATACTTCACATGGGGCACTGGACGCGCTCAACATTCAAGGCTCCCAACTTAATAATGACACTCAGCTCTTAACCCGCTTGGAACAGCAATCGCAGTCGTCAACCGGGCTGCTTCAGGCTATTCAAACGGCTAACCAGCTCGCTGCGCAGGAAATTGTCGAGTTGCAAAAGCTGCGGCAACTGATGATGGTCGATATCCAGTCGAAGCAGGTTTTCCAGGCACAGCAACTGAGCGATAGCATGGCAACCTCGGATATGAACCAGATGTTTTTCAGCTTGCCGCCAAGCTCTAACAGTGATTCACGCACGTTCGCGCCGGTCGCATCGGACTATTAGCAGGGGTGTGGAGACTTAGCTTGATGCAACGCAAATCAGTATGCCGAATGATCACGAGCTTGGGCGCCGTCGTGCTACTTACAGCGGTGACGGTCCATGCGCAGACAACGTCTCCGCAGTCAGCCCCTTCAGATTTATTGAGCCGGTATCAGGCAGCGGCAGGGAATTGGGGAAGGATTGGATATCAGTATGCGGTTACGCTCTTTGGTCTATTGGCGGCGATTGAAGTGGCATGGATGGCGTCGATCCTGGCGTTGGAGAAGGACAGTCTTGAAAGCTGGCTGGCTCCGGTGCTAAAGAAGATCATGACGATTGGCTTTTTCTGGATGTTATTGAGCGGCTATCACCTTTGGCTGCCGGCAATTATCAACAGCTTTACCCAGATCGGGCAAAACGCAGGCGGAATCTCGGGAAATCTGAATCCCAGCGACATCATGCTTCTGGGCCTGAAAATCTCTGGAAACATGCTGGCGTCGGCAATACCAAGCGGCGGAGTCGCCGTCGGAGGAGTTGTTGCGTCGTTGATCCCCGGCGTTGGGCAGGCGCTTACGGCAGCAGCGCTTGTGCCAGCGCTGATCGTTTTGCTCGGCGCGCTTATGGTTTTCATCTCGTATGTAGTCATCACGATTGCATTCATCATGGCGAACGTTGAGAGCTATATCGCGCTTGGTGCTGGGGTGATCTTTTTAGGGTTTGGCGCGTCGCGGTGGACAGTCCCTTATGTGGAGCGATATCTGTCGCTCGTCGTGTCTACGGGAGTGCGTCTGATGGTGCTTTACATGATCATCGGCCTTGGGCAAACCCTCGGGGCGCAGTGGGCTACGGACGCATCGAGCCTCCCGCTGACCCCTGCCGGGTGCCAATCGATTCTGGGCATTGCTGCGGGCACCTTGACGTTTATGGCGGTTGCGTGGTCGGTGCCGAAGATGGTTGCGAGCGTGTTGGGTGGGTCGCTATCGGCAGGTGCGGGCGACATGCTTGGACCGGCAACAGCAATTGGTGTCGGTGCAATGACGGCGGGCGCGGCGGTTGCATCGGGCGGCGCGGCGGTTGCGGCGATGAGTGCGTCAGCGGCAGCGAGTGCCGGAACCCTCTCTGCTGGGTCGGCGGCTGGAGCATCATCAGTCGCGAATGGCGTAATGGCCACCGATGCAGCCGCTTCACCGGCGGTAGATCCATTGGTTGCCGGGTCGAGCTCAATGATGGATACGAATGGAAGCGTGGTTGCAAGTCCTCCGGGGAGTGGTACGGACGCAGCGGGCGGTAGTGCTGGTACTGCTTCCAGTGCGCCGCAGGCCAACGAATCTTCTGCCGGAAAATCGACGAATGCCGAACCTCCGCAGGGAGTAAAAGCCACAGGCGGAGCGGGTGAAGGCAAGGCAAGTATTGCAGAGCAACTTCGTATGGTCCGCGATGAAGCGCAGACACTTGCCCAGCATGCGCCGCAGGACTCTACCCCGGCATCAGCGGCGCAACTCAACATTCAACACGGAGAGTAATCGACTATGAAGCGGTATGCGGTGAAGAGAAGCGCAGCGAGCGCTACAGAGGCGGTAATGGAGCACGAGAGCCCATACCTGGCGGCGAGGCGGGAGTGGGATGAGCGGTATGGGTCGGTCATTACCCGTGCGAGGAATTGGCGGGCAGCGGCTTACATTGCCCTTTTCGTTGCTGTTCTGGCGGTGGCCGGCCTGATTGTAGTTTCCATGCGGTCGCGGGTTGTGCCCTACATTGTGGCAGTCGATTCAATGGGTAGAGTCGTTTCGCAAGGGCCTGCGGCGGAGGCGTCCGTTGCAGATGATCGTTTGAAGCGAGCTGCTCTCGTGGATTGGGTAGAGCAGTTTCGTATGGTCTCATCCGATGCGGTCGTCGAGCGTGCTGCGATTGAGAAGGTGTACGCCATGATCGCGAACAACTCCCCGGCAGCGGTGAAGGTGAGTGAAATATATAAATCCTCGTCGCCGCTGGATCGGGCTCAGACGGGAGTTGTCACCGTGGAAATACACACGGTTTATGCGACGAGTGCCCAGACGTATGAGGTTGAGTGGACTGAGACGGCAATGGACTTACAGGGTACGGTGACGGCCACACAGAACTATAAGGGGGCCTTCAGTATTTCTGTCCATCCGCCACAGGATGAGGGGCTCGCGCGTGTCAATCCTCTGGGTATTTACGTAACGGATGTCAATGTATCGAAGGTTCTCTAAGAGAGGGGTTGGGAATGAAACGAAATGCGCTCTTGTTCGTGTTGGTGTTGTCTGCCGGGAGCATGCTTGCTCAAAGCACGCTCTCTTCGGTCGCATCGAGGCGCGGTGCGGTGGTTTTGAAGCGGACTCGGGTTCCGGCTGCAGCAGTGCCGTCGCCTGAGGCGTATCCCTTCGACACCATTCAGCAGAAACTGCAAACAGGTACACACACTGATTCTCCGCAAGCAGCGCAGCCGCTGGCGGTTGCCGGGGCAACAGACGATGAAGTGCCAGCATCGTTCGTGCCCAGGACGGATGTGTCGCTGACGCCTACAGCGTCAGACGCAGTCGCGCTGGCGAAAAAACTAGTGAACGAGCGAAACACCCCAGCCCCCTCTTCCGATGGCCGTGTGGTTTACACCTATGGCGTCGGTCTTCCAACCGTTGTGTGTGCTCCGCTGCGGGTTTGCTCGTTGGAACTACAGGCGGGTGAAAAGATCGCCGGAGAGCCACAGATCGGCGATACCGTGCGTTGGGAAGTGACGCCAGCGACAGCGGGTACAGATGACAATATGGTACCCATTCTGGTCATAAAGCCGAAGATGTCTGGGCTTGACACTACGATGATTGTAACCACGGACAAGCGGACGTATTACGTGCGGCTGATGTCGAAGCCGGAGGAGTTTATCGCCCGCACGTCATTTACATATAGCGATGACGAGCATGTTCAGTGGAAAGTGTTCCTGGCAGAGCAGGATAAGCAGCGAGAGGAACACCGGGCAGCGTCACGGATTGCGCCGACTGCAACGGGAGCGATCGACAAACTGTACTTCGGTTATGAGATCAAAGCAGGGAAGGGAGCGACAGGAATTCGTCCTGACCGGGTAATGGATGATGGCGAAAAGACCTATATCCAGATGCCCGAGACGGCACTGCACCGGGAATTACCCGCTCTGGTTATTCAAGGGCCGACCGGGAATGAAATGGTCAACTACAGAGTGAAGGACCGGACCTATGTGGTGGATCGCCTCTTTGACCGTGCCGCGTTGCTGATGGGAAGCGGCAAAAAACAGGAGATAGTGCGGCTCGTTCGGCAACAGCCTATCTCTGAGGAGAAGAAATAATGGAGGATCGAACGACGGAGACGAAGCAACCGGCGGACGTGCCTGTAGCGGTTGAACTGGAAGCTGCTGAGAATCTCCAGGGACCTGCCGGGTTGGATCTGAATCCCGAGCCCGCGAATGGCAGGCGATTGAGCAAGAAGGTCGGGCTATTGGGGGTTTTCTTCATGGTGGCGATTGTCTTGTTGATCGTGGTCGGAATCTGGTCACGCGGTCAGAAGAATAAGGCGGTGGTTGGTGGAGGGGGCGAAGACAACAAAAGCGTAACCGCGGCGACGACCATGGGGAAGGAGTTGGAGCAAAATCTCGAAGAGCAGCACAGCGCGGCGGTGAAATCGCTACAGGATGATGGTGTGGAAGCTGCAGGCCCAGGCCCATCGATGCCAGCTAACGGCCAACTTGTTCCACCGTTGAGGCTGAAATCCACAGAAATCAATGTTCCGAAACTCCCGGAACAGGGTCCAGGTGGCAGGGGACGTGACGATGGGTCTGATCGCAATAGGACCGAAATCATGGGTGGCCGTTCAAAAACGGCCGAAGAGAAGAGACGGGAAGACCTGTACAAAATGGAGCAGGAAGCTCTCGTGGCTCCAACCGGGACTGGTAGCAAAAAGGCCAGCATCGGTTCTGGTTCGGGTCTGTTAGGACAAGTGTCGTCAGCTATGACAGACCCGCTGAGCAACCTGGTAAGTCAGGCACGTTCGATGCTAAGTGGCAGTAGCGGAACTGCTGCACTGCCAGTTGCCATGTCAGCGAAGCAGGACACCGACCCGAACATGCAGGATCGCAAAGAGTCGTTCGTGTCGAGTGCTCGGACCTCTGCCCCAAAGAACTACCTTGATGCGGTCAGAACGCAGGCAGTGACGCGGTACGAAGTAAAAGCGGGCTGGGATATTCCAGCGACACTGGAGCAGGCGGTGAACTCCGACCTGCCGGGCGAACTCAAGGCCCTCGTCCGGGAAAATGTATATGACACGGCGACGGGCCGTTATCTATTGATTCCACAAGGTTCACGGGTAGTGGGCACCTATGATGCTCACGTGGCATATGGCCAGAGCCGTGTGCAAGTCATTTGGAATCATTTGATCTTCCCCGATGGGTCCAGTATCAATCTCTCCGGCATGGTCGGACAGGACGCGCAAGGTGCATCCGGGTTTCACGACAAAGTAGATCATCACTATGCCCGAATGTTTGGCATGGCCTTGCTGACGAGCGCATTTTCAGCCGGAATTCAGATGACACAGGGGAACCAATCGTCCGGCTCTTATGGATATCCAACCAATCAACAGATAGCGACGCAGGCGCTCGGACAGCAGATGGGTGAGCTGGGTATGGAAATTGCTCGGCGAAACATGGATGTGCAGCCGACGATCAAGGTGCCGGTTGGATATAGGTTCAACATCCGCGTCAACCGGGATATTGCGTTTTCTGAACCTTATGGAGCTATGGCTCGGTAGAGAGGGGCAGGCGGAGAAATCTCTAGTCTCGAACGCTTTGAAAACGCATTTGACTCTTCTGATAGAGAGTTCCAATCTCAGAGGTCATGTGTCTATTGCCGAACCCCAATCACGATCACCTCTACGTTTAGCGAACGTGAGCGCTGGCCGGAGTATTCCGTTACGTTGAAATTGTGTGAGAACTGTCGAGCTTGAGCAGCGCGGTCAAATTGCATCCAAGTGCCACATTTCAAAATCTGGTGCAATACTGCCTTGATGTCAAAGGCCAGAGCTTTCCCGGCTGCCTTGCCAATGCCGTGTGCCGAAGAGATTTGGCAGTTCCTCACGAGGAAACCGGACTATTTCCAAGACATTGCCCCAAAGCTTCTTGCGCGATTCGTTACCGACGTGTTCAAGGTAAATTACAGGGATTGTAAAGCAAAGAGAAGAGATTAAGACTTTCGAGTTTCCCCGATTCGCGTGAAAGGCTCTTCATAGCGTTTATTCTGCAATCCTTCCCGGCCAGATCGATAGCCAGATTGGCACTAGAGCTTGGTATACGAATGCGCGCAAGCAGTACCACTTGGCTTTTGTCATTCATCCGGTCAACAATGGCTGTATATGAATGGCTGCACTTTTGATGCGCAACTGGAAAATATCGATAATGAATTGACTTCCGCAGGGGTTCCTTTGCGGTATCGCCCTTTGGATTGCTTCAAGAAGCTCTACGGTTCAGTTCCCGACGGTCCGCAGCGCGAGAAGCTGTTCGACCCGGTAACCGAATGGTATCTGAAGAGATATGGTGAAGCCATTCGCTGGGATGGCGCGATCGCGCGCTTTCCTATATTGATCAGGGGTGTTGTGTTCCTCGGACAGGCCCGCTTTGTGGCCGAACAGGAGATCTTGGCACCCTTCGAAGAGGGGATTGAGGGCTTATCAAAGGACCTCGCACAATCACTGACTCCTGAAGAAAAAAGGCCCATCATGGAGAAGCTGATTTTCGGGAGTCGAAGTTTCTATAGCCTCCATAATCTACTTATCGACGACGATTGGCTCGCCGAAACTGAGCGGAACCTGGCCCGGCGTGCTTTGTACGATCTCGAGAATGCAGCAGTGACGCTGAAGCATACGGGTGATACGCAGGCGGCAATCGTTCAAGCCCACGAAGCAGCGGAAAAGTATCTGAAAGCTGCTTTGAGCAAGAGTGGGAATACCAAGCCCTTGAAAGCATACGGTCACGATATTCCCAAGCTGTTCAAAGATTTATTGAAGACAGAAAGCCGTTACTTCTGCTTGTCCTTGCCCGTCGAAAATCTTCAAAAGCTATCGCCAAGCATGGAATTGCGATATAGCAATGTTCCACGATCCTTGGAAATGGCAACGGAGGCTTACCACGGGGCTCTCTATGTTTGCGGAATGATCGCGCAAATGTGGTTGTTCGATAAGGCGAGAGGCACAACCAGGCCGCGCTTCAAAGAATGCTCGTTTTATCTCGACGGAGCCAATACGACTTTCTACTGTAAGAAGGTTCAGGGAGACTCTGCGGTCTTGACCCTTTTCCGTTCGAGCAAATATATGGGGTCACAGATGGCAGACATCACGATGAGCACGTCTCAAAGCGCTTTATACCTGGAGGTGACCGACCCGCTGCAGGATGCGCAACTGCGCGCTCAATTTGCAGCCCACCTTCGCAATCCAGGGAGACGGGTGTCTCCCGAGGAGATCGGAATACAGATGGTCCACGGCTCGGAAGGTAGCTACGTCACAGCACTGCTCAAAACTCCCATCGTGAGACCGAAAGCGTGAGATTCAAGTGTTAGCAGAGGTTGTGGACAGGGGTCGAGAATCGGATGAGTGTCTACCGTGTGCGCCGTTGGAGACCATACAAACGACAGAGCCCTAACCAATGTTCCCGCCCGTGTAAGGCGATGGGCGCAGTCTGGCGTGGACCCTGCGCTGGCAGCTATTTCCGTTTGGAAATTAAATCACCAATAAGGCATCCCCTAACCGCAAAGTCTCAATGTTTTATGCCGGTTTAATGAAATGTGACCTATTTCGGAACAGGGAATTAGAGGGAAATCCTATTCTTGAAATATTGAACATTTTGCCCTGTAATCCAAATCTTAGCTCTGCACTAAAACTTGACCCTTGCGCTGGAACCCTATAGATTATTTTTCATGCAGACCTTTCGCACTCGCTATAGTTACACTTTCGTCTCCCAGACGGTGGTACAGCGTGCTGCGTGTTATCTATGCTCTTGTTGTAGATAAAGTGTGTTCCGGCTCTGCATCCTCGCAGCGCCAGTTTGTTTAGCCTTTTCGGCACCCATAACTATTCAACCAATCAAGTCAGTGCGCAACTCACTAAAACACATTTGAAGTGGTTGCCAAATCCCTCACTATTCAGTTCTGGGTAGGAAGAATGCCCTCCATCACCAGTCAGCGTCGTCTCAGCCAGATCGCACCTCTGATCATTCAGTCGGAGATTCGCGCCATGTCTGTGGAATGCGATCGCATTGGTGGCATTAATCTGGCTCAGGGTGTCTGTGATACGGAGTTGCCTGCACTGGTCGCGGAAGGCGCCGTTCAGGCAATCCACGAAGGCCTGAACACCTACACGCGGCTGGATGGAATCGCGCCGCTGCGTCAGGCGATTGCCGCCAAGCTTGCTGAGCATAATGGCATCCAGGCTGATCCAGATAGTGAAATCCTTGTCACCGCCGGAGCTACCGGGGCGCTTTACGCCGCTGGCCTCGCGCTTCTCAATCCCGGCGATGAAGTGATTCTCTTTGAACCCTTCTACGGCTATCACTGGAACACTTTGCTTTCGCTTCGCGTGCAGCCGGTCGCCGTGTCGCTGCATGCTCCAGACTGGCGGCTCGATGTGGAGCGCCTCCGCCAGTCCATCACGCCCCGCACCCGCGCCATCATCGTGAACACGCCATCCAATCCCTCTGGGAAGGTCTTCTCACTCGTGGAGCTGCAAGCTATCGCCGAACTCGCAATTGAGCACGATCTCTTTGTCTTCACCGATGAGATCTACGAATACTTCCTCTTCGATGGTCTTCGCCATATCAGCCTAGCGACACTGCTCGGCATGGCAGAGCGCACCATTACCATCTCTGGCCTCTCGAAAACTTTCAGTATCACCGGCTGGCGTGTCGGCTATCTTACCGCAAGCAGTCAATGGATTCCTACGATCGGCTACTTTCACGACCTCACTTACGTATGCAGTCCCGGTCCATTGCAATACGGAGCGGCCGCTGGGCTAGTTGGCCTGCCGCGGTCGTTTTACGATGATCTCGCGCTGGAGTACCAGCAGAAGCGTGATCAGCTCTGCTCTGCACTTACCGATGCAGGACTCACGCCATCTGTTCCCGCAGGCGCCTACTACGTTCTTGCGGACGCCAGCCGAATTCCCGGCAAGACTGCAGCAGAGAAAGCTCGTAAGTTGCTCACTGTTACTGGCATAGCTTCCGTGGCGGGTTCAGCATTTTTCGCAGATGACGGGGGAGAGAACCTTCTTCGCTTCTGTTTCGGCAAAAAGCCGGAGGCGCTGGACCGGGCCTGTACGGCTCTTCGCCGCTTTTGAATCGTATTGTTGTATGATTTTTCGCAACCGGGCTCAATTTCAATCCACGCACCTACCATTTTCGGTAGCACGCTAGAACTGCAAAGGAGCAAGACCAATGGCCGTAAATGAAAACCGTCGCACTCTCGGTGATGCAGCAGCCCGGCAGTTAGCCAACACCACAAAAACGCCTCCACAGCTTACGGCGATCACGCCGCGCTGGCTGGTTCAACTGCTTTCGTGGGTCCCCGTTGAGTCGGGCACGTACCGCGTGAACAAGGCGAAGAACGAGCAGGAGATTGATGTGGCCTGCGGCTCCCGCGATGAGCGCAAGCTGCCTGAGACTTTTGTTGACTATGAAGAAAAGCCGCGTGAATACGGCCTGAGCGCGATCTCTACGATTGTGGATGTGCATACCCGCGTCTCCGATCTCTATAGCCATCCGCACGATCAGATTCGCGAGCAGCTGCGTCTTACCGTCGAAAAAGTGAAGGAGCGTCAGGAGTTTGAATTGGTGAATAATGCTGATTACGGTCTACTGCATAATGTCGCGCCGGAGTTCCGCATCAAGCCGCGCAAAGGAGCCCCCACGCCCGACGATTTCGACGAGCTGCTCGCCAAAATATGGAAGGAGCCCGCATTTTTCCTCGCACATCCGCGCTCGATCGCAGCCTTCGGTCGTGAGTGCACCCGCCGTGGCGTTCCTCCGCCGACGGCCACAGTCTTCGGCTCGCCGTTCCTCACCTGGCGCGGCGTTCCCATCATCCCCTCGGATAAGTTGACCGTGAACGCAGCAGGGAAGAGCAATATTCTTCTACTGCGCACCGGTGAAAAGCGTCAGGGTGTCGTCGGCCTCTTCCAGCCTGGACTACCCGGCGAACAGACGCCCGGACTCTCTGTACGCTTCATGGGCATCGATCGCAATTCCATCGCTTCTTATCTTGTCTCGCTCTACTGCTCCGCCGCCGTACTCACGGAAGATGCGCTCGGCGTTCTCGAAAATGTTCAGGTAGGCAACTACTATGAGTACCAATGATCCCAGGCTGCAACTGGATGAGACCGCAGTAGCGCAGGCAAAATCGGCAGTGGGCGCAGCGCTGCCTGATGTTGCTGTGCTCACACAGATGGCGAATTCATTCTTCCGTGCCCTGCCCGGTCAGGATGTCGCAGGCCAGTCCGTGCCCGCATCTCCTGGCTTGCCGTCTTCTTTTGCGACGGCACTGCCATTGTCAGATTCACACTTGCCCCAGTTCGGCGCTCCTGCACCCTCTGTACCTTCGCTGCCGTCGATAGACAAGTTGTCCAGTGAAGCTGATTTCGCCCGCTTGCCAGACTCTGCCGTCCCAGTGGATTTCCCCGTAGGCATCACTGCGTTTTCTGCAACCCCATCGCTCGCTCCCTACACCTCATCCATACCTACGCCCAACTCTGTGCCGCTGCAATCTACCGCAGTGCCGTCATCACCGCAGTCTGTTGCTGTTGCACCTGTCTCACCTTTTAGCTTACCGTTACCAGACTTCGATCTCCCGTTTCCCAACTTCGAATCATCCCTGCCAAATATCCCTGAACTGCCTGCACTCGGTACGGATGACTTTGCTAAGTCGAGCTTCAGCGCCTTTTCGCCGCTCTATTTTCTGGAGCACGCCGGCGCGCTTTCGCAACCCATCGCGTCTGCGCCTCAACCCGCGCAGGGCTTCGAACCGCAGGCGCTGCCAGAGCTCAACTCCATCCGCCGCCAGTTTGACGTCACCAGCATCCGCCGCGATTTTCCCATCCTGCAGGAGAAGGTGAATGGTAAGCCGCTCATCTGGCTGGATAACGCTGCCACTACGCAAAAGCCTCAAGCCGTCATCGACCGTCTCAAGTACTTCTATGAGCATGAGAATTCCAACATCCATCGCGCTGCCCATGAACTGGCAGCACGTGCGACGGATGCCTATGAAGATGCACGCAGCAAGGTAGCCCATTTTCTGAATGCGCCGTCGTCTAAAGAGATCGTTTTTGTCCGCGGCGCCACTGAAGCCATTAATCTCGTCGCGCAGAGCTGGGGCCGCCAGCACATCGGCAAAGGCGATGAGATCGTTATCAGTTGGATCGAGCATCATGCCAACATCGTCCCCTGGCAGATGCTCGCCGCAGAAAAGGGAGCGATTCTCCGCGTCATTCCGGTCGACAACGACGGCCAGATTCTGCTGGATGAATACGAAAAGCTGCTGAATACACGGACGAAACTCGTCTCTTTCACCCACGTCTCCAATGCGCTCGGCACCATCACTCCCGCGCAGCAGATGGTCCAGATGGCCCACCGCTACGGTGCGCGCGTCCTCGTCGATGGCGCGCAGGCCGTCTCCCACATGCGTGTGGATGTGCAGAGACTCGATGCCGACTTCTATGTATTCTCCGGCCACAAAGTCTTCGGCCCCACGGGCATTGGCGTCCTCTACGGCAAGCCGGATGCTCTGGCCGACTCACCTCCATGGCAGGGAGGCGGCAACATGATCGCCGATGTCACATTTGAGAAGACAATCTATCAGCCCCCGCCGTTCCGCTTTGAAGCCGGCACCGGCAATATCGCGGACGCCGTCGGCCTTGGAGCAGCCATTGCCTACCTTGACACGATCGGCATGGAAAATATCGCCCGTCACGAACACGAGCTGCTCGTCTATGCCACGCAGGAGCTGCTTAGGATTCCCGGCCTTTGCATCATCGGCACGGCAAAGGAAAAGGCAGGCGTGCTCTCCTTTGTGCTCGAAGGCTACAAGCCGGAAGACGTTGGCGCCGCACTCAACCGCGAAGGAATCGCCGTCCGCTCCGGCCATCATTGCGCCCAGCCCACTCTGCGCCGCTTCGGGCAGGAGACAACGGTGCGTCCTTCCCTCGCGCTCTACAACAACTACGAAGATATCGATGCCATGATCGCAGCGTTGCGCAGGCTCAAGAACCTGCCAGCGTGACGTTGAATGCAGTCGAAGAATTTATTTGGAGGCTATATGAGAAAGCTGCTTGTTTTGTTGTTACTGGCGATCTGCACTCTACCCGCGTTTGCACAGGGCGCGCCGCCACAAGGTGGTTCAGACCAGCCCTACACCATGGAGTACTACTACAAGACGCAGTGGGGCCATCAGCAGGAGTTTCTTCAGCTCTTCCTGAAGAATCACTATCCCTTGCTGCAAAAAATTGCAGCAAGCGGACGCATCGTGGCTCTCAAGATCGAGACGCCTGCCAATCACATGACCGAGGATGCGCGATGGGACTATCGAGTCACTATCACCTGGAAAAACTCTACTCTTGCCACCACGGCTAATCCTGACGAAGATGCCCTAATCCATCAACTGTATCCGGATCAGGAGACCTATAAGCGCGAGGAGCAGCATCGATTCGAAATTCTTCTCGCTCACTGGGACCTTCCAGTCAGTAACATCACGCCCGTGAAGAAATAAGAGCACGCGGCGAATCGATAGCATTGCCTCTCCGGCCTACTGGTAGGTATTTGTCTCATTGCATGAAGGACAGCGCAGAACTGCTTCAGGATTGACGCCGGATTATGTCTTCACCCATGTCGTCGCCCATCTCAACTGCGGAACCAAGACTGACCCGCCAGGTCAGTCTTGGCAGTGCTGTTGCGTTGAACATGCTCAACATGGTCGGCATAGGTCCCTTCGTGACCCTCCCCCTTGTTGTGGCTGCGATGGGTGGGCCGCAAGCATTCCTTGGCTGGATTCTAGGGGCTCTCATTGCCGTCTGTGATGGCTTGGTCTGGGCAGAACTCGGTGCCACCATGCCTGAGGCAGGCGGTTCGTATGCTTTTCTTCGTGTAATCTACGGCGAGCATACCGGAGGCCGACTGGCCTCGTTCCTCTACACGTGGCAGCTTTGCTTCAGCGCTCCCCTCGCCATTGCATCGGGTTGCATTGGGATGGCGCAATATGCGGCTTACCTGTGGCCCGTGTTGCATCATCGCATCACAGTGAGTGGCCTGCTCTCTCATGTTGTCTGGACTAAACTCGTGGCTGCGGGAACCTGTACATTGATCGTCGCGCTACTGTATCGCAATGTGCGCGCGATTACCAGAATGGCCTGGGTCCTGTGGGCCGGCATGTTGCTCACTATTGGTACCGTTATAATCGCAGGGTTTACACATTTCCACACCAGCCTCGCTTTTTCGATGCCAGCAGGCGCATTCACCATGAGCCCAACCTTCTTTGAAGCTCTTGGTGCAGCAACGCTCATCACAACCTACGACTATTGGGGTTACTACAATGTCTGCTTCATTGGCGGAGAAGTGCGCAATCCAGGGCGCAACATTCCCCGCGCAGTCCTTATTGCGATTGCCGTGGTCGCCGCGCTCTATCTGCTGATGAGCATTAGTGTGCTCGGTGTCATGCCATGGCGAGAACTTGCTACAGCCACTGACGGCAACAGCCGCCTCGCAGTAGTCGCAGTCATGCTGCAGCGCACTCTCGGTTCAACGGCTGGACGTGCTTTAGCAGTTCTGGTCATGTGGACGGCATTTGCCTCCGTCTTCGCGCTTCTGCTCGCATTCTCACGTGTGCCTTATGTGGCTGCTTTGGATGGAAATTTCTTTCGCGTCTTCGGGCGGCTTCATCCTCGCCATGCTTTTCCGCACATCTCTTTGCTTGCACTTGGTACTGTGGCCACACTCTTCTGTTTCTTCGATCTTGCTCATGTGATCGCCGCGCTCGTCACCATTCGCATCGCAATGCAGTTCATCCTACAGCAGGTTGGCGTAATTGTTTTGCGAATACGGGAGCCGAACCGCAACCGCCCTTTCCGCATATGGTTCTATCCGCTACCGCCGCTCTTTGCTCTTGGGGGATTTTTGTTTATTCTTTTCTCCCGCCCTAATGCATCGCGCGAACTCATCTACGGATCTTTTATTGCTGTCAGCGGAGCCGCCATTTTCTTTGTGCGGTCGCGTATACGGCGCGAATGGCCGTTCGCATTATAGCTACTCGATCACGAAGAAGCCGTGTGTCCCGTCGCGCTCCAGTTGCGCAACCAGGCCGTACTCCCAATCTAGGTAAGCCTGCATTGCTGACGCCGGCGCATCCGTTCCCTCATAGGGCCTGCGATAGCGATCAATGGGGTCGGAAGCGTAACGCGGAGCCTCGCTGGTCAATGGTTGACCAGCCAGGGTCCATGCTGTCGTACCGCCACCCAGAAGATATACAGGCTTCATCGTCAACGCGCGCAGGTCAGCCCATGCAAAGCGTGCCGCCACGCCGTCAGGTGATGTGACCACATAGCAAGATGCCTCTTCGGTCCGTTCCAGCGCTTGCTGTAACTGGGAGCGCAGCGCATACCGTGCACCGGCGATGTGCTCGCACCGGTACTGTAGCGAAGATGCAAAATCTAGAATTACGGCATCCTCAGCCAATGCAAAATTCTTCTGAGCTAGCTCTGCCGGAGTCAGGAGATACTCCTTCGAAACTAAGGGAGGCACTACCTTGGGTGCTGATGGGCCGGCCTCGGTAAAGTCTTCCTTGAATAAGCCATCCAGTACGGCGACCTCCCATCCCATCTGCGCAAGCCACGAACCGGTCATGTTGGCTCGCGATCCGTCATTATCAGCCAATACGATGCGCGCACCGTGCACTGGTGCGAACATCTCCGTCTCCTGCACGAGTTGGCCGCCTGGCGCATTCCTGAAATCTGGCAGGTGCGACTCAAGAAATTCTTCCGGCGTCCGTACGTCGAAGAGATATACGGTCTCGTCATCAGAAGGGAAGCGTCTGCGCAGCTCATCCAGCGTAATTCGCGAAACTCCTGCCTTATCGGCCACCGCACGGGCTCGTTCTGCAGCCAGTGTTTTGGTAGCTGCATCAACCTCGGGAAAATGCTCCTTTGCGCCGTGTGCCAACTCCTGTTGCGCCAGCGTCCAGCCAATCGTTCCATTACGTAAGGCCGCAATCCTGTTAGGAATTCCTGCGTTGATAAGCGACTGTGTTCCGATGATGCTGCGTGTGCGGCCTGCGCAGTTCACAATAACCTGTGTCTCCTGCCGCGGCGCCAACTCACGGATGCGCAATACCAGTTCTGCGCCCGGCACTGAGACCGCAGTGGGAATGCTCATCGTTTGAAATTCGTCATACCGTCGAACATCCACGATCACATAGTCAGCCTTTGCTGTGATCATGGCCCTCACCTCTTGCGCCGAGAGCGAAGGTGTATGTCGCTTCGTCTCCACAAGCTCTCCAAAGGCCTTCGACGGCGCATTCACGTCCTCGAAGACTTCGTAGCCTGCATCACGCCACCCCTGCAGGCCATCTTCGAGCAAAGAGATATTGGTATAGCCCATCTTGCTGAGTGCACTTGCAGCAAGCACGGCATAGCCCTCGCCGTTATCCAGCACCACAATTGGCGCAGTACGCCGAGGAATCCGCGCATAGGCTTCCATCTCGATGCGTGAAAGTGGCAGGTTTGCCGCAAAGAGCGGATGCCCGGTCGCATGCGGCTGCTCCTCGCGCACATCCAGCAGCGCAATCTCCCGTTTCGCGCGCAAAGCTTCGCGCACTTCTTTTGCAGGCACTGATGCAAATTTCCGCGTCGCGTCGCTCATGAGTTGGAGTATCCGGAAATGAAGGTCTTGGTGGTGCCGTCCATCTGGAAAATAAAGCGCTTGACTTTGCCGATATCAGCGCCATACACGTGGATGCTGATGGAGGTGCGGTCGGCCAACGCGTTCGAAACGGCATGCAGATCGCCGATGGTTGGAGAAACGGCTTCGACGATCCCCTCGTGCAGAAGGATTGGCTCTCCTGCTATAGCAAGTGATCCGTCACTCTGCTGCGCGTAGTTTTGCGAATACTCGCCTCCGCGCAGCATACCGATCAATCCCCACACCGTATGGTTATGCACCGGTGTCTTCTGTCCAGGACCCCAAACGAAGCTTACAACGGAGAAACGCTCTCGTGGATCTACATATAATAGGTACTGCGTATAGCGATCAGGATCGGGGATTGCATAGGTCTCCGGTAACCAGTCATCCTGCGACACAAGCTTTTGAAGCAGCGCTGAGCCCTGTGTTAGTATCTCTGTTTCTCTGGGATTTGTATCAACCAGTTTCTCGAACTCAGCTACGAAAGCGACAAAGCGGGGATGCTGAATATTTGTCATTGTGTCTACCTCGAAATGTTAGAACTCAATCTCTTGAGCGCGCAGCAGCGCATCCGCCGCGCCAATGATAGTAAATTGAGTAGCCTTCCCCAGCATGCCAGCGGTCGCCTGTGCACCATTGATCAGTAGCACAAGTTGCCGTGAGAGCGTCAGGGGAGAGGTTGCACCAGCGGCTTTACACAACTTGCATAGCCGCGCAGCCAATTGCTGCTTATGTTCTACAGCAGCGCGATGCGCCGGATGTGTTGCCTCTGGAAAGCTTTGTGCCGTATTCAGGAAGATGCAGCCCTTGTAGGTTAGCTCAGAGGTTCGCTGGGCGATGAAGAGAATCGCATTGCGCAGTTGTTGCACGGCAGTCGCGCCTGCAGGCGACACTTTACCTTCCCACAACTTCCAATAATCACGCTCATGCTCGGCCAGGCAGGCAAGGATAAGCTCGTCCTTCGAGCGGAAGTGACGGTAAAGACTCATCTTGGCTACGCCAGATTCAGCCAGTACGCGGTCGATTCCAACGGCTCGCGGTCCCTCCTGGTAGAACAGGCGGCGCGCTGTAGTGAGCAGGCGGTCTCGCGCTGAAGTCGCCTCCCCGCTGCTCGAAGCTTCGTTCGCGAGGGACGTATGCACGCGATGCAGATTGCTGCTGGTTGTAGGCACTGGTTTACGACGGCGATGGGGAGGGTTCACGATAATATTTGGCATAGGGCTTGACATGAGACAGACCTGTCTGTACTCTGGCAAATATACACGATTCACAAGTATCGTCAAAACATGCAGAAGTCTTCAATAATCCGCATCGAGATAGCGCTCCTGGCGCAGACACAGTCTGCTGCCTTGCTGCGAATGCCGATGGGTTGTTGTCCTTGTTGTTGCTAACAAGCCTTCGCGTTTCTACCGCGTCCATAGCTGATCAAACACTACAGGCGTATTGCTGCTAAGCAGCAGTGCTGCACCAGCTAGGAATTGCATTCACCCCTCTACACATTTCAGGCCCAACTTGCGCGTGGCTGAAATCGTTCAACCGGCCCATCCCGGCCGGCTCTTCAGGAGAGCTATATGTCGTCGCGTCTCGTAAGAATCCATCGACTCATATTTGGGTTCGCACTCGTTCTTTTTCTCTCAGTCGTCGCTCATTCACAATCCAGTTCGTCTTCCGGCGCCATTCAAGGCACGGTAAAGGATGCCAGCGGTGCGCTTGTGCCTGGTGCATATGTTGATCTCGATAATATTTCACTCGGTATCACTCGTGAAACCAGAACGAGTGCTGATGGAACCTATGTGTTTCCCTTGCTCCAGCCAGGGCTGGGATATCGGGTATCGGTAGCATTGCCCGGCTTTAAGCATCTCACTCTGGCTGGCCTGCAAGTCAGCATCACCCAGACCACCGTTGCCAATGTGAATCTTACCGCCGGTGAAGTTACGGAACAGGTTTCGGTCGAAGGTGATGCGGAGCAGATCTCTACCACCAGCGCAACGCTAGGTGCTGTTGTCGGTGCACGTGTGATCACCTCGCTGCCCCTCTCCACCCGCAACGTTCTCGATATCATCGGCACAGATGCGGGCGTGACCACGGCGATTACTAATCCCTCTCTTGGAATTACGCAGGGCGGCTACTCTGTGTATGTTGCGGGTGCACGCGCAACCTCGAATAACTATCTCTTCAATGGCGTTGACGCCAACAACTTCGAATTTCAGACGCTTGCTCCGGGCGTAGTCCCCATCCCCAGTCCTGATTCACTGGGTGAGTTTCGCACACAGACCAGCCTCTATGATGCGACCAGCGGCTATAGCTCCGGCGGCAATGTCAATCTCATCACGCGTTCTGGCACCTCCACCTATCACGGTGCTGCTTACGAATTCATACGCAATACCATCTTCAATGCAAATGACTTCTTCCTGAACCAAAAAGGCAAGCCCCGTCCGGTCCTGATCCAGAATCAATTTGGCGGCTCCTTTGGCGGCCCAATCCCCGGGCTGCGCTCAGTCTTTTTCTTTGTGAACTATGAAGGAATGCGCCAGAAGAATGGCGTCCTGGGTACCACAACCTCTTCAGCGGTACCTGTTCTGCCTACCACGATTAATGCGACGACGCTGGCTGCGGCATTCGGTCTTACGGCTTCACAAATTGACCCGATCGCCGTCAATCTACTGAATGCTTCCGGCTCGTATGGCGGCTATTTGTATCCACATCTTGCGGGCACACCAGGAGCGACTGTTAGCTTTGCCTACTCAAAGCCGGTTATCCTCAACTCCAATCAAGTCAGCTCGCGCCTCGACCACGACTTCAAGTTCTTCGGCCACGACAACCATCTGACCGGTACCGGTTTCGTTCACAACCAGCTCTATACTGATCCCAGTGGCTCGGGCGGTCAACCCTTTGACTATCCTTTGGGCAGCCAGCATGCCACCATTTCAGACACTCACATCATCCGCGACAATCTGATCAATGATGCGGTCTATGGGTATAACTGGGACCGCCGAGATATTGAAGCGACTGGTGGTGCAACTCTCGGCCAGGTTGGCATGACCCGCTCTAACGCCTCCGTCACCAACCTGCTGCCAGATATTTCGATCACCAACTACCTATCTACGATTCAGTACGGTGCAAATGTGCAGCATCCGCAGCACGCTGCATCGTTTGATTTCCATGACACCCTTTCGTGGCTCAAAGGCCGTCACAGCTTCCGGTTCGGTTTTGAGGCGCGGCGTGAAGAGTTCAACGATGGCATCTACCTGCCGCGTGGCTCTCTCACCTTTGCAGGTGGAACCTTCGTAACTGGTAGCACCGCATTTCAAGACTTCCTGACTGGATCGCCTTCCTCAATCGCCTTGAAGAGCAGTATCTCGCGGTTGGACTTCCGCGCACACGACTACATAGGCTTTGTGCAGGATGACTACCGCGTAAGGCCGCGACTCACCTTGAACCTTGGCCTCCGTTACGACAATCTCGGTAATCCCTGGGAGATCAAGAACGAAATCACGAACTTCGATCCGACACTTCTGTCGAGCACGGCATTTCAAGTTGGTGGTGCAGCATTGCAGCCTGCCTTCGTCACCGCTGGAGTCAATGGTGCCTCCAGAACGACCATGCTGAATACCAACTGGGGCAGCTATTCACCGCGCGTGGGTGTTGCCTATGATGTCTTCGGCAACGGTAAACTCGCCGTGCGCGGCGGCTATGGTATTTATTACCAGGCTGATGGATATGCTCTCCAGTTCGCCAACTCAGGTAACCCACCCTACCAGATCTCCTACTCCAACCCCTCCAACACTGCGAAAGGCATTCTTGCGAATCCTTTTCCTGTGGAGCCAACGCCCGACCAATTTCCCGTATGGCCGACATTTCCAACCCTTACGGGCGTAAATGCATCGACCGGCGCGCCAATTTACTCAGGTCCGGCAATGAGCATCCAGGCAACAGATCGCCATATTCGCTCACCTTACTCGCAGAACTTCAACTTCACTGTAGAGGGCGAGTTCGCTCACGACTGGACGCTCGAGGTGGGCTATCTTGGCTCCCGTGGTGTGCGGCAGACGTCCAATACCCAACGTAACAGTCCGTTGCTTATCAACGCCAACAACCCTGGACGCTTTGGTTTGACGACGAACAGCGCCAAGAATCGCGAATCTCGTGTTCCCATCGCCGGTCTCTCGTCTACTGGATTCTCCTATCTTACGAATAATGCCAACTCTTCCTACAACGCTTTTATCGCAACCTTGAATCATCACCTTTCAAAGGGCTTCCTGATTAAGGCTGCGTACACCTACTCTCATACTGTTGATAACTTCCAGGCGAGCGCGAGCACAAACTATACGGGTTCCGCCTTGGGTAATCCTTACAGCCTCACCCTGAATAAAGGCACGTCTGCACAAGATGTTCCTAATCGGCTCGTCGTCACTTATGTCTGGGATCTTCCCGGCTTCAAGCATAGCCGTCTCAACTACGTCCTTGGCCACTGGTCGCTGGCTGGTATCTCTATCTTCCAGAACGGCACTGCTGGAGTCGTTACACAGTCCATCGGCTCCAACTCCTTTGACAGTGCTACCGGGTATGGTCTGCTAGCCTCGGGCTGCTCATTGGTCTCTTCTGGACGGGTAGAAGATCACTTGAACAACTATCTCAACTCCAGTTGCGCAAGCACACAGCCTCTGCAGGCAGCGGGCACCGTTCTCACTGGTCTTACGCCGTATCAGACCGCCGGCAGTGAAAACTATACCGTCGGAACAGGTGGCGGCTATCTCGTAGGCACTCAAACCCGCGGCGCTTTCCATGCACCCTTCCAGCAACGTTCTGATTTGACGCTCTCGAAGAACTTTCCCCTGCGCAAACTTGGGCCGGCAGGTAATGTGGAATTCCGTGCCGAGTCCTTCAAAATATTCAACAATGCGATCTTCTCTGCACCTGCTTCGGCTGCCGGAGTTAGTACCTTTGGACAAATCAGCAGCACGATTGACAATACTGGCCGTCAATTCCAGTTTGCTCTGAAGGCTAGCTTCTAAGACGCATCCATGATCATTCAAGGAAGGTTTGTCATGCAGATCAAACGCTGCCTCACTGCTGCTCTCGCGTTGTTGGCTCTCACCGCCAGCGCGCGAGCGCAGCAGAATATCCCTGAGCCGAAGTTTGGCCAATATACCGTGGGGGACGATTATTTCCTCGCCAACTATACCCAGCTCATTGACTACTGGACCTCGCTTACCAATGCCTCTGACCGCATCAAGCTCGTAGACATCGGCACCACCGCCGAAGGTCGAACGATGAAGATTGCCATCATTACCTCGGCTGAAAACCAGAAGCATCTGGACCATTACCAGGAGATATCCCGCAAGCTCGCAACGGCAGAGGGGCTAAGCGACGACCAGGCCCACGCTCTGGCCACAGAAGGGAAGACAGTCGTCTGGATCGGCGCTGGCGTGCACGCTACAGAGACCGTCAACGCGCAGGCCCTCTTCTCATTCGCATATGAGTTGACTAGCAAAAACGATCCTGAAACGTTACGCATTCTCAACGACGACATTGTCATCCTTGCTCCTGCAAATCCTGACGGCTTGGAACTTGTTGCCAACTGGTACATGCACGAGTCCGATCCTGCAAAACGTAATCTTGCCATCCCACGTCTCTATCAGAAATACGTTGGCCACGATAACAACCGCGACTCTTACACAGCGAATCAGCCTGAGACTGAAGCCGTTGATCGTCAGCTGTATATCGAGTGGATTCCACAGATTATGTACACCCAGCACCAGTCCGGTCCAGCGGGTGCTGTGCTCTTCATGTCGCCGTTCCGTGACCCCTTTAACTACAATACCGACCCACTTGCCATCATCGGCATTGATCTCGTTGGCGCCGCTGTACACGAGCGCTTTCTCGCAGAGAATAAGCCCGGTGTAGTTCTGCGTAGCGGAGCCCCCTATTCGACATGGACGAATGGAACTGAGCGTTCGACTGTGCACTTCCATAATCAGATTGGCGTGTTGACGGAAATCATCGGTACACCTGCGCCGATGAGCATTCCTCTGGTCACTGCCAAACTCCTGCCGAATGGCGATCAACCGTTGCCGATAGGCCCGCAGCAGGTGTGGCATCAGCGGCAATCTATTGAGTATCTCAGCACCGCAGACCGCGCCATTCTCGATCTCGCCTCGAAGTATCGCGAAGACTTTCTCTTCCGCATCTATCGCATGGGTAAGAACTCCATCGAGCGTGGTAGCGAGGATTACTGGACGCTCACGCCGAAACGTATTACCGAACTCGAAACCAGTATCGCGAAAGATCATCCTGAATTGTTGCCGAAGGGGGAACAGGCCGGGGGCGATACTGGCTTCGCGCAGCGTCAGCCTGCTATTCCGGTAAAGTATTTCGACCAGTTGCATTCGCCGGAATCTCGCGATCCTCGCGGCTATATTATTCCCCTCGATCAGCCTGACTTTCCCACTGCAACCAAGTTTGTGAATTCGCTGCTCAAGACCGGCATCGAAGTAGATCGCGCCACCACCGCGTTCACTGTCGCTGGCAAGTCTTATCCAGCGGGCTCCTATGTGGTGCGTGCGGCCCAGGCTTTCCGTCCTCATCTCCGCGATATGTTCGAGCCACAGGACTACCCGAACGACCTCCAATATCCCGGTGGCCCACCAAAGCCTCCATACGATGTTGCAGGCTACACGCTTGCCCTGCAGATGGGAGTCAAGTTCGATCGGATTCTCGATGCATTCGATGCACCCACAGAGCGCATCCATGGCATTCTGTCACAGCGTCCCGGCACCGTGACCGAATTGAAGAAGCCCGTCGGCTACCTCCTCAGCCATCAATATAATGATGCGTTCACCGCGACCACCCGTCTGCTTGCTGCTGGCGAAGACGTCTTCTGGCTGCAGTCTCCGTTTGCCGTGAATAAGACAACATACCCCACTGGCACCATCTATATTCCTGCGAAGAAGACCACGCAGGCGCAGGTAGAGAAGCTCGCAGCCGATCTCGGCCTCAATTTTGCGGCCGTCACGGTCAAGCCTCATGGCGATGCATTGAAGATTCGTCCTGTACGCATCGGGCTATGGGATCGCTACGGCGGCTCGATGGACTCCGGCCAGATTCGCTGGCTGCTTGAGAAGGCATTCCCCATCCCCTTCAACGTTGTCTATGCTCCAGAACTGAACGTCGGTAATCTCCGCGCAAAGTATGACGTCCTCATCTTCCCCAACGGTGGCATCCCCGAGCCTCGCGAACGAGGCGGCTTCGGCCGCACGCCGCCATTACCAGTCAATCTTCCTGAGGAATTCAAGAATCGCGTCGGGGCGGTAACTCTCGATAAAACCGGCCCCATCCTGAAACAGTTCGTTGAAGACGGTGGCACGCTCATCACCATCGGGAACTCCACCAGCTTCGGCTACTATCTCGGACTGCCCATCAAGAGTGGATTGACGGAAGATATTGATGGTCAACCCAAGCGCCTACCTGCCGAGAAATTCTTCATTCCCGGCTCCATTCTCGAAGCACACTTCGATAACTCGAAGCCTCTGACCTATGGCTTGCCCGAGTCGCTGAATGTCTATTACCAGAATAACCCCGCATTCCAGCTCCTCCCGGATGCAAAAGAGAAAAACGTAAACGCTCTCGCCTGGTTTGACGGTCCTAAGACACTGCGCAGTGGTTGGGCGTTGGGGCAGCAGTACCTCGATAAGAAGGCAGCCATTATCGAGGCGAAGGTGGGCAAGGGCCAGGTTTTTCTCTTCGGTCCTGAGATCACCTTCCGTGCGCAGCCTCATGGAACCTTCAAGTTACTCTTCAACGGCATCTATTCCGCAAACGCGGATGCAGTGAAGCTTCCATGAAGAGTTTAGGAGTAATAGGCAATGCCAAAACCATCTGAACTGACGTGCTCCGATTGTGGGCTGCAAAGTTGTTATCGGGCGGATAAGAAGTTCCCGCCATTTTGCCTCACGCAATCATGCGACCCGGCTGCAGTAAACGCCACGCTGGATCTATACAACGGCGAAACGCAGGAAGCCCGTATTGCACGGGCAGCAGCGGAAGTGGAGGGGACATACTATGGCAAACTCACTCGCGTGGAAGAGATCATTGCTTTCGCCAATCGCCTCGGCGCCCATCGAATCGGCATTGCCACCTGTGTCGGCCTCATGCAGGAGGCAACGATGTTCGCCAGAATACTCAAGGCCCATGGCCTGAACCCATTCACTGTCATCTGCAAGATGGGCGCGGTGGATAAGACTCGAATCGGTATCCCTGAAGAACTGAAGATTGCTCGCGGTTCCCACGAGTCGCTCTGTAATCCCATTCTTCAGGCAAAGATGCTGAATGAACAGAAGACTGACCTCAATGTAGTGGTTGGTCTGTGCGTCGGGCACGATTCTCTGTTCATCAAGTACTCTGATGCTCTTGTCACCACGCTGATCACTAAGGATCGCGTACTGGCCCACAACCCCGCGGCTGCACTCTATACTGCCGGCTTCTATTACAAACGCTTGCTGGCACCTGAAGCGAAATTATGAAGTCTACAGTTCGTGAGCCGCATCGACCAATGATGTTTCACCGTTCCGAGGAGAATAAAACGATGAACAAGATCAAGATTGGATTAGCCGCCATAGCACTCGCGGTCATATCCCTGGCCACACTGGCCCATGCGCAGTCAAAAGACGATATTCGTATTACCCTTACGGGCGATTCCAATATCCATCGGCGTCTCTCTGTTTTCGACGACCCCGCCTACCTTGAATTCTTCAAACACATTCAGACGGCAGACGCGAGCTTCACCAACCTCGAAGCCGTCATTCACCCTTTGAATATTCCTGGCGCTGCGTTCGCGGGCGGCACTCCCGGAATCTCGCCTTCGTGGACCGTAGATGAGTTAAAGTGGGCCGGATTTAATCTACTATCCGTCGCCAACAATCATTCGCTCGACTATGGCATTGATGGACTGCGTGCCAATCTCCACGCACTTGATGCAGCCGGACTCGTTCATGCCGGTGAAGGTGAGAACCTGGCATTTGCACGCGCTCCCGCCTACCTGGATACCAAGAAGGGAAGAGTAGCACTCATCGCCATGGCCTCTACGTTGACGCTCGGCGAGCAAGCCAGCCAGCAGCGCCCAGACCTGCCCGGCCGTCCCGGCGTAAATCCTTTGCGCTACAACACCACGATTACCGTCGACCAGGCCACCGTCGATACCCTCCGCAAAGTTGCAGCGTTGAGCGTCCGCGGATTTGGCGGCGAAGGTGCAGGAACGCGAGATCCCAATCAAGTGCGCTTTGCGAATGCTGTCTATGTCGCAGGCGATACCACCAGCGTCCATACTGATCCTGACAAGGACGATCTTGATGCAGCGATTACTTCCATCATCAATGGACATCGCCAGGCAGACTGGGTCATAGGCTCCATCCATGCGCATGAAACCAAACCCGGGACCAATGATCAACCCGCGGACTTTGTCATCGCCCTTGCACATCAGGCAATCGACGCTGGTGCAGACATCTTTGTAGTGCACGGTCCGCATAATGTTCGCGGTATTGAAATCTATAAGGGCAAGCCAATCATCTACAGCCTCGGCAACTTCGTCTTCGACGGAGAAGCGGGCATACCCTTTGCACCCAGCGAAGTCTACGACTCGCATCACCTGCCTTGGAATAGCAACATCTCTGATTACCGCGAGGCGACTTCTAAGGGCGACACGATTGGCTATGGAGCAGACAAGGAGAACTGGGATACCGCGCTCGTAGAGATCACCTTCAGCCAGGATCACAAACTTAAGGAGCTGGTCCTTTATCCTGCCACGCTGGGATATGGACTGACTCGCAGCCAGAGAGGTTTTCCGCACCCGGCGTCTCCTGCCGCAGCGAAAGACATTATCGGCAACATTGCGAAGCGCTCTGAGCCCTTCGGCACCAAAGTCGAATTCATTAACGGACACGGCGTCATCAAACTCGATCAAAAGTAGGGATGTCGTGCAGATTGAACTAAACCATGTATCGAAAACCTATGGGGCATCCGACCAGCACAAGCAGGTGCTTGCGCTGCAGGATGCCTCATTCTCTGTTGCTGCAAATGAATTTGTTTGCCTGCTTGGCCCATCTGGCTGCGGCAAATCAACTGTTCTCAAACTGATTGCCGGGCTCGAATATACCCCCGATGGGGCAGTCTCGATTGATGGTTTTCCGGTGACTTCACCTCGTGCTGGTTGCGGCATGGTGTTTCAGGAATACGCGCTATTTCCCTGGCACACGGTGGAGCAGAATATTGCGTTCGGCCTTGAGCTTCATGGCGAAGCGAAAGAATTCATTCACAAGACCGTAGCTCACTTCATTCGACTTGTAGGTCTTGAGGGATTTGAAAAAGCACTACCTCGCCAGCTATCCGGCGGCATGAAGCAACGCGTTGCCATTGCGCGCGTGCTGGCAATGACTCCGCAGGTGCTCCTGATGGATGAGCCTTTCGGTGCTTTAGACTCCTTCACTCGCATGGAGTTGCAGGAAGAACTGGTGAACCTCTGGCAGCAGCAGCCGTTCACTTGCGTCTTCGTCACGCACGACATTGAAGAAGCTGTGTATCTCGCAGATCGCATCATCGTCATGACACCTCGGCCCGGACGCATCAAGACAATTGTCCCGGTTTCATTGCCTCGGCCACGCCGTCGAACAGACTCTCGCCTCACCGAGATTCGCAACTACGTCTTACAGCAATATGAGCGTTCAAGCTCTCAACCGGCGAGCATTGCAATTTAGAACCTATCGGCAGAAATCGTCCTTTCAGGAGAAATAGTATGGGCAAGTGGATTCGATATGGAGTAGTGATTGCAATTGTAGTGATTGCGCTACTGGCGCTCTTGCATGTCAGGCGTAGCGGTCACAATTCAGCTTCTGTTGCCACAAATCCGGCGAAAGTCATCAGGATTGGTACAAATCGTGCTCTCGGTACGGTTACGCCGTATGTAGCGCGCGATAAGAATCTGTTTCTGCAGCAGGGATTGCAGGTCGAGATTGTTGACTTCAACGATGTCACTACCTTGATGGAAGCTTTCTCCTCGGGACAGCTTGATGTTGCTTTGGTTGGCATTGCGCCTTCTGCGATCTGGCAGGGAAAAGGTGTTGGCTTGAAAGTTGTTGCTGCGGCGAATGGTGGCGGTCACGTCCTCCTCACTCGAACGGATACGGGCATCGACACGCTCAAGCAGCTCAAGGGGAAGAAAGTTGCAACTCCTAAACCAGGTACCGTGACGGATACGCTGTTCCGCGCATCGATCCTTGAGAATCTGGCAAAACTCGATCCGGATAAAGATATACAGATCGTGCCCAATATGTCTGCAGCCGATATGCCTACCGTCTTGTTTGTATCTCGCGAAGTCGATGCAGCAATCACTTGGGAACCGTTTGCCAGCCAGGCAGAGGCGCGCTACAAGAATGCCAAAGTGCTGTATGACGCGTCTGCCCAATGGCGTACTGCCCATCCTGACTCAAAGCAGCTCTACCCTGTAAACGTTGTGATCGCCCGTCAAGGATTTATTGACGCGCGTCCTGACGATCTGCGGCGGCTCCTCGCGGCCTATTCTCAGGCGATTCAATTCATCAACGATCATCCCGAAGAAGCAAATGAACTCATTAGTCACGAGATCCAGCTTGATAAAGCAGTCGTTACTGCTGCCCGTCGGCGTATTGACTATACCGCGCGGGTTGATGTTGACGCCTCCCTTCAAACCCTGCAGTGGTCCAAGCAGCTGGGCTATCTGAAAGCTGTGCCCGCACCTTCGCAGCTATTTGATCTCAGCTATCTTCCGAAAGAACAGTAATCCGATGAAACGACAGACACAGCAACGTATATGGCAAGGCGGCCTTGCTCTTGCGGCCTTTGTTGTACTGTGGCACATTGCCTCGGTCACAGGATTGTTCGGCAGGGTTTCACCGGAGTATTCTCTGTTTCTCTTGCCGCCACCAAAGGTTGTGTTTGTAGCTTTAGTGGAAATGGCCCGTAACGGCTATTTGTGGGACCATCTATCGGTCAGCATTGTGCGAGTACTGGTCGGATTCACCCTATCGGTTCTGATTGCTGTTCCATTGGGGATTGGAATGGCCATTTCCTCTACAACCTATAACTTGGCAGAGCCCTTTGTACGGATCTTCTCGCCTATTCCTGGTGTTGCATGGGTTCCGCTCGCAATCCTTTGGTTTGGTCTCGGAGATGAAGCCGCAATCTTCATCATCACCGTCGGCTCTATCTTCCCCATCCTGCTCAATACAACTCAGGGAGTGCGTGATGTTGACGTCCACCTCATTGATGCGGCCCGTATGATGGGCGCAACTCGCCTACAGATCATCCGTAGAGTGATGCTGCCCAGTCTGGTTCCATATCTAGTTACCGGTTTTCGAACTGGACTGGGCTTTGCGTGGCGCGTAGTTATCGCCGCGGAGATGGTCGGCGTGCCCAAGGGTATCGGCTACATGCTCACCGTGGGCCGAAGCACCGGCCACACGGAGATCACCATCGTCACCATGGTTGTTCTCGGTGTCATCATGTTCGTCGTGGAGGAAGTGATCTTCGCTCCTCTCGAAAAGAGTACGCAGTCTTGGCGTCGCGCAGCGTCCGCCTAGCATAACCATCGATCGGTACTTCAGGAACACAATGAAAGTTCGTCGAATACATCCCCGGAGACTTCTTATGGCTCTTGCCATCGTAGCTGTATCCTCTACCGTCCCGGCAAATTCCGCCACGCAATCAGGGTTGCAGCCGGGCGCGAGCATTCCCGCATTTACTCTTGCAGATCAATCCGATACACCGCAGACCTTCGCCTCACTCCGGGGGCCGAACGGTCTCCTCATTCTCTTCAATCGCTCTGCTGACTGGTGCCCCTTCTGCAAGTCGCAACTCATTGATCTCGAAGCCGCCCGCCAGAACTTTGAGAGAAAGGGAATTAACGTCGTAGCTGTCACCTACGACTCTCCCGAAGTTCTGCAGTCGTTCGCTTTGCGTCGTGGCATCCATTACCAGCTTCTCTCCGATCCGGATTCAAGGTTGATTGATGCCTTCGGCATTCGTAATCCGGAAGCCGTCGGCAACGAAGCCGGCGTTCCGATTCCCAATTACTTTCTCATTGGTGCAGACGGCGTCATTGCAAAACGTCACGCAGAGACGGGTTTGGCCGATCGCGTGACCGCCAGCTACTTCTACGAATCGATCTTTGGTGCTGGCAGTGCTTTGCCGTTGTCTGCCGCAATCATTCCGCAAACACCTCACGTCAAGATCGAGCTATTGCAATCAGACCGTGCTGCTGCCCCAGGCGCACGCATCAGGCTTACTGTTCAGATTGATCCCGGGAAAGGCGCTCATCTCTACGCGCCCGGCTCTGACCATCTGGGCTATCACTCGGTCCGTCTGCTTCTTGAGCCTTCTTCTCTGTATAGCGTTCATCCAGCAACATATCCCAAGTCGGCGTTGCTGAAATTTCCTCAACTACACGAAGAAGTTCCCGTATTTCTGGCTCGAACGGTGATTACCCAGGATGTAGTTGCCATACGTAGTCCGGAAACAATCGCTCAGTTTGAGAAGAATCCCAATCTCATCATTCGCGGAACGTTTGAATATCAGGTTTGCACCGGCACAACCTGCTTTCCGCCGACAAAGGCGGCAGTTCAATGGCATCTGGATGTCAAGAGCGGCGATCTGGATTCAGTGCGCGTCCCGGAGAGCCTGCGTAAACCTTGAGCGGAATGGAGGGAGGTCAATTTATTTCAGATGGCCTTGCTATTGGAACCAACGGAGGACTAACCTGTATGTATGTCTCGATGTCGCTGAAACACCGCCCTGGTGAGAGCTCCGAGCATATGTGTGTCTTGTCCCCGCGTGTCTTCCCCGCCTGACAGCTCCACTGCCCCGTTCCTGAAATATTAAAACGAACTATCCGGGATTGTTCCCGCAAAAGGAGAATTGTATGGCGCATATTGCCGCGAATGTAACTGAACTCATTGGTCGCACCCCGTTAGTACGGCTCAACCGTGTAACCGAGGGCCTTCACGCAACCGTGCTCGCTAAGCTGGAGAGCCAGAATCCTGTCTCCAGCGTGAAAGATCGCATCGGCCTTGCACTGATTGAAGCAGCCGAGAAAGGAGGGAAGATAAAGCCCGGTGAAACTGTACTGATTGAGCCGACCAGTGGCAACACTGGCATCGCTCTGGCCTTTGTTGCTGCCGTGAAGGGCTATCGCCTGATCCTCACCATGCCTGAAACCATGAGCCTTGAGCGCCGCGTCCTCCTGCTCGCCTTCGGTGCAGAGATCGTCCTCACGCCTGGCCCCAACGGAATGAAGGGCGCAGTCGCCAAAGCCGAAGAAATCCTTGCTGAGACTCCAAATGGTTATGTGCTGCAACAGTTCAACAATCCCGCAAATCCTGCCATCCACTACGCCACCACCGGTCCGGAGATATGGACGGATACCGATGGCAAGGTAGACATCCTCATCTCCGGTGTGGGCACTGGTGGAACCATTACCGGAGTGGGCAAATTCCTCAAAGAGAAAAACCCTGCATTGAAAGCCATCGCCGTGGAACCGGTGGATAGTCCCGTGCTCTCCGGCGGCAAACCCGGCCCGCACAAGATTCAGGGAATTGGACCTGGATTTGTTCCCGGCGTGCTCGACACCAAACTCATTGACGAGATCATCCAGGTGAGCAACGACGATGCCATCAACACTGCTCGCGAATTGCCGTTGAAGGAGGGACTCTTCGTCGGCATCTCATCCGGTGCTGCAGTTCATGCTGCGCTCCAGGTGGCAGCGCGACCCGAAAATGCAGGCAAGGTCATTGTCGCCATACTGCCTGATTTTGGTGAGCGTTACTTGTCTTCAATATTGTTTGAATCGCTGCGCCAGCAGGCGTTGGTGCTCCCGACCGAACAGATAGCAGTTACAGCGTAAAGAAGGTGCAACGGCCTGTGGTACGGATATCGATACCGCAGGCAATCACGCTGATCTGCTATCACCATGTCCGATTCCCGGTCAGGCAATGGGAGATACTCTGATGAAAAATGCTGTTATCGCCCGTGTAAGGCAGTACTCGAGCGTTGTAGCTTCCACATGCCAAGACGGTTGTTCAAATGAATGGCGATTTGCATTCATGGATTTAATGCTGTAACGTCCGGCTGGATTCTATGCGTTGGTGGATCCAGTCTTCAACCTCGCTCTCAACCCAGCCTACCGCTCTTGCTCCTAGTAGGACAGGTTTGGGGAATGCTTCACTGGAGATTCGGAGATAAATTGAACTTCGGGACAGCCCCGTTCTGGCTATGACTGCTGGCAGGCGTAGAATGGAATTCGACATCAACATACCTCATAAACATAATAGACATCACATGAATATATATAGTGCTACGTGGAATTTCTGTCAATTTGGACCGCCAATGCGAACAATGCCTGCCAACGCTTGTAGTAATATTTTCTCTGTATTTTCGGTACAGAAACGCTGATTTCTCTATAGGGGGCAACAATGGGGGCAGGTGCCTGAAAGCGACTCGCCATTCCTTCTTTTATATCAATGCTTTGCGGGTTGAATTCGGTAGAGACCAGGCCACCAATACATCCCTTACAATCTGTAACCCAAGCAACTACAGCCGTTATCGTCGGCGTGCGTCACAGGAGCTTCTCCAGAGGCGTGATACCTTGATTGCAATTTATTTGTAGCCGAGGTCTCGGGATATGTTGCGTCGCGCGCGTGCTGGTGTAGTGCTTGGAGTATTGGCTCTGCTTGCTGTTCTTCCGGTTCTGGCACAGGCTCCACCATCGCCAATTTCCGCCGGTGCAACCCCCAAACCTGCCCTGCACGAACTCCGCGGCGATCCCTTCAGTGCGACGGCCGAAGAACTCTACGCCGCCTCTGCCGCCATGCCGCAGAACCCTGACTTCGATGCGCAGATTCTGCTCTGCGAGGGAACCTACGTCATCTCGGCGCAGGGCACCCTGCGCTACCAGTTTCGCCTTATCTATCGCGTGGATTCCGCCAACGGCGTAAAGAACTGGTCGGGCATATCCATGAACTGGGAGCCCTGGTATGAAAAGCCAGCCCAGCTCCATGCGCGTGTATTGCAGCCCGGCGGACACTTCACCGAACTGGACCAGAAGACCATCACCGATGCGCCCGTCAATGCGGAGAGCAACGATACCTACGCCTCCTCCCACGTCCGCCGCGCGCCTCTGCCCGCGGTCGCAGTAGGTTCCATCGTGGAGCAGGTCTCCGAGGTTGAAGAGATCACGCCCTACTTCAATGGGGGCTCCATCTATCGCTTTGCGATGTGGGAGTATGTGCCCATCGGCTGTGAGCGGATTACGGTTGAGCTGCCCTCCTCATACCCATACAAAGATCAGTTGCCGAAGCTCGATGGTCTGGTAGTCGACCGCACCGAGTCCAAGGGCGTTCGCCGCACGGTCTATCAGGTCACGTCGCTGCCCGCCTCGCACGTCTCCGATATCGAACTCGATACCGACAACTTCCTCGGCCCCATGCTGCAGTTTTCTACCGGAGCATCCTGGGCCGCGGTGGCTTCCACCTACGCCGCGCTCGCCGAGCCGCAGACGAATCTCACCGATGCCCAGTCCATCCTGCCCGAAAATCTCCCGGCAGAGCGCCTGCCGCGCATTCGTGCCATCGTCGCCCGCCTCCATCACGAAGTGCGTTACACCGGCGTCGAATTCGGAGCCGCGCGCCTCACCCCGCAGAGCCCCGCTGAGGTCGTCAAGCGCCATTACGGCGATTGCAAGGATAAGGCCACGCTCTTGGTGGCCATGCTGCGCGCCGCCGGCATCCCCGCGAACCTCGCGCTGCTCTCCACCGGCCCCGGCCCCAATGTCTCCCCTGACCTCCCCGGCATCCATCGCTTCAATCACGCCATCGTCTACGTGCCTGCAGCCGGCAAAGACGCCGCGCTCTGGATCGATGCCACCGCCGAATATTTCGCCGTCGGCAGCCTGCCCTATATGGACCAGGGCCGTTCCGCGCTCATCGTCTCCGCCAAAACCACCGGCCTCACCACCATCCCCGCCGCTCGCCCCGAAGACTCCGTCCTGACCGAGACGCGGACGTTCACCCTGGCGGAATACGGCGCGGCGCATGTGGAGGAAGTCTCCGACACAGCCGGGTCAATTGACGCAAACTATCGCGCCAGCTACGGGGCAGATTCCCCCAAGGTTCGCGCCCAGATGGAGGACTACGTCAGTAGCGCGTATCTCTCCAAAAAAATGAAGGCCTTCACCCACGGCGATCCACTCGACCTCGCCCATCCATTCCAGTTGACGCTTACCGCCGACGAAGCTCATCGCGGTTTCACCGATATGAAAGAGGCGCTCGTTCCGGTCTTTCCTACTGGAACCGTGTCCAACCTCACGCGCTGGTTTGCCACGGAGCCCACGGTCGTTGGCCCGGATACCTCCGAACTCGTGAAGCGCAACCTCGACTTCGCACAGAAGAGCCGCGCAGCGAGTTACACCATCCCGCCCTTCATCTCCGAACAGCGCACCCGCGTTCTCATTCCTGTGGGATTCACTCTGCGCTCGTTGCCGCCGAATCACACCACGGTGATCGGTCCGGCAACGCTCACGGAGACCTACTCTGTAGCCGAGCCCGGCGTCGTCACCGCGACCTTCCGCTTCAACTCCGGCTCCGGCAAGCTCACCGTCGATCAGGCTCTCGCCATGCGGACTGCCATACTCGAACTGCGCAAGCGCGATTACGTCGGACTCTACTTTGATCAGGCGGGGGAGAAAGCTCTCGCCGCAGGCCACATCCGCGAAGCTCTCGATGCCGACCGCGCCCTGATCGCCAAATATCCCACCGATGCCCTGCATCACGTGCGTCTGGCCCGCGCTCTGCTCGAAGCCGGCATCGGCAACGAAGCCCACGATGAAGCGCGCCGTGCCACGGAACTCGATCCAAAATCAGCAACCGCATTTTCAACGCTTGCATGGACTCTGCAGCATGACGACTTCGGAGAACGATTCCACTTAGGATTTGATCGCGCTGGAGCAATATCTGCTTATCAAGCAGATATCCGGCTTAAGCCCGACGATAAGGATGAGATATATAACCTTGCCGTCCTGTACGAGCACGACGCACACGGAGTTCGCTATGCGGCAGGGGCTGACATACCGTCGGCGATCAAGTTATATAAGGATCTGATCGAGCGCACCAAAGACGAAGATCAGGATGCAGTCGCACAGTATCGCGAAAACATGCTGTTTGCATTGCTTAGATCGCAGCAATACCTGGAAGTAGATCATCTGCTTGAGGTGTTGCCCTCCAGTTCAGCGCATTCAGCCATCGCCATTGCATCTACTACTGCACAACACGGTACAGCGGCCGGAATTGCACAGGCAAGCCGGGGCAATCTACAGTCTTCAGAGCGGAACAGCAATCTGCGAATCGCCGCGCTCCACTTGGCTGCGCTCCACCTCTATCCTGAGGCTGCAGAAATTTTGCAGGCGGGAATTGCAGGGGATGAAAACGCTCCCTCAACCGCGCGCAGGATTGAATACTTCCGCGGAATAACTGCTGCCTCGCTCGCGCCGTTACCCGTAACCAATCCTGGCTCTCCGGTGCAGGCGCTCCACAATGGACTCCTGAGAGGAAATTTGACCCGTGCGCAATTATCCGCGTTACTTAGTCGGCACGGCTATGCTTCAGCTGCAGCGTTTGAGAATGACGTCTCCTCCACAATGCAGTTCCTGGGAGGCTGCCACCTCGAAGCGGAAAATTCTGATATCGACGAAGGGGCCTACTGCGACATGGTGTTGGCCAATGTCACCTATCCTTACACTGGTGACGACGTCAACGGTTATGGCGTCATCAAGCAGCGCAAGTTTGACGCTCCTGTGAACTATTATGTCGTTCGCGAAGATGGCGCGTACCGGATTCTTGCCGCCAGTGGCGAATCCAGAATTCTAGGAAATGCCATACTCTATGCGCTTGCGCACAATAATCCTGGACAGGCAAAGGCAATTCTCAACTGGAAACGTGATCTGACACACAAGTCTGGAGATGATGACGATCTTGCCGGCCCGCTCCTCCCGCGCTTTTGGGCAGTCGGTGGTTCGCGGCCAGGGCAAGACACCGTAAATGGGATGCGGCTGGCTGCAATCTCACTTCTTGCAGGAACAATGGATGCAAAACCCTATTTGTCTGAAGTGAGCGATGCGCGGGATAAGGCTACCGGTCAACGGCAAATCGAACTTGATTTACTGCTGGCTTTCGCTGCTCTTGGTGCGGAGCAGCCCGCGATCGCACTGACCGCAGCAAAGCCACTTTTGGAGCAGTATCCTGACTCGCCGACTGCGCTTAGTCTTGCGGGAAAGGCCTATGCGCGGCTGGGCGATCCTGGTGCATGGCAAGCGCTATTGGCTACGCAGCTGGCTAGCCGCCCGCAGGATACCGATCTGCTTTGGCAACAAGCGCGCGCTTTCGAAGCAGCGCATGACTTCAATGCGGCACTGAAATCAGAGCAAGCTATTCTCAATTCTGGCAAGGCCGCTGCCAACGACTACAACTCGTATGCATGGATTGGCCTCTTCGACGGACATCTTGATGATGCCTCCGTCAAGGCAGCACAGCAGGCAAATGTGATGAGCAACAATAGAAATTTTTCTGAGTTGCACACCCTGGCCTGTATCTATGCAGCACAAGGACGCACGACCGAGGCGCGCCAAGTGCTTCGGCAGGCGATCGAAGCGACAAATCAGATCACTCCCAACTCAGAGGTCTGGTATGCCCTTGGGCTCATCTACGAGCAATACGGTGCCCGCAGCGCTGCACTCACCGCCTACGGCAAGGTGCAGGCGCATGAGTTTGACGATCATACCTACATCGACCCCGTTGATACCTACGTCCTCGCGCAGCAGCGCATTCATGCCCTCACCGCTTCCGCCGCCGCCGGGCATTAGCCCGGCAGCAGCGAAGCAGCTAGGCTACATCCCGCCTTGGCCGATATCCGCCGCCGCCGCGGCTTCGCTGCTCTCGTCGATGTACTCTTCCGTGACCTTCTCCAGCAGCCCCTTCGCCGCCAGAATAAACTCCACCGCATCGCGCCCTGCACCCTCACCGCCTGCATGGGGCGTAATGTAGTGCGCCGTCTGTTTCACCAGCTCACGCGAATTCTGTACCGCAATGGCCAGCCCGCACACCCGCATCACCGGCAGGTCGATAATGTCGTCGCCCACATACGCGATCTCATCCAGCGTAATGCCTTCCTTCGCGATGATGTCGTTAATGGCGTTCATCTTGTGTGCCTGTCCCTGGTACACAAACTCCAGCCGCAGATCGCGCGAGCGGATCGCCACCGTCTCCGAAATGCGTTTGGTGATCACGCCGGTCTTCATGCCCCCCAGCCGCGCCATCGAGATGGACGTGCCGTCATGCGCGCAGAAGCCCTTGGCTTCCACCGTCGCGGGCTTCGCGTTTCCCGTGCCTGCCGGAGCAGGGAAGAGCCATATCTGGCCGTTGGTCAAGACGCCGTCGACGTCAAAGAGGATTACCTTGATGCGCTTGGCGCGCTCGATTGCTGTGAGTGACATACCTCCATGATAACCAACCCCCGCAGCCACCGCGAAGTGAGCTGGCGCACAGCAGATTTGCATGGTTCCGTGCCCCCGGCTGGCGTATAGTGGGGCGGAACGCTGCACCGTGTTCCTGGAGAGCTGCTATGCGCTGGAAACAATGGCTGTTGACCATCGTTCTGCTTCTGGTTGCCGTACTCATCATTGCTTATGGCCTGGGCAAACGCGTTCCGGTGGAACACACCAGCGTCGCGTCCGTCACCATCGCCGCGCCGCAGCCAAAGGTGTGGGCCCTGCTGGTCAATGTAGACGCCTATCCCACCTGGCGCACAGACTTGAAATCCGTCGACGAGCTGCCCACTGACACGGGCCGCCGCCGCTGGAAAGAGCACTACAAGCACGCTGACATGTCGTTTATCCTCGACGACAACCAGCCCATGACCTCGCGCGTGGTGCGCATCGAGCCCGAGGGCGAGGCCTTTGACGGCTCCTGGATCTTCCAGCTCATGCCGCTTGACGATGGCCGCACCACCGTCACCATCATCGAGCACGGCCACACCTACTCGCCGCTCTACCGCTTCATGATGCACTACATCTTCGGCGAAAACTTCCAGCAGAAGCGCTACCTAGCAGACCTGCAGCGCGCGGCAGCGGCCAGGTAATCCGGTAAGCGTGAACGTATACAGGAAAACATCTGCTCAGGGAGCCGCTTCGATGAGCGATAAGCCGCAGCCTCTGGAGCCAGAGGATTACTACATGGAAGATGGCTTGATGGTCTTCACCGCCGCCTATCACCTCAAGCGCGGCAGCTGCTGCGGCAACAACTGCCGCCACTGCCCCTACAAGAGTGATTCATCCGCGCAAACGCCCAGCGGCTCAGTGTGATGCTGGCGCCGGCATTGCCGGTGCCGCCGCCGCCGGTTGAATCACAATCGCCGCGCGCGGAAAGCTGAAGCTGCCGCCCACATCATCGATCACGTTCACCTGCGTCGTATAGTTTCCCGGCTTCAATTGCGCCAGCGGAACATCCAGCTGGAACGCCACCGCGCCGCGCTCCGGCACATTGATCACGTCAGACTCCACCACCGGCGTCTCATACACTTTCACGCCCGCATTCAAAAACTCAAGGCTGGTCAGCACGCGCACCGGCTTGTCTGCCGGAGCAGTCTTGCTCCGCGTCGGGTCATATACCTCATACAGCACATACAGGTGCTGGTCCTGGCGGAAGACGTGCGGCACATTCGGCACCCACGCCACGCCGTCGCGGATCAGCGGGTTCGGATCCTTCTTCACCGCCTTCGCATTCTGCGTCTGCTGGCTGGCCATCACCACCGAGCTCAGCTTCAGCGGCGTCTTCTTGAAGTCCGGCACGCGAATATCGGTCTCGAACGAGCCCATCCGCCCCGTCTGGTTTTCTCTCACCACAAACTTCAGATGATAGTTCCCGGGCACCAGCACAAATCCCGTCTGGTACTGAATATTCTTGCTGCGCACCTGCTGCGATGCATCCACCGCCAGCTTCACCGTGTCGCGCGCAGAGCCCACCGTCAGCCCTTGCCCATTCTTCACAATGCCGTCAATGTCCAGCGTCGCCTTGTCTCGATCACCATTCTGGATGAATGGAATCTGCGAGCCCGGCACCACCAGCGACAGCGGCACGTAGAAGTGTCCCTCATCCAGCCGGAAATACAACGCCTGCAGATACACCGCAACGTCCGTCGCCGGCAGGTCGCTCTGCAATTGCTGCGTCAGTTGCAGTTCGCGGTCCTCGGTATTCGAATGTTGAAAGTCAGCCGGCGCATAGTATCCCGGGCGGTACTCCAGCTTTACGTCAGAGCGGTTCATCTTCACCGTCAGGTTGCGGAATTTCCCATCGCGCGCCGCGTTGGTCGAGCGATAGCCCAGGATGTAATACGCTGACGTATCCTGCTGTATCTTCTGGAACGCCGGCGCAAAATCATTCGAGTCAAAGAACGCCGTGCCGCCCGTATCGGTTGAGAGCGTAGCCAGCGTCTCCTGCGAGCTGAAGTTTGCATTCAGTTGCGACTGCATGGCTTTGCCGGAGTATGCGCCCGTCCCGCGCATGCTGCCCTTTGACGCATCGCCCACCGGCGGCAGCGCCTGCAGCCCGCGCGAATCCACGCTGTAGATGGAGATGTTCGCATGCACCGCAGCGCTCACCGCGGCGCGCAGCGACGCCTCATTTTCAATGCCGTTGCGCGTCAACCCGCCGGAGAAATACAGCAGCGACTTGCGCTGGTCCACGCGCTCCAGCGATTTCGCAATCGTGCGGATCGCATACAGTTCGCGGTCCGTGTTCAGGCTGTTGTACTCGCTGTCGTCCGGCACGTAACTGCTGGCGTCGTCCGATGTATCGTCTGTGCCGCCGCCCACCACGCCGTTGGCCATGCCCTGGCCTTCTGACCCGTTGTAGATGCCGATGTGGTGCAGCAGCGAAGTCCTGTCCGCGGTGAAATCCTGGTCCACGCTGAGCGACGTACCCATAGAAACCAGCGCTACCAAATCTGCAGGCTGCATCTTCTGGTTTACAAAATCCTGTGCCGCCTCCACCGCACGGTCCAGGTCATCCACTTGCATCGAGCTCAGGTCAAAGAACATCACGATCAGCCTGTGGTCCCGCAGCGAAGCCACGTCCGGGTGCGCCGCCTTGTCCAGCAGCGCGGTAGCGGAAAGCTGTCCGCTCACCGTCTGCTGTGGCTGCGCCTGTGCAATTGCATCCACATTTTCAAAGTCGAAGGTCTGTATCTTTTGCGGCTTACCGTTTTCCAGGATGGTGAAGTCAGAGCCCTTCAGCCCCTTCACAATCTCGCCCGTCTTCTTGTCGCGAACGATCACGTTGGTCAGCACCAGCTCGGTCTGCACCTTGATCACGTACCCGCTGGGCGGTGGTTGCTGCGCCAGTAGAGCAGTCGGCAGCGCAAGCGTGCAGCACAGCGCTGCTGCGGCAAAGCGGGGAAGAACGGCGGTCTGGAGAGTGCGAAGAGTCATGTTCATCCCTGGCTTCAAAAGCGATACCGTGCGAGCACGGTGACTTGTCTGGAACTGCTGACCGATGTGACCTGCCCGTAGGTGCGTGAGTTCAAATTCGTGTCCACGCCGGAGTACTGCACGGTGTTCAGAAAATTATTTGCCTGCGCGCGCAGCTCCAGTGAGCGTGTGCCGCCCATCTGGATCGTCCGTGAGAGCGATGCGTTGATGCTCACCGTCCCCGGCCCCTCGATGGAGTTTCGCGATGCATTGCCGTAGGTGCCCGTCGGCGGTGCGCTAAACGCGTTGGTATTGAACCAGCGCAGATAGCTGCCCCCGCCCGCCGTCAGCGACGATCCCGGCACGCGATTGGGCCGCAACGAACCATTGCTGCCCCGCTCCACCTCCGATGCCAGGTTGCTGTAGTGCGGCGTCAGCGGCGTGCCGGTGGCAAAGGTGTAGTTACCGGAGAACGACCACCCATCCACGATCCGCGAGAGCAGGTTGCCGCTGTTCAGCAGCGGCGTATCCGGCCCAAACGGCAGGTTGAACTGCCAGTTGCCGCTCACCCTGTGGCGCACGTCAAAGCTGGAGTTGCCCTCTTCCGCATGCAGGTTCAGATCGTTCTGCGCAATCACCGTGGCCGTGCCGCCGACGGACGATGCATTATCGATCGAGTGCGAATAGGTATACGTCGCGCCCAGCGCCACGCCATGCTGTAGCCGCTTGCGCAGGTTCACCGCCAGCGAGCCCAGGTGCGAGCCGCCTTGCGCATCTTCATAGTTGAAGGTGTCTGCAGTGCCGACGGCAATCCCATTCAAACTTCGGTTGGGTAAGCGCACCATATCCAGCCGCGTGCCCTTTGACCCCGTGTAGTCAATGTTCAACACCGTCTGCAGCGGCAGCGTGCGCTGTATGCCGAAGTTCCATATCTGCACATAGCCCAGCCGGTAGTGCGGATTGACCGCGTAATTATTGCTGATAGTTCCAGCGGAGCAGTTGAAGGAGCTAGCCCACGTAAGATATTGGGCGCAGCCTCCACTGCCGGCGATATTCGTCTGCGTGTCCGCGCCGCCTGTGTTCTTCGCCGGATCGGTCGAGTTCGGCTCATTCGCCAGCCGCAGCGCAAACGTCGCATACTGCCCGGTGTTGTAGTTCACGCCATACCCGCCGCGCACCACCATTGCCTTGCCGAATTTTGTCGGCGGCTTCCACGCAAATCCAAAGCGCGGCGAAACATTATTCCGGTCCGGATACGCCAGCGAGTGCGGATACTTCAGCCCCGTGTATTGCCCGGTCCCATTAGGAGCCACCTGCGCCACCTGCGCCAGCGCCGGATTGAACGTCACATCCAGGTTCGCCAGCCGGTCATACTTCTCGCTGTACGGCGAGAAATACTCGTAGCGCACACCATAGTTCAGCGTCAGCGTCGGGCGCATCCGCCAGTCATCCTGCGCATACACGTCCCACGCATTGCCGCGCAGATAGTACTTCGAATTGCTCGCCTGGATGGCAGCCTGCTGCGGCGTCCCCAGCAGAAAATCCGCGAAGTCCGATCCCGTATTCGCAGCGCACGCCGCCGGCGTACCCGTCATCTGGCACGTACCGTAGCCAGTAAAAAGATAGCTGCCCAGCACATTCGTTCCCGCCAGCGTGTCCATGTGAATGCGGCGAATATCAAACCCTACGTGGACATTGTGCTTGTGCTTGTTGTAGCTCGAACTCTCCCCAAACGAGATCGTCTGGTTCAGGCGGACTGACGGCGCAGTGTCGCTGAAGCCGTTGAACTGCGAAAAAGAAACCCCCGGCACGCCATAATTCAGCGGATTGTCCTGCGTGTTGTACGTAGTGCGGTCGCCCAGGTTCAGCCCTGCATCGTTCGCCGGGTTGCGAATCCCCGTGAAGTAGTTGCTGGTGTCAGCGTGTGTGCGGTTCCAGCTCAAGGAGAAATTATTCGTCAGCCGCCCATAGCCAATCGTGTAGCCCATGCCAAACGCCAGCGAATTTGTCGCGCTCTTGCCCCCCAGGGCAGGGAACGCCGTGTAGATGTCGTTGGCGCTGTGTGAATAGTTGAAGTTTCCGTTCACATTCTGCCGCAGCCCCTGCGGCGCACCCGCCTGCCGCCCAAATCCGCCGCCTCCGCCGCGTCCACCGCCGAACCCGCCCATGCCGCCCGCTTGCCCAAAGTTGCGGATGTAGCGCACCGCGATCGTATTGCTGTCGCTCGCCGGAGAAACCACGCGCTGGTAGTTGTATTTGCTTACCGATGTCCCCGTGAAGTTCGGCGCCGGATAATAATTCAGCAGGGCCTTTGCCTGCGACGTGATCAGCGACGGGTCAATCACATTGGCCTTGCTGAGATACGAGTACTGCGTGCCATTCTGCTGATAGATCGTGCTGCCCAGCGCGCTGAAGTCGCCGCCGCGCTCCGCCTCCGTCGGCACCAGCGCGTTATAGACGCTCTGCTTCGAGCTTTTATTCCCTGTGAAATTCAGAAACACAAACTGCTTCGTGCTCGGCTTGAACAATCCCGGTATGTACGGCGATCCCGCCAGCGTAATGCCGTAGCTGTTGCTGTTGTAGCTCGGTATCACCGCCGGCGGCCCATCCGGATAAAATCCCCGCGTGTTCAGTGCAGAGTTTCCGCCCACGTAAAAGATCGACCCATGCGGCTGCGTCGGATTGAAGTTGCGGAACCCGCCTTTGCCGCCGCCCCCATGTCCACCACCGCCGCCGTGTCCGCCGCCAAATCCACCGCCGCCCCCGCCCATCATGCCGCCAATCATGTCGCCGACTGCGTTCGCAACGTCGCCCGGCTGGCCGCCCTGTGCGCGCGCCTGCGTGATCGCGTCCTGCACCCGCTGGCGAATATCGTCTTCCGTCATATTGCCCAGCGCATTCGTGCTGCCCATCTGCCCGGTCACGGCAACCGATTCCGTCGCTGTGCCCGCATCTCCTGCTGCCGGCATGTCGTCTGCCGTAGCTGCCGCGCCTGCCGCCGGTGCCGCATCCGGCGCGCTGTTCAGCAGCGAAAGGCTCTGCATCCCGCGGGCCGCCGCGGCGCGCGATGCATTCGCCCGCGCCGCCTCAGCGCGCGATGCCAGTTGTAGCGCCAGCGTCGCCGTCTGTTCCGGCTGCGCGGCCGTCAGAGTCACCGTCTGCGTCACGGCTGCAAACGCAGCAAATTCCGTATGCAGCGTGTAGCTTGCCCCACCGGGAACCCGCATGCGGAAGGCTCCCGTCTCGTCCGTCGTAGCCGCATATTTCTTGCCGCTCTTTGTATCGGTTGCCACAATGCTCACGCCCGGCAGTGGCGTCGTTCCTGCCTTCACCGTGCCCCGAATCACTCCGTCCAGCGCCGTTGGTGCTGCTGCGGCAGGCTGGCTCTGCGCGGCGTCTGGGGTTTGTGCTGTGCCGGTTGCGCTCACGGCGATGGAAGCAAGCAGGGCAACTACAGAGAGACGGATACGAAAGCGGTGACAGAACCAGATCATAGATAGTTTGGGGCTTCTGTTGTACAGACGCAGTTTTGCTGAGAAAGACTCGGTTGCACAGGAATTTGCTCAAGTTTAGTTGGAATGTAATCTTTTTTCTCTACACTCGATATCCAGATGGTTGTAAATCTCATCGTGATTGCCATTTTGCTCACGAGCCTGTTAAGCTTTTCAACCGTCTAAAGACTGATCGCTGCCGGACAGCGAAGCGTCAGGATCGAGCGATGGGATCGCGGGCAACACCCACTCTGCACTTGTGCATCGTACTAGGGTTCGTAATCACAGGTTGCAGCATCTTATTGAGGAACGGGAGACGGCACGATGCGGTCAGAGACCCTCACAGATTCAGGGCGAGTTGCGAGCGCCGCGCCGGTCGCTTTGCTCGATCGCTATCGCTCCGTGCGCGCGCAGACTGAAGCGCTCGCCGCTCCCCTCTCCCCAGAAGATCAGATGGTTCAGTCCTGCGCAGAGGCCAGCCCCGTCAAATGGCACCTCGCCCACACCAGCTGGTTCTTTGAGACCTTCGTCCTGAGCGAGTTCGTGCCCGCCTACCGCAGCTTCCACCCAGACTTCCACTGGCTCTTCAACAGCTACTATCGCGCCCTCGGCGGCGAACTCCCCGAGAAGAAGCTCCGCGCCTCCTTTTCCCGTCCATCGCATGAGCAGGTCATGGCCTACCGCCGCCATGTAGACGAGCAGATGGCCAGCCTGCTCCGCCATCCGCCAGAGGATAAGCAGGCGCAGCTCATCGAGCTTGGCCTGCAGCACGAGCAGCAGCACCAGGAACTCATCGCCACCGATATCAAGCACGCCTTCTTCACCAATCCGCTGCACCCGGCCTACCGTGAAACCTCTGCCGAGCAGCCGGTCACCTCGTCGGTCCGTCCCCAGTCGTGGGTGGATTTCCCCGGTGGCCTGCAATCCATCGGCCATCAGGGCAGCGGCTTCTGTTTTGACAACGAGCTCCCCCGCCATCAGGAATTTCTGCAGCCCTTTCGCATTGCCTCCCGCCCCGTCACCTGCGCGGAGTATCTCGCCTTCATCGAAGAAGGTGGCTACCGCCGCCCGGAGCTGTGGCTCTCTGAGGGCTGGGACGCCTGCGAGGCCAACGGCTGGCAGTCTCCTCTCTACTGGCAACTGCGCGACGGCGCCTGGAAGATCTTCACCCTCAATGGCTGGGTCTCGCTCGCCCAGCTCAGCGAATCGCCTGTCTGTCACGTCAGCCTCTTTGAAGCCGATGCCTACGCCCGCTGGGCTGGCCACCGCCTGCCTACTGAAGCCGAGTGGGAGGTCGCAGCCTCCACCGTAGCCGTCGGTGGCAATCTCCTCGAATCCGGCAACCTGCATCCCGCGGTCGACGAAAGCGCATCTACCTTGCAGCAGATCTACGGCGATGTATGGGAGTGGACGCAGTCTCCCTACGTCGGCTATCCCGGTTATCAATCCCTCCCCGGCGCACTGGGCGAATACAACGGCAAGTTCATGAGCAGTCAGATGGTGCTGCGTGGCGGATCGTGCGTCACCCCGGCCAGCCATCTTCGAGCAAGCTATCGCAACTTCTTCCAGCCCGCTACCCGCTGGCAGTTCTCCGGCATCCGGTTGGCGCACGACGCCGCCTCAACCTCCCCCAACGGACTCTGAGTTTTCCTATGAGCACACAAGTCGCGACGTTTGCAGCACAGCTTCCCCTTACTCCTCCTGCGCCTTCAGCACCGCTCTCTCCCGTCGCCCAGGCCGCCCTGCGTGGTCTCACCGCAGAGCAGCGCATGCTGCCGCCCTGGCTCTTTTACGATGCCGTCGGCTCCGCGCTCTTTGAAGCCATCACCGCCCTGCCGGAGTACTATCCCACCCGCACCGAGCGCGCCATCTTCGCCGCCCATGCCGATGCCATCATCGCTGCCGCTTCTGGCAGCGGCATGCTTAGCGTGGCCGAGCTCGGCGCTGGCACCGCCTCCAAGACCGGCCTGCTGCTTCAGGCCGCCGTCCGCGCGCAGGGAAGTGTCATCTACTCACCCGTCGATGTATCACCCACCGCATTGGATAAAGCGAAGCTGCTGGAGCTCGAGCTCCTCGGCGTGATCGTCGAGCCGCAGGTGGCGGACTACACCTCGCAGCCCATCCTGTTCGATGCCGCCGCCCCCCGCCGCCTCGTCCTCTACATCGGCTCCAGCATCGGTAACTTCACGCCTGAAGATGCCGTGCGCGTCCTGCGCACCCTGCGCGAGCAACTGCGCCCCGGCGACACGCTTCTGCTGGGCACAGACATGGTGAAGGATGAGAAGACGCTGGTCGCCGCCTACGACGATGCCGCCGGCGTCACCGCGCAGTTCAATCGCAACGTGCTGCACCGTCTCAACCGCGAGCTGCGTGCAGATTTTGATGTGGATCACTTCACCCACTGCGCCGTCTGGAACGAAGCGGAATCGCGCATGGAGATGTACCTCATCAGCGACGTGCCGCAGCGCGTCACCATCCAGGCATTGGGCTGCGACCTGCACTTCGCCGCCGGAGACACCATCCACACCGAGAACAGCTACAAGTTCACCCAGAAGTCGATCCAGTGGCTCCTGAAGCAATCCGGCTTCGTCCCGCAGCACCAGTGGATGGACGAAAAAGAATGGTTCGCCGTCAACCTCGCCGTCGCCATCTAGATTGGGTCGCCACCAATCTAGAGGCCTTCTTGAACCAGTTATTTGCCATTGTTAAACCAATTGATTTGTCATTCCGCAGCGCAGCGGCGGAATCTGCTTCTCTACCACATCGCTGACATCACCTCAGACCTGGGTGCCCCATACATCGCAGTTCCATCGCGATGTGTGGGCATCGCGCAGAGCGCGAACGCTCCTGCCCATTCTCCCCACCATCACCAAACTCTAAACATTGTCATTCTGAGCGCAGCGAAGAATCTCAAAAGCCTATGTGTTGCATGATTCTCATGTGAGTCTCGACTTCATAAGCAACAAGCCGAAGCGGGTGACTGGGTTTTCATCGCACCACAAATCCGGGTGCCCCATACATCGCAGTTCCATCGCGATGTGTGGGCATCGCGCGAGTAGCGCGAACGCTCCTGCCCATCTCAATCCCAACAATAAATGAGAAAAGTGTCATCCTGAGCGCGCCCTTGCGCGAAGGATCCCGAGAGTCTCCGCATCACCCATGCAGCCAAAAGCTTTCGCTGCACGCATCTTCATCATTTGTCCGGGGAGTCCAATTATCTGCTTGTCATTCTGAGCGCAGCGAAGAATCTGCTTCTCAAATGCCGCCATCGATCATTGGCTCCACCTACGGCCTGATCTCCACCACAGTCCCCACCGGCGCCAGTTTCACAACCTCTTCAATCTCCCGATTCGTGACCGCGATGCACCCCGCCGTCCAATCATGCAATTGTTGTGCCGAGCCCACCCATCCGTACCCATTCGGCAAGCCGTGGATCATAATATCCCCGCCCGCCGGCTTCCCCAGGCTCTTCGCCCGCGCAATATCCGCCGCGTTGGGATACGACACATGCAGCGCCAGATGATAGCTACTCGCGCGATTCACAGAGTCGATCACGTAGCGTCCCTCCGGCGTCTTGCCGTCGCCCTCTACCTGCTTCGCACCGACCGGGTGAGGCCCCAGCGATACTTTATACGTCTTCAGCACCTTGCCGTTAGCATAGAGTGTCATCACTCGTTTTGATTTCTCCACGAGGATGAAGTCCGCCTTCTGCACCGGCTCCTGCGCCTTCAGGGCAAACAGGAACCCCGCAAAGCCCAGCGCGCACGCAATGCCCACTACCTTCTTCATTTCCGCTTGTAATCCCCGCTCTTGCCGCCGCTCTTACTCCGCAGCTGCACCTCGCGAATGCGGATGCCCTTATCCAGCGCCTTGCACATGTCGTAGATGGTGAGTGCAGCCACGCTCGCCGCGGTCATCGCTTCCATCTCCACGCCGGTGTTGGCCGTGGTCGCCGCCGTAGCCCGCAGCCGAATGCCGCCCTTCACCACGCTCGCCTCCACATCCACAAAGCTCAGCGGCAGCGGATGGCACATCGGGATCAGCTCAGCCGTCTTCTTCGCTGCTTGAATTCCCGCAAACCGCGCCACCTCCAGCGGATTGCCCTTGGCATTATCCGGCAGCGCCTTCAGCACCGCTTGAGACAGCTCCACAAACGCCTCGGCAACAGCCTCCCGCCGCGTCGCCGTCTTGGCGCTGACGTCCACCATCCGCGCCCGTCCAGCCGTATCGAAATGAGAAAGTATTTTCTTCGCTGCCATCGGCTTCCAGCCTAACAAATCTGAATTTCCACAAATTTGGTTGCCCCAGAGCCTGCCCTGAGCGAAGCCGAATGGGTCTCGCTTCTGAGACCTGGGTTTTTGTATCCCCACAAACTCTACCGCAGCAGTATCGTCACGCTGCTACCCGCGGCCACCATCTCGCTGTCTTCCCCCAGCACGGCATAGCAGTTCGCCCGCGCATTCGCCGCCAGGTCGCCCGAGCCCTGCGTCGTGATGACCGTCACCTCCGGTCGCTCCCGCCGCGCCGTCCACACCGCCGGCAGGAACCGCGTCAGCCCGCGCTTCACCCGTACATCATCCGTCAAAACACCCGCGGCGAACCGCGGCAACTCCGCGCCCGCACCCCCCAGCGCCGCCACCAAAGCCCGCGCAAACACCAGAAAAGTCACCTGCGTCGACACTGGATTTCCCGGCAATCCAAAGAAATACTGCCCCGGAAGCCGCCCAAACACCACCGGTTTCCCCGGCTGCATCCGCACCCCTGTAAAGAAAAATTCCGCCCCCGCCGCCTTCAGCGCCGGTTCCACCAGGTCATGCTTGCCCGCCGAAACCCCGCCAGAGAGCAGCAGCAGCTCGCAATCCTGCGCCGCCTGAATGGCCGCATCCAGCGATTCGCGCGTGTCCGCCGCGATAGGCATCCGCACCGCCTCGCCGCCCGCCGCCTCCACCAGCGCCGCCAGCGCATAGCTGTTTGAATTCCATATCTGGTAGGGAAGCGGCGTCTCTTCCAACTCCACCAGTTCATCGCCCGTGGCCAGAATCGCCACCCGTGGCCGCCTGTAGACCCTTAGCTTCGCCGCCCCGCACGCCGCCGCCAGCGCAATCTCCGCTGCGTCCAGCCGTTGCCCGGGCCGCAGCAGAACCTGCCCCTGCCGCGCCTCACTGCCCGCAGGAACGATGTTCTCCCCGCTGGCGACCATCCGCCCTGCCGCCAGCGCAATCCGCCCCTCAGCGAGCGTCTGCACATGCTCCACCATCGCGACCGCATCCGCCCCTGCCGGCACCGGCGCGCCGGTCATGATCTCAATAGCTGTTCCGGCTGCGAGTGGTCCCTGTGTCCACACCTCGCCCGCGCGCAGCGAACCCGCCACGCTCACCGGCCCCGCATTCAATTCGGCTGCCCGCACGGCAAATCCATCGCGCGTCGAGCGGTCAAACGGCGGTTGGTCCCGGTCTGCTGTAAGCGGCGCAGCCAGCACGCGCTCCCGGCACTCCAGCAGCGCCACATCCTCCGTCGGCGGTGGCGCAATCGCCGCGGCATGGCGCAGCGCCAGCGTCAGCGCATCGTCAAAGCTCAGCAGAGAAGGGTTCGCGTCCATGCAGTCATTAGACTAAGCCAAACAAAAAGGCCCTGCATTATGAATGCAAGGCCTTCGTGGGTGTTTGTGATGGGCTATTTGCCCTTCTTGCCGGCCTTGTACGTGCTGTGAATGGTCTGGCCCAGCGAGGTCAGCACGTCGGTCGCATCCTTGGCGTGCGGCCCCTCGGGTGCAAGATCGAGATACTTCTGGTACGCCTCGGCGCATCCCGGCGGCGCGACGATCTTGCCGCTCTTCTCATCCACGGTGGCCTTCACAATCATGCTCTGGCCGCGGACGAAGTACGGATCGGGCCGCGTCGGGTCTGCTGCAATCGCCTTGTCTGCCGCCAACAGTGAGTCGTCTGTATCACCGTGGTTGAAGAAGGTCGCAGCCTCGTTGGAGTAGTACATACCCGCGTTCGCCGGCAGAATCTTAGCCGCTGCCTCGTACGATGCTGCGGCTTCCTTTGACTTGCCCGAGTTGGCCTGGGCCTGGCCCAGGTTGTTGTAGGCGGCTGCCTGCAGATCCGGCTTCGGCTTCTTGCTTGCCTGGTCCAGGTCAATCGCCTTCTGGTAGTTGGCAATGGCGTCGTCATACTTCTTCAATCCGGCCTGTGCATCGCCCAGCTCAAACCACAGAAGACCCTCTTCCGGCTTCGTGGTAACAGCCTGCTGCATGGCTGCTGCTGCTGCTTCGAAGTTGCCTGCCTTCTTGGCGTCGCGCGCCTGTGCAAGCAGCGTATTGATGTTCGAGATCTTGGCGTTTTCCGCCGTCGCAGACGACATCTTCTTCTTGTACTCTTCCAGCGCCTTCTTATCCTCGGGGCTCATCTTGTCCATGAACTCCTTGCGGGTCATGTCAAAATTCGTCTCCGTATCCACGCCGATCACAATCTTCACATCAGAAATGTAGTCGACCGTCTTGCCGTCCTTGAAGAAGACCGCCAGGTAGGTGCCGGTGTCGGCGTCGCCCTTGTAATTGCCGCTCGCGTCAACCGGGAACGTGTACTTGTACTTGGCTGAGCTCAGGTCGCTCGGGGTAAGGTCCGTCGTGAGCTTCACATCGCCGCCCGGCATCGCAAACCCGGCCGCATTCGTGATGTGTCCGTGGATGCCGCTGGCCTTCTGGGCCTGTACCTGTGTCTGTAGCTGGGGCAGTGCGCACATCAGTGCGCCAGCTGCCAATAGTGTTGTAAACCACCGTTTATTCATATCGCTCTCCACTTCTTTCCAGCGCGCATTGAGCGGCTGTTAAATCCGTACTCGGCTCTTGCTGCCGGTTAGCGCGCGACCTTGTAGGGGATTGGGTCCGTGAAGCCAGCCTGGCTGAATGCCCGCAGTCGAAGCGTGCAGCTATCGCATACGCCGCAAGCCGCCGTATCGCTTGAATAGCAAGACCACGTTACATGGAACGGAGCCTTCAGTTCAAGGCCGGCCCGGATGATCTCCGCCTTCTTCATCGCGATCAGCGGCGTTACGATGCGGATGTCCCCGTCCTTCGTGCCTGTCTGGATCAGTTTGTTGAACGCCTCGTAGTACGCCGGACGGCAGTCCGGATACCCCGAGCTGTCCTGCTCCACCGCCCCAATAAACACCTTCTTCGCCCCGATCACCTCCGCCCAGCTCACCGCGGCAGAGAGAAAATGAGCGTTACGGAAAGGCACATACGTCACTGGGATTGCATGCTCCGGCGAGCCGTCCAGCGGCGCGTCCACGGCAGAGCGCGGCACGTCGATCGCCGTATCCGTCAGCGCCGACCCGCCAATGCGCCGGAAGATATCAATCCGCAGGTTCATCATCTCGCGCATCCCCAGCTCCTGCGCCACGGCGCGGGCCGATTCAAACTCCTTCGTCTCCGTCCGCTGGCCGTAGCTGAAATGAATGCCGTAGGTGTCGTACTCCTTGGCCGCCATGGCCGCGGTGACGCACGAATCCATCCCGCCAGACAGGCAGACCACCGCCCGCTCCCGTTGCGTTTTCCCTGTTGTGTCTGTCTTCATTTAGAGTCCGTCGCTCCCTTCGTTCTCTGCTTCCGCGATATCCGCCACCCCATCCACCTGTTCCTTCAGCGCCTCGCGAGCCGCCACTGCATCGGCCTTCTTCACCTGGATGCGGACGCCCCCAAAGCATGCAGCCTCAAATCCCAGAATGCGGTTCGCATTCTCATTCTGCAATGTGTACGGAATGCTGGCAGATTCCAGCACGCTCTGCACAATGGCGATCTCCGCCGGCGAAACCAGCCGTAGCACCGTCACCCACGCATCGGGATTCGTCTCTCGCTCTTCCAGTTCCAGGTCCGTTGCCATGCTTGCTCTCCGTTCCCCTGCGTTGCTGCATCAGTTAGATGCGCTACACGCCCTTTTTCTGCGGCTCCCAGATGAATTTGTGAACCTGCAGGCTCACCCGCGCATCCAGCCCATCCTCCAGCATCCACTCCACCAGCAGCTTCGGGTCCAGCGCAAAGTTCTCTGCCGTCCGCACCGGCGTTGGCAGCTTCTGAAACGCAGGCGAAAGCAGCACGTTGCCTGCCAGCGCAGGCAGCGCATGCGTGCGGATGAAATCCCTCGCAAACTCATAGTCCGCCCGGTCCGTCAGCACAAACTTGATCTCGTCATTGCCCGTCAACGCCTCCAGGTTCGGCATGTGGAAGCTGTTCGCCGCCGCCCCTGCGCCTGGGCACTTCACGTCCACAATCTTGTGCACCGCCCGCGGCACATTCTTCAGTGGACGCTCGCCGCTGGTCTCCATCATCAGCGTGTACCCCTTCGTCAGCAGGGCATCCATCAGCGGCAGCAGTTCGCGCTCCTGCAGCATGGGCTCGCCGCCGGTAAACTCCACCAGCCGGCACGGAGCCAGCGCCGCGATCTGCTCCTCTACCTCGGCCTGCGTATACGGTTTGCCGCCGGTGAATGTGTACTCCGAATCGCACCACGAGCAGCGCAGGTTGCAGCCCGCAAAGCGCACAAAGATGCACGGCAGCCCCGCGAAGCTGGATTCGCCCTGAACGGATTTGTAAAGCTCAATGAGATACATGGCAGCTACTTTTGTTTGTCATTCCGAAGCGCAGCGCGCGGAATCTGCTTCTAAATTGCTCCACAGCATTACATCCATAGTGAAACCGTTTCGCTTTCGTTAAGGGCACGGCTTCAGCCGTGCCGCTAGCTCACTCAAATCAACGCGGCTTTAGCCGCTGAGGTACGTTTTGTCGCAGCTATAACTTTCCCCGAGCGTAAACCAGCGCCTACTCGTAGTACACAGCGCGGCTTGTATCCGTCTCGAAGATGGTGGACTTCTTCACCGTCACGCGGCCGCCGGTCATCTCAGAGAGCTGCTTGTTCGTCTCGTCGTAGAAATACTTCGCAAGATTCTCCGCCGACGGATTGATCGTCGTGAACGGTTCCAGGTCATTGATCATCTGGTGGTCCAGGTAATCCACCACCGGCCTCATCACCTGCTTCAGCAGCTTGAAATCCAGCAGCAGCCCCGCCTCATCCAGCTCTTTGCCCTGGAGCGTGACGCGCACCTTGTAGTTGTGTCCGTGGGGGTTTTCGCACTTACCGCGGTAGTTGCGAAGATAGTGGCCGGAAGAGAATCCGGCATCGACAGTTACTTCAAACATGTTTTTTCTCGATCCTTTGTACTGGCGTCCGGAATAAGGAATCGTAAAGTTTCCGGCCCAATCTCTATTGTACTGGTTAGTTGCAGGCGCTGCGGTCCCGGTTATCCACGTAGAAGCCAATTGAATGAGACGTATAAGCCGCGCTATTTGAGATGCTTCCGCGCCCGCTCATCCGCCCGCCGCTCCGCCTGCTCAAAGAGCGACGTCAGCATCCCCGCCATCGTCACCACCAGTGCCAGCACCAGCAGCGCCAGCCCCATCGTGTGCCACAGCGATCGGTCGCCCGTTGACTGCGCCAGGCTCGTATACGCCGCGCCGCACGCCCCCATCGAGAAGAGGAACAACGTGCCCGCCAGTATGTAGAGATTGCGTCCCATCGTTATCGTTCCATGCTAACCGAGCCCCTCACTCGCCCGGCGGATGAAAGAAATAATCCACTTCCGTAATGTCATACGAGATTCGGTACGGCGGCAGGCTGTCCAGAAAGATCCGCCCATACCGCTTCGTCTGGATACGCGGGTCCAGCAGCACCAGCAGCCCGCGATCCTCAATCGACCGGATCAGCCGCCCGAACCCCTGCTTCAGCGTGATCACCGCGCCCGGCACCTGGTAATCGAAGAACGGTTTCCCGCCCGCGGCCTCCACCGCTTCCATCCGCGCCTGCACCACCGGATCATTCGGCACAGCAAACGGCAGCCGGTCCACAATCACGCAGCTCAGTTGCTCACCCTGCACGTCCACCCCCTGCCAGAACGATGAAGTCCCGAACAGCACCGCGTTCGGCGTCGCACGAAACTCATCCAGCAGCGCCTTGCGCGGCGCCGAGCCCTGCAGCAGCAGCGGATACGGCAGCTCCGCCAGCAGCCGCTCGTACACATCCAGCATCGCCCTGCGGCTGGTGAACAGGCAGAACGCCCGCCCCTTCGTAATCTCCAGCACGCGCCGTATCCGTTCCGCGGCCTGCGGCAGAAACTCCGGCGAATTCGGCTCCGGCAGCTCCGGTGGCAGGTAGAGCATCGCCTGCCGGCTGTAGTCGAAGTGCGAAGGCACCACCAACTCCCGCGCACTGCGCAGCCCCAACCGCGCGCGGATATGCTGAAATCCGTTCTCCACCGTCAGCGTGGCCGAGGTCAGCACAATGCTCGGATACACATCAAACAGCGTCTGCGCCATCAGGTCCGATACGTCGATCGGTGTCGCCTGGATATGCGTGTTGAAGGCCGCGCCGCCCCGCGCCATATTGCGCACGCCGCCCACCGCCCGCCGCTGGATCCAGAACACGATGTTGCGCTCCTTCGTCTCCAGCAGAAATCTCAACTGCGAGCGAATCTCTGCCGCCCGCTTCCTCAGCCCCGCGGCTTCGTCCACCTGCTTCAGCTGCTCCAGCTCTGCTTCCAGCTTCTGCAGCGCAGCCAGCGTGTTCAGGTATAGGTCGCCGCTCTCTTCCAGAAACGCCTCGCGGCTCACGAACGGCATCCGTCCGCCCATGGGCCCATCCGCCGGCAGCGCCGCAAAGAACGCCCGCGCCCTATCGCGCAGCATCCCGCACGAGCTCTCCAGCGAAGTCGAGAGCGCCTGCTTCGCGCGCATCATGATCTCTACGTCGCGCGCCATCTCTTCAAACCGCTGGTTGCTCAGCCCAATGCCGAAGTATGTGCTCGCCACGTCCTCCAGCTCATGCGCCTCGTCAAACACCACCGCCCCCGCCTCCGGTAGGATCCCCGCGTCCGGCGCGCCGCCCGACGTCATCTTGATGCCGAGGTCAGCGAAAAACAGATGGTGGTTCACGATGATGATGTCGCTCTCCAGCGCTTTGCGCCGCATGCTGGTGATGAAGCAGCGGTCAAAGTCCGGGCAGCTCTGCCCCAGGCAAGCCTCGGTGCGCGCGTCCATCTTCTGCCATAGCGCGCTCGCCTCCGGCAGCGTCGTCAGCTCCGCGCGGTCGCCCGTCTCCGTCGTCTTCTCCCACGTCGCAATCTGGTGAAAGTGGTCGATCTCCTCCAGCCCGGAGAGCAGCGGCTGGTCGCGCAGCGCATACAGCTTGTGGCGGCACAGGTAGTTGCTGCGCCCCTTCATGTAGCACACGCGCAGCGGCCCCAGCATTTGCTCCAGAAACGGCACGTCCTTGAAGAAAAGCTGTTCCTGCAGATTCTTTGTGCCCGTTGAGATGATGATGCGCTGCTGTTTCTCCCGCGCGGCGCGCAGTGCGGGCAGCAGATAGGCCAGCGTCTTGCCCGTGCCCGTTCCAGCCTCTACGATCAGGTGGCGCTTCTCTTCAAAGGCCTGTTCCACGGCCCGCGCCATCTCATATTGCCCCCGCCGGAACTCAAATTGCAGCTCTGACTTCGACAGCATCCCGCCAGGCGAAAAAAAATCGTAGAGCGACGGCAGGCCCGTGGCGTCTTCAGTCGATTTGGGCAGGGAATTGGACATGGGAGCAAGCTGATCACTCATGATAGCGCGATCAGCTTGCGCACTCATATCCGTGTTTTATCGTGCTATTGAGGGGCTAGTGGCTCAATAGGAGCATATATCTCATGCGGGGGATGGTGGTGTGGCTCGCATCATGTGGCGACAGGCGATAAATACTATGTAATCTTCTAGAAGACTCTCAATATCCGCCCCGATCATTTGAGCACTAAAGGGGGGATACAATTTAATTAGACCAAAGAACCAATGATGAGGAGATGTGAAGACGCTCCCAATCCTCGCTAAAACGATGAGTACTGCTAGCACATTCAAAACAGTCCACCAGAAGCGATTTTTCATGCTGGCTCCAAATCACCACATAGATTGAAAGTATTTTCAACATAAACGGAAAAGTCTAATCATTCTAGAGTTGTTTTCCGACTTGTTGTCGATAATTCGACTGGAAAGTTTGTTAAATAGACTCCTGTACACCATTACATCTGCTTCTGAAAATACAAATGGTTTTGAACCCATAAGATTGATCGAACATGGATAGCGTCCTGCCCAAGTAATACAACGTGTTCCGATATCCAGGAAAAATGCATCACGAATTTCCAAATCAAGAGGTACACGTTTAGCCAGCGCTATGAGGTTGTGCGTTTTGAGATTCTTAGTGATGATTCCATTTATTACGGAAGATGGATTGTTTTGAACAATGAGGCCTTTGAGTAAATTCTCAAGCGCGAAACCGGCATTCAACCAGAACACATCACCGAGACCCGCGTTAGGTATTTCTGCTTCGCTCAGAGTGGTCCCAATGGGTGCTAGTGACATTAATTCGAAATCCTTCCGGATTGCCTCCCATATGAGCATGGCTGCACGATCGAGCTCTTTTGCTTGTTTTAGCCAGCGATACGGATCGTGAGCGTATTGTGGAGTACTGTCGAGTTTGGGATATTTATCGGGCATACCGTCTCGGACAAACCTAGCTAATGATAGTGATCTCTATAATAGAAAAGTAATGTCCTGAAAGTAGTTTGTTGTTGTCCCACCCGGAAAAGAGTTTCACATGGCACAGAAAGCTAAAGCACCCAAGCACCGGATGGGCAAGAAGCACCGCAGCGCAGACACCCGTCCGCGCAAGGGCCGCAATCCGAAGTCCGCCTCTGACGCCGCCAAAGCCGGCAAGAAAGCTCTCGCCGCCAAAGCCGCTGCCAAGCCCGGAGCGAAGAAGCCCTCAGGCCGCGCCGTCCTCACTCCTGAAGCAGGCGAGAGTGACTGGCGCATCATCGATCCTATTGACGAAGCCCGCGTCTCCGCCGCCACCGAAGCGGCAGACAACGCAGGTCTGCCGCTCATCGCCGTCTGCGGACGTCCCAACGTCGGTAAATCCACGCTCTTCAATCGCCTCACCCATAGCCGCCGCTCCATCGTGGGCGACGAGCCCGGCATCACCCGCGACCGCATCTACGGCGAGATCGAATGGCAGAATGAACGTGCCCGCCTGGTAGACACCGGCGGCGTTGTACCCGACGACGAAGCCCTCATCCCCTCCGAGATCTTCCGCCAGGCCCAGGTCGCGCTCGAAGAAGCAGACGCCATCATCATGGTCGTCGATGGCCGCACCGAGCTCGCCGCGCCCGATATCGAACTCGCCCGCCTGCTGCAGCGCGGCGGCAAGCCCATCTTCCTCGCCGTCAACAAAATCGATACCGAGCAGATGGAAGTGCAGGCAGAGAACTTCCGCCGCCTCGGCTTCCGCAACGTCCTCGCCGTCTCCGCTGAACACGGCAGCGGCATCGGCGACCTGCTTGACGATGTCTTCGCCGTCCTGCCTCCGCCAAAGCCCGTCGTGCACGAAGAAGAAGCGATCGAGCCCCCACCTTCCGACGAAGAAGAAGCAGCAGCCGTCGTCGGAGACCCAGCCGCGCCCAAAGCCCCATTACCCGGCTCACACATGCGCACCCACGGCGAATACGACCAGCGCGAGACCAAGATCGCCATCATCGGCCGTCCCAACGTCGGCAAGAGCACCCTGCTCAACGCGCTCACCAACACCAGCCGCGCCATCGTCTCGCCCATCGCCGGCACCACCCGCGATGCCGTCGACGAGATCGTCGAGCGCAAGGGCCACATCTACCGCTTCGTCGATACCGCCGGCATCCGCCGCAAGGGCAAGACCAAGCTCATGGCAGAGAAGCTCTCCGTCGTCATGGCGCGCAAGCA